>NZ_JBEZNW010000057.1:0-33887 GCF_040653355.1 Streptomyces sp. NPDC047971 | reverse complement strand
GGGCGGGGCCCCCCCGCCCGGGGCCCCCGCCGGGGGGGGCGCCCCCCCCGGGCCCACGGTCACGCGCTGAGGCGGGCGATCGCCTCGGCCACCGGGAGTTCCTCGCGCTCGCCGGTGCGGCGGTCCTTCAGCTCGACGACGCCCTCCGCCGAGCGGCGGCCCGCGACGAGGATCTTCGGGACGCCGATCAGCTCCGCGTCGGTGAACTTCACGCCCGGCGAGACGCCGGCCCGGTCGTCGACCAGGACCCGCAGGCCGGCCGCCCGCAGCTGCTCCGAGACCTCCAGCGCCAGCTCCGTCTGGACGGCCTTGCCCGCCGCGACGACGTGGACGTCGGCCGGAGCGACCTCGGCGGGCCAGCACAGACCCTTGTCGTCGGCGGACTGCTCGGCGAGCGCGGCCACCGCGCGGGAGACGCCGATGCCGTACGAGCCCATGGTCACGCGGACCGGCTTGCCGTTCTGGCCGAGGACGTCGAGCTTGAGGGCGTCCGCGTACTTGCGGCCGAGCTGGAAGATGTGGCCGATCTCGATCGCGCGGTCCAGCGTCAGGCCGGTGCCGCACTTGGGGCACGGGTCGCCCTCCTGGACCACCACGACGTCGACGTACTGGTCGACCTCGAAGTCACGCCCCGCGACGACGTTCTTCGCGTGCATGCCCTCCTTGTTGGCGCCCGTGATCCACGCGGTGCCCGGCGCCACGCGCGGGTCGGCGATGTACGTGACCTTCTCCAGGCCCTGCGGGCCGACGTAGCCGCGCACGAGGTCCGCGCGCTCGGCGAAGTCGGCCTCGGTGACCATCTCGACGGTCGCCGGGGCGAAGTGGTCCTCGACCTTGCCCATGTCGACCTCGCGGTCGCCGGGGACGCCCACGGCGACGATCTCGCCGTCGACCTTGACGAGGAGGTTCTTCAGCGTCGCGGAGGCCGGGACGCCGAGGGACGCGGCCAGGGTCTCGATGGTGGGGGTGTCGGGGGTCGGGATCTCCTCGGCGGCCGCGACGGCGGAGCCGTCGACGGGCGCGAGCTCGTAGGAGATCGCCTCGGTGTTGGCGGCGAAGTCGCAGTTCGGGCAGTCGGCGAAGGTGTCCTCGCCGGCCTCGGCCGGGGCGAGGAACTCCTCGGACTTCGAGCCGCCCATCGCGCCGGCGGTGGCGGCGACGATCCGGTAGTCGAGACCGAGGCGCTCGAAGACGCGCCGGTAGGCCTCGCGGTGCAGCGCGTAGGACTTGGCGAGGCCCTCGTCCTCCGTGTCGAAGGAGTAGGAGTCCTTCATCAGGAACTCGCGGCCGCGCAGGATGCCGGCCCGCGGGCGGGCCTCGTCGCGGAACTTCGTCTGGATCTGGTACAGGATGACCGGCAGGTCCTTGTAGGACGAGCACTGGTCCTTGACCAGGAGGGTGAAGATCTCCTCGTGGGTGGGGCCGAGGAGGTAGTCGCCGCCCTTGCGGTCGTGGAGGCGGAACAGCTCGGCGCCGTACTCGTCCCAGCGACCGGTCGCCTCGTAGGGCTCGCGCGGCAGCAGGGCGGGGAGGGAGACCTCCTGGGCGCCGATGGCGTCCATCTCCTCGCGGACGATGCGCTCGACGTTGGCGAGGACCTTCTTGCCCAGCGGCAGCCAGCTCCAGATGCCGGCGGCGGTGCGCCGGACGTAGCCGGCGCGGACGAGGAGCTTGTGGCTGAGGACCTCGGCGTCCGCCGGGTCGTCGCGCAGCGTCTTCGCCATCAACTGGGACATGCGCTGGACCGGTGCGTTGGCCATGGTTCTCGTACTCCTGCCGGGTAAGGGTGATGGCTAGGAGGTTAGCCGGGCGGTACGGGCTGGGTGAAATCAGTTCCGTGGCGAACCGGTTGCGCGGAGTTCGTTCCGGCGCGGCAGCGGCAGTGGGGCGCCCATCACGGCGTACGGGCGGGGTGCGCTGGGGAAGTGGACCCGGCGGGCCAGGTCCTGGTAGCCGAGGGCCCGGTACAGGCCGCGGGCCGGGCTCTCGGTGTCGATCGCGGAGAGGATCGACCGGGGCAGGTCCGACTGGTCGGTGATGGCGGTGATCAGCTGACGGCCGATGCCCCTCCCCTGGTAGGAGGGGTGGACGTGGAGCTCGGTGATGACGAACGAGTCGTCGAGCCAGTCCACGGTGCCTCCGGCGCGGAGGTAGGGCTCCACGACGCCGGACCACCAGTGGGTGCGGTCGTTGGGCATCCCGTACACGAAGCCGACCAGTCGGCCGGCGGCGTCGGTCGCGCCGTACGCGCACGCGCCCGGGTTGAGCAGATGGCGGAGCACGATGTGCCGTCGTACGACGATCTCGTCCTCGCTGAGCCCGAAGGCGAGCGCCTGGACGGCGAGGGCGTCGTCCACCCGCGCGGCGAGATTGACCGGTCCGATCGTGACGTCAGCGTCATCCATGCGCCGCACCTTACAAGCGCCTCAGAAGAGCACGCTCATGAAGGCCCCGACCTCACGGAAGCCGACACGGCGGTACGAGGCCCTGGCGGGGGCGTTGTAGTCGTTGACGTAGAGGCTGACGACGGGGGCGACGTCGGCGAGGGCGTAGCGCAGTACGGCGGCCATACCGATCTCGGAGAGGCCGCGGCCCCGGTACTCGGGGGCCACCCAGACGCCCTGGATCTGGCAGGCCTGACGGGTGGCGGCGCCGATCTCGGCCTTGAAGACGACCCTGCCGTCCTCGATGCGGGCGAAGGAGCGGCCGGCGCCGACCAGTTCGGCGACGCGGGCCTGGTACAGCAGTCCGCCGTCGCCGGACATCGGCGAGATGCCGACCTCCTCGGTGAACATGGCCACGCACGCCGGCATGATCACCTCCATCTCGTCCTTGCGGATGCGGCGGACGAGCGGGTCGGGCTCGACGGTGGCGGAGGGCACTTCGGTGACCATCAGGGGCTGGTGGCCCCGGACGTCGCGGGCGGGTCCCCAGCTGGGTTCGAGGAGCCGCCAGAGCTGGGTGGTGGGCTCGGCGGGGCCGACGATGGAGGAGCAGCGGCGGCCGGTCCTGCGGGCGCGGTCGGCGAAGGCGCGGACGGCGTCGGGGGTGGCGCAGATGGGGACGAGGTTGGCGCCGGAGTAGCAGAGGGAGCGCAGCTGTCCGTCGGCGTACCAGCCCCACATCTCGCCGCCGAGCCGCCAGGGGTCGAGTCCGGCCGCCTGGACGCGGGCGGTCACGAAGGCGTTCTCGACGGGGGCGCTCTCGAGGACGGCGAGCGCGGCGCCGAGGTCGGCGGGTTCGAGGACCCGGGTGGTGGTCTGCGTCAACACGAGGGGGCCTCACCATGCGGTCTGCTGATCTCCGCACTGTACCTGGCGCGTCGCGGAGGTGTCGGGCGAGCGCGACGAAGCCCCGCCGGGGCCCGGTTCGCCGGGCGCCGTCGCGGGGCTTCGTTCGGGGCTTCGGGCCGGTCAGACGCCGATGGCGACCGTCGGCTCGCCGGACATCACGCCGTCCTTCTCCATCTGCTCGGCGATCTTCATCGCCTCCTCGATGAGGGTCTCGACGATCTTCGACTCGGGGACGGTCTTGATGACCTCGCCCTTGACGAAGATCTGGCCCTTGCCGTTGCCGGAGGCGACGCCGAGGTCGGCCTCACGGGCCTCGCCGGGGCCGTTGACGACGCAGCCCATGACGGCGACGCGCAGCGGGACCTCCATGCCCTCCAGGCCCGCGGTGACCTCTTCGGCCAGCTTGTAGACGTCGACCTGGGCGCGGCCGCAGGACGGGCAGGAGACGATCTCCAGGCGGCGGGGCTTGAGGTTCAGCGACTCCAGGATCTGGTTGCCGACCTTGACCTCCTCGACCGGCGGCGCGGAGAGGGAGACGCGGATGGTGTCGCCGATGCCCTCGGAGAGCAGGGCGCCGAAGGCCACGGCGGACTTGATGGTGCCCTGGAAGGCGGGGCCCGCCTCGGTCACGCCGAGGTGCAGCGGGTAGTCGCAGGCGGCGGCCAGCTGACGGTAGGCGTTGACCATGACGACCGGGTCGTTGTGCTTGACCGAGATCTTGATGTCGCCGAAGCCGTGCTCCTCGAAGAGGGACGCCTCCCACAGCGCGGACTCGACCAGCGCCTCGGGGGTGGCCTTGCCGTACTTCTTCAGCAGCCGGGCGTCGAGCGAGCCCGCGTTGACGCCGATCCGGATCGGGGTGCCCGCGGCCTTGGCCGCGTGCGCGATCTCCTTGACCTTGTCGTCGAACTGCTTGATGTTGCCGGGGTTGACGCGGACCGCGGCGCAGCCGGCGTCGATGGCGGCGAAGACGTACTTCGGCTGGAAGTGGATGTCCGCGATGACCGGGATCTGCGACTTCTTGGCGATGGTCGCCAGCGCGTCGGCGTCGTCCTGGGTGGGGCAGGCCACGCGGACGATCTGGCAGCCGGAGGCGGTCAGCTCGGCGATCTGCTGGAGCGTGGCGCCGATGTCGGACGTCCGGGTCGTCGTCATGGACTGGACCGAGACGGGTGCGTCGCCGCCCACGGCCACCGACCCGACCTGGATCTGGCGGCTCTTGCGCCGCTCGGCGAGCCTGGTCGGAACGGACGGGATACCGAGAGAGATCGCGGTCATCAGCTGTACAACCCCAAGGTGTGGTTCATCGGGCTCAGGTCTTCGAGATTACCGCCCCGGCGGGGGGTGGCCGGACACCCCGGGTCTCCGGCCACCCGCCGGTCACGTCAGCTTCACCGGATTGACGATGTCCGCGGCGAGGACGAGCAGAGTGAAGCAGACGAACACGCCCGCCACGACATAGGCGGCCGGCATCAGCTTGGCCACGTCGAACGGCCCCGGGTCGGGGCGCCGGAAGATCCGCGCGGTGTGGCGGCGTACGGACTCCCACAGGGCGCCCGCGATGTGTCCGCCGTCGAGCGGGAGCAGCGGCAGCATGTTGAAGAGGAACAGCGAGACGTTGAACATGACGACGAGCTGCAGGAAGAAGACCAGGATGGTCTGCGGCGGCGCGTCGATGTTCATCAGTTCGCCGCTGATGCGGGCGGCGCCGACGACACCGACCGGGGAGTCGGCCTTGCGCTCGCCGTCGCCGAAGGTCGCGTCCCACAGGTCCGGGATCTTGCCGGGCAGGGCGAGCACGGACTCGGCGCCGGCCTGGAGCTGGTCGGTCATGCGGGAGGCGGACTCGCCGAAGGTCAGCGGGACGACCTCGCGGCCGGACTCGAAGCCGAGGTAGCCGGCGGTGACGTACTGCAGCGGCTGGACGACGTTGCCGTCGGCGTCCTTCTTGAGCACCTTGTTCTCGAGGAGCGTGGCCCGCAGGTCCCTCTCCTTGCCGTCGCGCTGGACGGTGACCGTGGCGGCGCCGGTGGTGGCGCGGATGCGGTCGGAGAGGGTGTTCCAGTCCGAGACGCGTTCGCCGTTGAAGGCGACGATGCGGTCGCCCTTGAGGAGTCCCGCGGCCTTGGCGGGCGACGCGGGGTCGCCGGGCTTGCAGGTGTCGCGCTTCTCGCTCTGGTCGATGACGCAGTTGGTGACGCCGGCGACCTTGGTGGTCTGGGTCTCGAACCCGACGGCCATGGCGCTGCCGAAGAACAGCAGCACGGCGAGGATGAGGTTCATGAACGGGCCGGCGAACATCACGATGACGCGCTTCCACGGCTTGCGCGTGTAGAAGAGCCGCTTCTCGTCGCCGGGCTGGAGCTCTTCGAAGGACGCCTCGCGGGCGTCCTCGATCATGGCGCGCCAGGGGGAGGTGGAGCGGGCCTCGATGCGGCCGTCCTTGCCGGGCGGGAACATTCCGATCATGCGGATGTAGCCGCCGGCCGGGATGGCCTTGATGCCGTACTCCGTCTCGCCCTTCTTCTTCGACCAGATGGTGGGGCCGAAGCCGACCATGTACTGCGGCACGCGGATGCCGAAGAGCTTGGCCGTGGAGAGGTGGCCGAGTTCGTGCCACGCGATGGAGACGAGCAGCCCCACCGCGAACAGCGCGATGCCGAGGAGCGTGAGAAGTACGGTCATGCGCGCGCCTCCGCGGTTGCGTTCGCTGCGAGTTCTGCCAGTTCGCGGGCCCGGGCGCGGGCCCAGGTCTCCGCTTCGAGGACGTCCGGCACCGTGAGGGAGGTTCCCTGGCTGGGCCGTCCGTGTTCGGTGACGACTGCCGTGACCGTATCCATGATTCCGTTGAACGGCAGCCGTCCGGCGAGAAACGCCTCCACGCACTCCTCGTTGGCGGCGTTGAAGACGGCGGGGGCGGTGCCGCCCAGTTCGCCGACGTGCCGGGCCAGCCCCACGGAGGGGAACGCCTCGGTGTCGAGGGGGAAGAACTCCCAGCTGGACGCCTTGGTCCAGTCGAAGGCGGGGGCGGCGTCCGGGACGCGCTCGGGCCAGCCGATGCCGAGCGCGATCGGGCCGCGCATGTCCGGCGGGGTGGCCTGGGCGAGGGTGGAGCCGTCGGTGAACTCCACCATCGAGTGGACGTACGACTGGGGGTGGACGACGACCTCGATGCGGTCGAAGGGGATGTCGTACAGGAGGTGCGCCTCGATGACCTCCAGACCCTTGTTGACGAGGGTGGCGCTGTTCACCGTGATGACCGGGCCCATGGCCCAGGTGGGGTGGGCGAGCGCGTCCTCGCGGGTGACGTGGGCCAGCTCCGCCCTCGTACGGCCGCGGAAGGGTCCGCCGGAGGCGGTGACGACGAGCTTGCGGACATCGGCACGGGTGCCGGCGGCGAGGGCCTGGAAGAGGGCGGCGTGCTCGGAGTCGACCGGGATGATCTGGCCGGGCTTGGCGAGGGCCTTGACCAGCGGGCCGCCGACGATCAGCGATTCCTTGTTGGCCAGGGCGAGGGTGCGGCCGGCTTCGAGGGCGGCGAGCGTGGGCGCCAGACCGATGGATCCGGTGATGCCGTTGAGCACCGTGTGGCAGGGCGAGGCGGCGAGCTGGGTGGCGGCGTCGGCCCCTGCCAGGATCTCGGGCAGGGGCTCGGCGCCGTACAGCTCCTTCAGCGCGTCGCGCAGCTGGGGCACCACGTCCTCACGGGCGACGGCGACCGCCGCGACCTTCAGCCGGTGCGCCTGCTCGGCGAGCAGCCCGACGCGTCCGCCGGAGGCGGCGAGGGCGGTGACCCGGAACCGGTCGGGGTTGCGCAGGACCAGGTCGATGGCCTGGGTGCCGATGGATCCCGTGGAGCCGAGGACGACGATGTCCCGGCGGCCTTCGACCGGTGCGAAGACGATGTGCGGGTCGGCGAGAGGAGAGGGGCGGTCGCTCATACCCCCCATTCTTGCCGCAAAGACTGTGCGGTCTTCACGGGGTGCCTCCCCCGGGCGTTCTCGCCCGCGTGGTCACGGGGTGGAAGCGGCCGTTCCGAACGCCTCGCCGAAGACGCGGTGGAAGTCGGGGAACGTCTTCCGTACGCAGCCGGGGTCGTCGAAGGTGATCCCGGGCGTCCGCAGACCGGTGACGGCGAAGGACATGACGATCCGGTGGTCGCCGTGGGTGGCGATCTCGGCGGGGCCCGCCGGATTCCCCGGCCGGATCTCGATCCAGTCGTGGCCCGTCGCGACCTCGATCCCGAGCCGCCGGAGGTTCTCGGCGCAGGCGTCGAGGCGGTCGCACTCCTTGACCCGGGTGTTGGCGACGTCCTCGATGCGGACGGGTCCGTCGGCGAAGGGCGCGAGGGCGGCGAGGGTCGGCATGGTGTCGGAGATGTCGCGCATGTTCACGGTGAGGCCGCGCAGCGTGCCCGTGCCGCGCACGGTGGTGGCCGTGTCGGTGATCTCCACGTCGGCGCCCATCCGGCGCAGCACGTGGACGAAGCCGAGGTCCCCCTGGAGCGCGTCGGTGCCGAGGCCGGGGACGGTGACGGTACGGCCGGGTTCGAGCGCGGCGGCGGCGAAGAAGTACGAGGAGGTGGAGGCGTCGGGTTCGACGGGGTAGGCGGCCGCCCTGTACCCCGTGGGGGCGACCGTGTAGGTGCGGTCCCGCCGGGTCACCTCCGCGCCGAAGGCACGCATCATCGCCAGGGTGATGTCGACGTACGGCTCCGAGACCAGGTCGGTGACGGTGACGGTGAGGCCCTCGGCGGTCATCGGGCCGAGCATCAGGAGCGCGGTCAGGTACTGGGAGGACTGCCCGGCGTCGAGGGTGAGCGCGCCGCCCTTGATGCCCTGGGCGGCGACGGTGAGCGGGTGGTGGCCCTCGTGCTCCTCGTGGCGCAGATCGACGCCGAGGGAGCGCAGGGCGGTGGACAGCGGGCCGAGGGGGCGGCGGCGCATCTGGGGCGAGGCGTCGAAGCGGAAGGTGCCGTGGCCGGCGGCGGCGAGGGTGGGCAGGAAGCGGGCGGTGGTGGCGCCGTCGCGGCAGTACACGTCGGCGGTGTCGACGGCGGGACCCGCGGGCCGGCCCTCGATGTGCCAGGCCCCTGGCTCCTGCCGGACCTCGTATCCGAGGGTCCTGAGCCCTTCGGCGAAGCCCTCGGTGTCGTCGGAGTGGAGCGGCCGGAGGAGGGTCGTGGTCCCGTCGGCGGCCGCGGCGAGGAAGAGCGCGCGGGCGGTGACGGACTTGGAACCGGGAATCTCTATGACGGTCACGGGACCATCCTGCCGTGGCTTCGCCCGCCGCGGGCCGTCGTTCCGCAGGACGGGACGCCCGCGGCGCGACGGCCCGCGCCCGTCGTCAGGGGATCCTGCGGTGGACGTTCGGCTGCGTCGTGGGGCCGGGGGCGGCGTCCGCGATCCACGGCCCGTCGTCGCTCGGGTCGACCACCCCGGCCTCCAGCCACTCGAAGCGGCCGGCGAGGACCCCGTCCACGACCCGCCGGTCCAGGTCGTCCGTGTTGGACCAGAGGCGGCCGAAGAGCTCTTCGACGCGGAGCCGGGACTGCCGGCAGAACGCGTCGGCGAGCGCGTACGCCTCCTTGCCGTGGTCGTCGGTGGACCGCAGCAGGTCCGCCCGCACACAGGCCGCGCTCATCGCGAAGAGCTCCGCGCCGATGTCCACGATCCGGCCGAGGAACGCCTGCTTCAGCTCCATCCGGCCCTGCCATCGCGACATGGCGTAGAAGGTGGAGCGCGCGAGCTTCCTCGACGTCCGCTCCACGTACCGCAGATGGGTGGCCAGGGCGCCGAACTCCCGGTAGGCGCCCGGCACCTGCCCCTGCCCCGCGACGAGCTTCGGCAGCCAGCGGGCGTAGAAGCCGCCGGCGCGCGCACCCGCCTTCGCCTTGTCGCCCAGTGATTTCTCCGGGTCGATGATGTCGCCGGCGACGGCCAGATGGGCGTCGACGGCCTCACGGGCGATGAGGAGGTGCATGATCTCCGTCGAGCCCTCGAAGATCCGGTTGATCCGCAGATCCCGGAGCAACTGCTCGGCCGGTACGGCCCGTTCCCCGCGCGCCTCCAGCGAGTCCGCGGTCTCGTACCCGCGTCCGCCGCGGATCTGGACCAGCTCGTCGGCGATGAGACAGCCCATCTCGGAGCCGTACAGCTTGGCGAGCGCCGCCTCGATGCGGATGTCGTTGCGGTCCTCGTCGGCCATCTGCGAGGAGAGGTCGACGACCGCCTCCAGGGCGAAGGTGGTCGCCGCGATGAAGGAGATCTTCGTGCCGACCGCCTCGTGGCGCGCGACCGGCTTGCCCCACTGCTCCCGTGCGGCGGCCCATTCGCGGGCGATCTTCAGCGCCCACTTGCCGGCGCCGACGCACATCGCCGGGAGCGAGAGGCGGCCGGTGTTCAGCGTCGTCAGGGCGATCTTGAGGCCGGCGCCCTCGGGGCCGATGCGGTTCGCGGCGGGGACCCGGACGCCGTGGAAGCGGGTGACGCCGTTCTCGAGCCCGCGCAGGCCCATGAAGGCGTTGCGGTGCTCGACGGTGATGCCGGGCGAGTCCGCCTCGACGACGAAGGCGGTGATGCCGCCCCGGTGGCCCGGTGAGGCGGGCACGCGGGCCATGACCACGAGGAGATCGGCGACGACCCCGTTGGTGGTCCAGAGCTTCACCCCGTCGATGACGTAGGAGTCGTCGCCGTCCGGTACCGCCGTGGTGGCGAGCCGGGCCGGGTCGGAGCCCACGTCGGGTTCGGTGAGGAGGAAGGCCGAGATGTCGGTGGTGGCGAGGCGCGGGAGGTAGGTGTCGCGCTGTTCCTGGGTGCCGAAGATCTTGAGCGGCTGGGGAACGCCGATGGACTGGTGGGCCGAGAGCAGCGCGCCGATCGCGGGGCTCGCGGAGCCGACCAGGGCGAGGGCCCGGTTGTAGTAGACCTGGGTGAGACCGAGCCCGCCGTACTTCGGGTCGATCTTCATGCCGAGCGCGCCGAGTTCCTTGAGGCCGGTGACGACCTCGTCGGGGATGCGGGCCTCGCGCTCGATCAGCCGGCCGTCGATGCGGGTCTCGCAGAAGACGCGCAGTTTGGCGAGGAACGCCTCGCCGCGCCGTACGTCCTCCTCGGACGGGAGCGGATGGGGGTGGATCAGGTCCAGTCGGAAGCGGCCGAGGAAGAGTTCCTTGGCGAAGCTCGGTTTGCGCCAGTCCTGCTCGCGCGCGGCCTCGGCGACCTGCCGGGCCTCGCGTTCGGTGACCTTGGGCCGCTGGGTGGGTGCGGACATGAGGAGCTCACCTCGCCGCTCGTAGGGGGGCCTTGTGGCTACTCGTCCGTACTACCCGATTTCCGGGCGCACCGATAGACGAGAAGACGGCCGGAGCCCCCGCACAGTGGGCTCCGGCCGTCGGTCTCGGGGTTCCGTACGCATGCGTACGGACTACGGAAGACGGGTTACAGCGCCAGGCCCGTGAGGACCAGGACCCGCTCGTAGGTGTAGTCGTCCATGGCGTACTTGACGCCCTCGCGGCCGACGCCGGACTTCTTGGCGCCGCCGTACGGCATCTGGTCGGCGCGGTAGGACGGGACGTCGCCGATGATCACGCCGCCGACCTCCAGCGCGCGGTGGGCGCGGAAGGCGGTCTGCAGGTCGTGGGTGAAGACGCCGGCCTGGAGGCCGAAGTCCGAGTCGTTGACGGCGGCGAACGCCTCGGCCTCGCCGTCGACCCTGGCGATGGTGAGCACCGGGCCGAAGACCTCGGCGCGGGCCAGGGTGACATCGGCGGGGAGGTCGGTGAGAACGGTCGGGGCGTAGGTCGCGCCCTCGCGCTTGCCGCCGGCGAGGAGCTTCGCGCCGGCCGCGACGGCCTCGTCCACCCAGCCCTCGACGCGCTTGGCGGCGTTCTCGTCGACGAGCGGGCCGACGTCGGTGGCGTCGTCCGCCGGGTCACCGGTGACCTGCGCCTCGACCGCGGCGACGACCTTCGGGACGAGCCGGTCGTAGACCGAGGCGTCGGCGATCACGCGCTGCACGGAGATGCAGGACTGGCCGCCCTGGTAGTTGGAGAAGGTGGCGATACGGCTCGCCGCCCAGTCCAGGTCCTGCTCGGACGCCCAGTCGCCGAGGACGACGGCGGCGGCGTTGCCGCCGAGCTCCAGGGTGCAGTGCTTGTGCGGCACGGACTCCTGGATGGCGTAGCCGACCTTGTCGGAGCCGGTGAAGGAGATGACCGGGAGGCGCTCGTCCTTGACGAGGGCGGGCATCCGGTCGTTGGGCACGGTCAGGACGGACCAGGAGCCGGCCGGCAGGTCGGTCTCGGCCAGCAGCTCGCCCAGGATCAGGGACGAGATGGGGGTGGCCGGCGCCGGCTTGAGGATGATGGGGGCGCCGACGGCGATGGCCGGGGCGACCTTGTGGGCGCTGAGGTTCAGCGGGAAGTTGAACGGAGCGATGCCGAGGACGACGCCCTTGGGGATACGGCGGGTGATCGCCAGCCGGCCGACGCCGCCGGCCTCGGTGTCGAGGCGCTGGGCCTCGCCGCCGTTGAAGCGGCGGGCTTCCTCGGCGGCGAAGCGGAACACGGACACGGCACGGCCGACCTCGCCGCGGGCCCACTTGATGGGCTTGCCGTTCTCGGCGGAGATGACCTGGGCGATCTCCTCGGTGCGCTCGGCGAGACGCTTCGACACGTGGTCGAGGGCGGCGGCGCGGACGTGCGCCGGCGTCGCGGCGAACTCGTCGACGACGGCGTGCGCGGCGGCGACGGCCTCTTCGACCTGGGCTTCGGTGGGCACGCTGACCTTGCCGACCAGACGTCCGTCGAAGGAGTTCGTGACGTCGAAGGTGGCCTCGCCGGTGGCCTCGCGGCCGGCGAGCCAGAAGGCGTGGGTGGTCGTCATTGCGTCCCGGCCCTTTCCGTATCGGGGGTGCGAGCGATCGCTCTCGTGACACGTTAGGGCGAAGCGGGCGCGGTGGCGCTTGTCCGCCGTGGAGTGGTGTGCGGGAATTCCTGTCCGCTTTGGCGGAAGGCGGTCGCGCGCCCGCACCGCCGTGTGCCGGTCAGCCCCGCCGTTCCGTCGAGACGATGAGGCAGACCCCGCCGACGACGATCGCGCCGCCGAGGGCGATGGGCCAGGTCAGGGCCTCGCCGAGGACGAGCGCGCCGAGGAGTACCGCGACCACCGGGTTGACGTAGGCGTAGGTGGCGACCAGGGAGAGCGGGGCGGTCTGGAGGAGCCAGGCGTAGGCGGTGAAGGCGATCAGCGAGCCGAAGACGACGAGGTAGCCGAGGGCGATCCAGGAGCGGGTGGAGACGTCGGCGAGGTCGAAGCCCTGGTGCTCGCCGCGGAGCAGCGCGACGCCGAGGCCCCCGAGACCGCCGGCGAGCATCTCGTACGCGCTGGCGGAGAAGGGGTTGACGGGCATCGGGAGACGGCCGGAGGAGAACGAGCCGATCGACCACAGGAGCGCGGCGACGACCACGAGGAACACGCCGCCGATCCGGACGTCGCCACTGAGGCCGGGGAGGGTGAGGACGCCGAGGCCGACGAGGCCGAGGGCCACCCCGGCGAGGGCGCCGCGGCCGGGACGCTCGCCGGTGGCGGCGCGCAGGACGACGACCCAGGCGGGGACGCTCGCGACGAGAAGGGCGGCGAGGCCGGAGGGGACGGAGGTCTCGGCCAGGACGACGAGGGCGTTGCCGCCGACGAGCAGCAGCAGGCCCACCAGGACCGCGGAGCCGAGTCGGCGCGGGGTCACCTTCAGTGCGGCGGGGCCCTGCCGCCAGGCGATGATCGCGGCGAGCAGCAGACCGGCGACGACGTACCGCAGCCCCGCGGACAGGAACGGCGGCATCGTCTCGACGACGATCCGGATCCCGAGGTAGGTGGACCCCCAGACGACGTACACGATCCCGAGGGCGAGCCAGACGGCTCCGGAGATGCGGCGGGCGGAGCCTCCGGGGACGGCGGGACGGGTGGCGCGTTCCTCGGATGCGGGATCGACCGCGGGGCTTGTCATGCCCAGGAGAGTAGGGAGCCACGCGGCGAATGATCAATGATCCTGCCCGCGATCGGGCAGAAATCGCTCTGTCGGGGCGGCATATTCGGGTAGAAGGGGGCCTGAGGCCGTGGGGGGAGCGGCCCGAGGCCCGTGGGGGGCGGCACGAGGCCGTGGGGGGACGGCCCGAGGCCGGGGGGCGGCCCTAGGCCGGGGGGATGGCCCGAGGCCCGTGGGGGGACCGCCCGAGGCCGTGGGGGGCGGCCCGAGGCCCGTGGGGCGCGGCCCGTGGGGGACCGCGCGGCACGAGGCCCGTGGGACCGCGCGGCACGACGACAGCCACGCTCGCGCGTGGGGCCCGGGGCACGGGAGCGCCCGCGCGGGGCGGGCGGGGCCGAGTGGTGGCGAGAGTTCACTCCCGCCCCGCGCGGACGGGGCTAGGACTGCTCCGTGTCCGTTCCGGTCGCCTTCAGGGCCAGCCACAGCTCCATGCGGACGTCCGGGTCGTCGAGGGAGCGGCCCAGGATCTCCTCCACCCTGCGCATCCGGTACCGCAGCGTGTGGCGGTGGACGCCCAGGTCGGCCGCGGCCGCGTCCCACTGGCCGTGCCGGGAGAGCCACGCCCGCAGGGAGGCGACCAGGTCGCCGCGGCCCGTGGCATCGTGCTCGTACAGGGCGCGCAGCATCCCGTCGGCGAAGGCGCGCACCGCGTCGTCGGCCAGCAGCGGCAGGACCGAGCCCGCCGCCAGGTCCTCGTGCTCGACCAGCGCCCGGCCGCGCCGCCGCGCCACCGACAGCGCCTGCTCGGCCTGCTTGTACGCGGCCGCCGCCGCGATCGGACCGGCCGGCGCGGACAGGCCGACGACGACCCCGGTCTCCTCGGACTCCCGCTCTGCGTACCTCTCGCAGGCGGTGACGACCGCCCCGCCGTCCCCGGCCAGGACCAGGAAGCGCTCCTCGCCCTCCGGCACGGTCAGGACCGTCTCGCCGGCGCGGGCGGCGGCCGACTCCAGCTCCTCGGCGAGCGTCGGGAGCGGCGGTTCGCCGTCCCGCTCCGCGCCCAGCGATTCGGCGATCAGCAGTCGGAAGGGCGCGTCGAGGAGGCCGCCGTACAGGTCGCCCGCCACCGCCCGGGCGTGGTCGGGCTGGCCGGACAGCATCATCCGCAGCACCGCCGCGCCCAGCCGCGCCTCGGCGGCCTGGAGCGAGCGCGAACGCTCCGTGGTCAGGGTCAGCAGGGCGATCGCGGAGTGCACGGCGTACCGCTCCGCCGTGCCGAGCGGCGCGCCCGTTCCGACCGCCAGGGCGCCCTTGACCCGCCGTCCGGTACCGAGGGACTGGAGCTCGACCCGGTCCTCCGTGCCGCCGACGACCGCGCTGGCGGGCGCGGGCCGCTCCCGGAGCCGTTCGACGTCCGGCGTGAGGCGGGCGGCCCGGCGCGCGGCCCACTCGGGCGAGACGGCGACGACGGTGCCGGAGGTGTCGTACAGCGCCGCCCAGCCGTCCACGTGGGACGCGAGGCGCGCGATCACGGCGTCCGGGCCTTCCGCGAGCGCGGCGCGGGTCAGTTCCCGCTGGGCCTCGAACCCGGCCGTCACGGCGCGGTACTGATCTGCCGCGATCGCCGCCGAGACGGCCTTGCTGATCGCCAGGAACGGGGTGCGCCGGGGTACTTCGAGGAGCGGCAGCCCTTCGGCTCCGGCCGCGTCCACGAGGGGCTGCGGGATGTCCTCGTAGTTGACGCCGACGGCGAAGCCCAGCCCCACGACGCCCGCGGCGAGCAGCCGCCGGACGTAGCGGTGCATCGCCTCGGAGTCCTCCGCGTCCAGGGTGAGGGCGGTGGTGAGCAGCAGCTCGCCGCCCTCCATGTAGGGGACGGGGTCGGCGAGCTCGCTGACGTGGGCCCAGCGCACGGGGGTGTCGAGGCGGTCCTCACCCGCGCGGACGGTGAGCTTGAGCGCCGAGTGCTGGACGAGTGAGGCGAGGGTGGGCGGCATTGTCGACCGTCGGACCTTTGGGGAGGGGGCGCCGCTCAGCCGAGCGGCGCCCCCGATTGTGCCAGGGCGCGCGGGTGGCCGCTCCGGCTCAGCCGCGAAGGTCGACGAGGAGGGGCGGTGTGTGTTCGCCCCGCACATGGGTGAGGGACAGGACGGCATGCCCGGCGGGGACGGCGTGGGCGAGGTCGGAGGCCGACCAGCGCTCGCGCTCCACCTCGCGTACGGTCACGGCCTCCGCCGTCGCCGCCTTTCCGGTCACGAGCCGCCGCATGAAGTGCAGGGCCTTGGTGAGGGGCTCGTCGGAGATGATCTGCCGGTTGGTGACGTCCCGGGTCTGCACCCATTCGGTGCCCCAGGTCTCGGCGAACCGTCCGCCGTCCCAGGGCGCGATCCCGGCGAACGCCATCCGGCAGCCGACCGCACCGAGCAGCGGCCCGCGCAGCGCCTCGGGCACGTCCTCCAGGCTGCGCAGCGCGAGGACGACGCCCGCGTTGGCGGAGCGGAGCCGCTGGATCGCGCGCACGGAGTCGGCGGTGACGGTGTACGTGGCGTCGTCGAGGACCAGGCAGGCGAAGAGGGAGCGGTCACGGCGGGCCAGGGCGGCCTCGGCGAACTGGGCGAGGAGCAGCCGGGAGACGATCCGGGAGGCTTCGGCGTGCCCCCGTTCGGGGAGGTCGACGCGGACGCGGAGCGGGTGCTCGACGGCGCGGAGGGAGAACTGCGGCGTCTCCTCCGGGCGGTCCGTGCGGAAGAAGCGGGCGAAGGCGGGGCGGTCGAGGAAGGCGACGCGCTCGGCGAGGAGGACGCCGGTGTCGTCGCCGCGGTCGGCCTGGCGCTGCCGGGCGTCGAGCTCGCGGAGCTGGGCGGGGTCGCCCGCGACGGCTTCGCGGAGCGCGGCGAAGGCCGCGGGCGCCCCGCCGAGCAGCTCGCGCAGCTCGGGCACGCCGGGGAACCGCCCGTGCGCGGCCCGGAACGGCCCGATCAGCTGGGCGAGGACCGTGGCGGCGCGCCGGGTGTCGGCGACGAGGTCCCCGACGAGCGCCTCGGCGAGGATCCGCGCGGCCTCGTCGGGGTCGTCGGCTCCGCCGTACAGGTCGAGGTCGTGGGTGGACTCGGGCCGTCCGACGGAGACGACGACGTCGAACGCGTCGTCGGGGCCGAGCGAGGCGCCGTGGGAGGTGACGGCGACGACGGCGGCGCGGTTGGCGAGCGCCTGCAGACAGAGCGACTCGACCACGGGCCGCACGACCCGCACGGTCTTCCCCGCCCCCGCGGGCCCCACGGCGACCAACGAGGTCCCGAGCAACCCGGGCTCGAGCGCGACGCCGGTGGTGCGGCGGGGGTAGGGGTTGCGGGGGTGGTCGGCGGCGGTGCCGATGAGCACCTGGTCGGTGGCCAGGTCGTGGGTGGCGGTGCGCACCGGCAGGTCACGCCTGCCCGAGGGGTGGCCACAGGCGGCGGCGCCGCGGGTGCGGACGGCCTCGGTGAAGGCGGCGAGCCGCTCCGGCCTGGTCCGTACGCCCTGCCAGGCGCGTCGGATCCGGGCGTAGTCCACGTCTCCGAGGGCACCCTGCCGGGTGGCTTCGGCGAGCTGGGCCGCCGCCTCGGTCAGCCCCGCGTCACGCAGCTCGGGCCACTCGGCGGGGTCGGCGGCCGGGCTCTGGGGCGTCGGCGGGGCGTCGGCGGGGTCGGCCGTGCCCAGACGGCGGCGGACGGAGGGCCATCTCCCGACCCGTCCCACGGCCGCGACGAGGGCGACGATCAGCAGCAGGTAGTAGAGGGTGGAGGCCCAGGCGAGCCAGGTGACCGTGCGGGGCATCTCCCGCCAGACCCCCGGCAGGAGCACGAACAGGGGCCAGATGGGCACGCCGTAGCGCTGCCAGACCTCGCGCCAGTTGCCGACACGGCCGAAGCCGATGGAGAACAGGACGAGCAGGGCCGCGTACCAGAGGTAGGTGGCCGCGACGTACAGCTCGACGTCGGGGCTCTGGGGGGACCGCCATTCGCTGGGCACGAGCCAGAGCATCGGCAGCAGCCACCAGTTGTCGACGAAGATCCACCACCCCTCGAGGTAGCCGTTCCAGAGCAGCGACCACAGCAGCCAGCCGCAGAGGTACGCGACGAACGCTCCGGTGATCAGCTGACGGCCGGGAACGACGTCCGGCTCCTGCTCGGGCCGCTCGCGGTGCCCGAGGCGCCAGACGCCGGGGCCCGCGGCGGGGCGGGGGATGCGGAGCCAGTCGGCGACGGCGAGGCGGGTCGGCGGATGCGCGGGCTGGGGCGGTACGAGGGGCTGTCCGGCCGGCGGCCGCGGGGCGCCGGGGCCGGTCCCCGCCGGCGCGTGCCCGGCCGGCGGTACGGGGGCCGCGGACGGCGACGGCGGCGCCGGGCGCGGCACGGCGTTCTCTCGCGTGTCGCGTGACTCGTACGTGCCTTCGGTCTCCATGAAACCCCTGCCCCCTGACCAGCCGGGTCGCCGCATCTGTGCCACCGTCAATGTAGTGGGCACGGGACGCCCGGGAGCGGTTTCACGGCCGCCATGTCCACACCGGACAACGACACACCCCCCAACACTCCCGATCGGCGCATGCCCACGCCCCTCCCCCGCGCCTAGCCTGCGGAAGAAACCCACAAGTGCGTCCAGAACACCCCCAGGAGCCCCGCATGAACGCTGTCCCGCAGGAGCGGCGCGTCGTCACCGCCATCCCCGGTCCGAAGTCGCAGGAGCTGCAGGCCCGCCGCCTCGACGCCGTGGCCGGCGGCGTGGGCTCCGTGCTGCCCGTCTTCACCGCGAAGGCCGGCGGCGGCATCATCGAGGACGTCGACGGCAACCGCCTGATCGACTTCGGTTCCGGCATCGCCGTGACCTCCGTCGGCGCCTCCGCCGAGGCCGTCGTCCGCCGCGCCGCCGCGCAGCTCGCCGACTTCACCCACACCTGTTTCATGGTGACGCCGTACGAGGGTTACGTCGAGGTCTGCGAGGCGCTCTCCGAGCTGACCCCGGGCGACCACGCCAAGAAGTCCGCGCTGTTCAACTCGGGCGCCGAGGCCGTCGAGAACGCCGTCAAGATCGCCCGTTCGTACACCAAGCGCCAGGCCGTCGTCGTCTTCGACCACGGCTACCACGGCCGTACGAACCTGACGATGGCGCTGACCTCGAAGAACATGCCGTACAAGCAGGGCTTCGGCCCGTTCGCGCCCGAGGTCTACCGCGTCCCGGTCGCCTACGGCTACCGCTGGCCCACCGGTGCCGAGAACTGCGGCCCCGAGGCCGCCGCCCAGGCGATCGACCAGATCTCCAAGCAGATCGGCGCCGAGAACGTCGCCGCGATCATCATCGAGCCGGTCCTCGGCGAGGGCGGCTTCATCGAGCCGGCCAAGGGCTTCCTGCCGGCGATCGTGAAGTTCGCCAACGACAACGGCATCGTCTTCGTCGCGGACGAGATCCAGTCCGGCTTCTGCCGCACCGGCCAGTGGTTCGCCTGCGAGGACGAGGGCATCGTCCCGGACCTGATCACGACCGCCAAGGGCATCGCGGGCGGCCTGCCGCTCGCCGCCGTCACCGGCCGCGCCGAGATCATGGACTCCGTCCACGGCGGCGGCCTCGGCGGCACCTACGGCGGCAACCCGGTGGCCTGCGCCGGTGCGCTCGGCTCCATCGAGACCATGAAGGAGCTCGACCTCAACGCCAAGGCGAAGCGGATCGAGTCGGTCATGAAGGCCCGTCTGACCGCCATGCAGGAGAAGTACGAGATCATCGGCGACATCCGCGGCCGCGGCGCCATGATCGCGATCGAGCTGGTCAAGGACCCGGCGACCAAGGAGCCGAACCCGGAGGCCGCCGGTGCGCTGGCGAAGTTCTGCCACGCCGAGGGCGTGATGGTCCTGACCTGTGGCACCTACGGCAACGTGCTGCGTTTCCTGCCGCCGCTGGTGATCGGCGAGGACCTGCTGAACGAGGGTCTCGACGTCATCGAGAGCGCGTTCGGCCAGATCTGACGCCTCTTCGGCACGGGGTGTGAAGAAGCTGTGGGGGGCCGATGGCGGGATGGAGTTCCGGCTGTCGGTCCCCCTTTCTCTGCCGTACGGTTTCTGCAGATGAGAGAAACACCCCGCTCACAGGAGACTGCGAGCGACAACAGGGCGGAGCCTCCCCAGCCCCGCCTTGATCGTGCCTTCGCGCACACCACTGGAGCCTCCGGCTCCGGAACTCCTCACCGATCGGATGGCCGCTCGCCCCACACCCCCCGGGGCGCGCGGCGGCCCGGTCAAGGCGGCCTCCCCGGAACCACCCCCCCTGTTCCGGGGAGGCCGGCTGTCTTCTCAGCGGTCCTCGCCCTCGCCCTCGTCACCTGGCAGGTCCTCGTCGGGGGCCCGCTCGCCCGGCTCGACGAACGCCTCTCGCGCGCTCTGGTCGACACCGTCCCCCGGTGGCTCTCCGAACTCGGCGCCGATCTCGGCAACCTGACGGTCGCGCTCCCCGTCCTCGGATGCGCGATGGCGTACGCGGTCCTTCGCGGCCGGCGCGCCGAGGCCCTGTGCGCGGGGGTCACCATGGCCCTCGTACCGGCCCTCGTCATCCCTCTGAAGGAGTGGACCGCCCGCCCGGGCCCCCTGGAGCCCTGGGCCGCGGGCTACTACCCGTCGGGCCACACGGCGACGGCGATGGTGGCCTACTTCGGCGCGGCGCTCCTGGTCTCGAACCGTCTCCTGCCGCTCGCCGCCGTCCTGACGGCGCTGACGGGCGTCGGTCTGATCCTGCGCGGCTACCACTGGCCGCTGGACGTGCTGGCCTCGCTCGCGCTCTGCGTGCCCCTGCTCACCTGGCCCGTCGTCGCCGAGCGGTACGGTCGCCCTTCACGTTCGTGACCGACGATCCGGAGAGCGGGATGACGATTCAACGGCCGGGACTGCCGGGAGACTTGCCGTCCCCGGAGCTGCTGTGGGCGCGCTGGGCCCTCGTCGCCGTACTGGGGGCGACCACCGAGGCGGAGGAGAGGAAGGGGTACAGGACCGGCTGCTGGATCGACGAGGAGGGGCTCCACCTCGACGACTGCGGCTGCACCTGGTGGACGTTCTCCCGTGTGGGCGAGGGCCGGTACGTGCTGTTCGGCGAGGACGAGTCGAGCGGCGTCAAGTGGCACAGGACGCCGATCGACATGCTGGCGGGCGGCCCCGACTGGCTCCCCTACGAGGAGCTGCGCGACCGGCTGGAGGGCAATGAACTGGGCTGCGTCTACTGGTTCGAGAACGGCGCCTGGGACCGCGCCCCGTACCCCGACGACCTGGACGACGACGGCCTCGACTGCGGGATGAGCCGTTTCGTCGACCGTGCGGACGCCCTGGGTCTGCTGGCGGACCACGTCCGGCACGACGTGGACGGGGCCGCCGGGACGCTGATGGACCACGCCGAGGGGTACCGGCTGACGCCGGAGCTGCTGGAGTCCTTCGCCCGGCCCGAGGACGGGAGCGCTCCGGACCTGCCGGCGATGGTCCGGGCCCTGCGCCGGGCGGAGCTGACGGCGCGTACGGCGACCACCGGCTGAACCCGACCGCGCCGCCGCCTCCCCGGAGGCGAGGACGAGGGGTTCACCGTCCGTCCGGCCACGCGAGCGGTCGCGTCGCCGGACGGACGGTCACCGGCCGGGGTCCGGCCGTCAGCTCCAGCGGTAGGCGTCGAAGTTCCGGCTGAACTCCCAGCCGTTGAAGCGGTCCCAGTTGACGGACCAGGTCATCAGGCCGCGCAGCGCGGGCCAGGTGCCGTGCGTCTGGTAGCTGCCGCAGTTCGTCTTCTTCGTCAGGCAGTCCAGGGCCTTGTTCACCTCGGACGGCGTGGTGTGGCCGTTGCCCGCCTGCGTCGAGGCCGGGAGGCCGATGGCGACCTGCTCGGGACGGAGCGCCGGGAAGAAGCGCTCGGCGTTGCCGGCGACCGGGAAGCCGGTGAGGAGCATGTCGGTCATGGCGATGTGGAAGTCCGCGCCGCCCATGGAGTGGTACTGGTTGTCGAGGCCCATGATCGGGCCCGAGTTGTAGTCCTGGACGTGGAGCAGGGTGAGGTCGTCGCGCAGGGCGTGGATGACGGGGAGGTAGGCGCCGGCCCGGGGGTCCTGGCCGCCCCACTGGCCGGAGCCGTAGAACTGGTAGCCGAGCTGGACGAAGAAGGTCTCCGGGGCCATCGTCAGGACGAAGTCGGAACCGTACTTCGCCTTCAGCGACTTGACCGCCGAGATGAGATGGACGATCACGGGGCTGGTGGGGTTGCGGAAGTCGGTGTCACCGGTCTGCAGCGAGAGGGAGTGGCCCTCGAAGTCGATGTCCAGGCCGTCGAGTCCGTACTCGTCGATGATCTTCGAGACGGAGGAGACGAAGGCGTCGCGGGCGGCCGTGGTGGAGAGCTGGACCTGGCCGTTCTGGCCGCCGATGGAGATGAGGACCTTCTTGCCGGCGGCCTGCTTGGCCTTGATCGCCGCCTTGAAGTCCGCGAGGGACTCCACGTTCGGGCATTCGGCGGCCGGGCAGAGGGAGAAGCGGATGTCGCCGGAGGTCACCGAGGTCGGCTCGCCGAAGGCGAGGTTGATGACGTCCCAGGAGTCGGGGACGTCGGCCATCCTGGTGTAGCCGGAGCCGTTGGCGAAGCTGGCGTGGAGGTAGCCGACGAGCGCGTGGGCGGGGAGGTCGCCGCCGCTGCCTCCGCCGCCGGATGTCGTGGTCGCGGAGACGGCCGTGGACTTCGCGGACTCGCCGGCGCTGTTCACCGCCGAGACCTGGAAGCTGTACGAGGTGGAGGGCGTGAGGCCGGTCGCGGTGTACGAGGTGCCGGTGACGGTCCCCGCGAGGGTTCCGCCCCGGTAGACCTTGTACGAGGTGGCGCCGGAGACGGCGGGCCAGGACAGCGGCACGGAGGTGGAGGTCGGGGAGCCCGCGGCGAGACCGGTGGGTGTGGCCGGTATCTGGACGGGGTCTCCGCCGGGGCCGATCAGGGAGATGTCGTCGGCGTGGTAGGCGCCGGTGCCGTACCAGCCGTGGGTGTGGATCGTCACGGAGGTCGTCGAGGCCCCGGTGGTGAACGTGGTGCTCAGCCGCTGCCAGTCGGGGGCGGACTGGGTCCAGGCGGAGACGTCGGTGGTGCCGGTCCCGGACGCGCCGAGGTAGACGTAGCTGCCGCGCACCCAGCCGCTCAGCGTGTAGGCCGAGTTCGGCTTGACCGTGACGGTCTGGGAGCACTTGGCGTGGTCGCTGCCGGCGGGCGTGGCCTGCAGCGCCTTCGTCCCGCCGTGCACGGGTGACGTGACGACGGCTCCGCTGCCCGCCGAGCAGCTCCAGCCGTCGAGACCGGATTCGAAGCCGCCGTTCCGTGCGAGTTCGGAGTCGGCGGCCTGGGCCGCGGGGGTGAGGGAGACGAGCCCGCCGGCGGCGAGCACGCCCGCCAGCAGAAGGGTGAGGGGTCTGGTGCGGTCCACAACTGCCTCCGGGGGTGGGGGAATCGAGGTGGAGCGCGCCACAGCATGGTCCAGACCAATCAAGTGGTCAAGACCTCTGTTCCCCTCGCCTCCGCGCCAGCCGGCCCACCGCCTCGTGCATCGCCAGCTCCAGGAGCGAGGCGTCGTTGAGCGTCCCGCTCCCGTCGGGCGGGATCAGCCAGCGCACGCCGCCGGCCACCCGGCCCGGGTAGGGGACGACGATCCAGGTGCCGCGTCCGGCGCCGCGCACCCCCGTACCGAGCCAGCGCGCGGCCGTGCCGGGCGGCACGAAGAACCCCGTACGGGCCTCACCGAAGTCGGCGAGGACCGGACCGGGCCGAGCCACCAGCCGGGTCAGCACGTCGAGCGTGGGGCAGCCGAGCTCCCCCGACAGGATGAGCACGTCCCAGCGCCTGCCGGCGGGCAACAGAGCCACACCGTGCGGGTTGCGCTCCCATTCCCAGCGGCAGGCGTCGGGATCCGGTGCCACCGATGCCAGCCACTCCACCGCGGTCCTGGCCCCCGAACCGGTCATCGCCTTGGCCTCCATTCCGTGTGCGGACGCGTCGTCCACACGCAGAGAGCGGGGTGGGCGACGATCATTACGCGGGTTCGGGCCACGAGTCGGCAGTGAACTGGGTCACATGGCCACCGACTGGAGTGCGCGGGGGCGCGCACCCGGCGCGTGCACGGGGTCCGACGGGTGCCGGGACACAGCCGATCGGGTGGACGGCGGTGGGCCTGATCGGTGGCTTCCGCCGCTCGCCCGCCCCCGCGTGTTCGGATGGGCCTCCGCGCCGCGCTCACCACGGGAGTTCCCATGCCCTTCCCGCCGTCTTCGGGTACCGCACCCGGCAGTCGAAGCACCGGCAAGAAGGGGCTGCTGTGGCGGCTCGGCGCGTGGTCGGCGCGCCACTTCGTCATCGTCATCGCCGCGTGGATCGTCGGGCTGGCGGGCCTGACGGCCCTCGATCACGCGTACGGCGGCGAGTACTCCGACAACTACGCGCTGCCCGGCACGCAGTCCGCGGAGGGGCTCGACGTGCTGCGGGAGCACGAGCCGGCCGCCGGCGGCTACAGCGCCCAGGTGGTGCTGTACGACTCCGCGAAGCCGCTCACCGAGGTGAGCGACCAGATCTCCGAGGCGGTCACCTCGCTCGGAAAGCTGCCGGACGTCCTGAGCGTGCAGAACCCGCTGCCGGCGCCCGGCACCCCGCCGCCGAGCGTCCCGCCGGGGACGCCGAACCCCGGCCCGCTCTCCACGGACGGCAAGACCGCCTACATCACGATGCGTTTCAGCGTCCAGCCCTCGACTTTCGACGCCTCCTACCTGGACGGCGTGGACAGCGCCGTGGCGCCGCTGCGCGCCGCCGGGGTGGAGGTCGAGTACGGCGGCTCGCTGGGCGAGCTGGCCCGCCCGGAACCCAACGACCGGCTCAGCGAGGCGATCGGGTTCGGGGTCGCGATCGTGGTGCTCCTGATCGGCTTCGGCAGCGTGCTCGCGGCCGTCCTTCCGCTGATCACCGCCCTCTTCGCGGCCCTCTGCGGGCTCGCGGTGCTCGGGCTGCTCGCCGCCGTGTGGACCTTCGCGACCGTCTCCCCGACCCTGGCCACGATGATCGGCATCGGCGTCGGCATCGACTACGCGCTCTTCCTGATCACCCGTCACCGCCAGTTGCTGATCAACGGCGCGGATCCGGAGACCGCCGCCGGGGCGTCGACCGCCACCAGCGGCCGGGCGGTCCTCGTGTCGGGGTGCACGGTCGTCATCGCCCTCTCCGGTCTGTGGGTCTCCGGACTCAGCTTCATCGGACTGCTGGGACTCGCCGCGACGTCCACCGTCGTCACCGCCGTCCTCGGCGCGCTGACGCTCGTCCCGGCGATGCTCGGGCTGATCGGGCGGCGGATCGACAAGCTGCGGGTGCGCAAGCCGATCGCGGAGACCGACATCCAGGACGGCGAGGAGCACGGGGCATGGCACCGCTACGCCCAGCGCGTCGAACGGCGCCCGTGGTGGTTCCTGGCCGCGGGCGTCGTCATCCTGGTGGTGCTCGCCATTCCCATGTTCTTCATGCAGCTCGGGCACATCGGCGACGGAGCCGACCCGAAGTCCTTCACCGACCGGCGCGCCTTCGACCTGATGTCCTCGGCCTTCGGGCCCGGCTCCAACGGGCCGCTGACCCTGGTGATCGACCAGACCTCCGTACCGGAATCCGACCGGTCCGCGCTCGCCTCGCAGGCCCAGAAGGCCCTCACCGACGTACCGAACGCCGCCCTGATCACCCAGCTGAAGCCGACCTCGGACGGGGACGTCCTGATCGCCACCGCCTACTCGGTGGCGGCCCCGCAGGACGAGCGGACCACGGAGCTGAACAACAACCTCGTCGACAACGTCCTGCCCCAGGCCGTCAGCGGCACCCAGGCATCCACGTACGTCACCGGCACGACGGCCTCGCAGGTCGACTTCCTCGACATCGTCTCCAGCCGGCTGCCGCTGATCATCGCCGTGGTCGTCGCCCTGGCGTTCCTCGTCATCCTGGTGGTCTTCCGCGGGCCCCTCGTCGCCGCCAAGGCCGCCATCCTCAACCTGCTGTCGATCGGCGCCTCGTACGGCGTGGTGGTCGCCGTCTTCCAGTGGGGCTGGGGCGGCCCGGCGCTCGGTGTGTCCGGGGACGTGCCCATCGAGAGCTACGTGCCGATGATGATGTTCGCCATCGTCTTCGGTCTGAGCATGGACTACGAGATCTTCCTGCTGTCCCGCGTCCACGAGGCGTGGCTGCGCACCGGCGACGCGAAGGCGAGTGTCGCGCACGCCCTGGAGATCACGGCCCGCGTCATCACCTGCGCGGCGCTCATCATGGTGAGCGTCTTCGCGGCCTTCATCGTCAGCGACAACATCGTCATCAAGATGATGGGGCTCGGTCTGGCCGCGAGCGTGCTCATCGACGCGACGGTCGCGCGGCTGCTGCTGGTGCCGGCCGTGATGACGCTGCTCGGGCCGAAGGCGTGGTGGACCCCGCGCTGGCTGGACCGCATCCTGCCGCACCTGGACACCGAGGGAGAGGGCCAGCTCGCCGAAGTGGGCGGCGCGGACGGCGCGGCGGGGCCACGGAAGACTCCGTGACCCCGCCGGACCGCCGTGGGCTCAGCTGTCGAAGCCCAGGCCCAGGCGGTCCATCGCCTTCAGCCACAGATTGCGCCGGCCACCGTTCTCGTCGGCCCGCGCCATCGACCATTTGGTGATCCCGATGCCGGCCCAGGCGATCGGCTCCGGCGGGAACGGGAGCGGCTTGGAGCGGACCATCTCCAGCTCCGTGCGCTCCGTGCGCTCACCGGCCAGCAGGTCCAGCATCACGTCGCCGCCGAAGCGGGTGGCGCCCACGCCGAGGCCGGTGAAGCCCGCCGCGTAGGCGACCTTGCCCCGGTGGGCGGTGCCGAAGAAGGCGGAGAAGCGCGAGCAGGTGTCGATCGCGCCGCCCCAGGCGTGGCTGAAGCGGACCCCCTCCAGCTGCGGGAAGCAGTGGAAGAAGTGCTCGGCGAGCTTCAGATACGTCTCCGGCCGGTGGTCCATCTCGGCGCTGACCTTGCCGCCGAAGCGGTAGATCGCGTCGTAGCCGCCCCACAGGATCCGGTTGTCGGCGGTGATCCGGAAGTAGTGGAACTGGTTGGCGCTGTCGCCGAGCCCCTGCCGGTTCTTCCAGCCGACGGCGGCGAGCTGCTCGGGCGAGAGCGGCTCGGTCATCAGGGCGTAGTCGTAGACCGGGACGGTGTAGTGCCGGACCCGCTTGACCAGCGAGGGGAAGACGTTGGTGCCGAGCGCGACCCGGCGGGCGAGGACCCTGCCGTACGGGGTGCGCACGCCCATGCCCGCGCCGACCGCGACGAGTTCGAGGCCGGGGGTGTTCTCGTAGATCCGCACGCCGAGGTCGGCGCAGGCCCGCTTGAGGCCCCACGCCAGCTTGGCGGGGTTGAGCATCGCGACGCCGCGCCGGTCCCACAGGCCGCCGAGGAAGGTCGGGGAGTCGACCTCCGCGCGGACCGCGTCGCCGTCGAGCAGGTCGAGCCCGTCCGCGAGACCGAGCCGCTCGATCTCCGCGTACACCTCGGTGAGTTCCTCCACCTGGTGCGGCTCGGTGGCGACGTCGATCTCGCCGGTGCGCTCGAAGTCGCAGTCGAGCGCGTAGCGGGCGACCGCGGCCTCGATGGCGTCGAGGTTGCGCTCGCCGAGCTGCTCCAGCTTCGGCAGCTCGCCCGGCCAGCGGGCGAGTCCGTTGCCGAAGCCGTGGGTGAGGGAGGCGGCGCAGAAGCCGCCGTTGCGGCCCGAGGCGGCCCAGCCCACCTCGCGGCCTTCGATCAGGACGACATCCCTGGAGGGGTCGCGCTCCTTGGCGAGGAGCGCGGTCCACAGTCCGCTGTATCCGCCGCCGACGACGAGGAGATCGCACTTCTCGGTGGCCGTGAGGGCGGGCAGGGCTCCGGGCTTGCCGGGGTCTTCCAGCCAGAAGGGGACGGGCTGGGCGTCGGAGAGAGATTGTGCAGCGAGACGCATGGCGACTGGGGCCATGGTTTCCAACTCCTTCAGGGCTTGCTCAGGTCGTACTCAGCTTGTCGCTGTTTTCTTGCGCCGGTTCGCGACGATCTGTCCGGCTACCACCACCAGTACGGCAATGATGAACATCGCGGTGCCGATGACGTTGATCTGGACGGGCGTGCCGCGCTGTGCCGAGCCCCAGACGAACATGGGGAAGGTCACGGTCGAGCCCGCGTTGAAGTTGGTGATGATGAAGTCGTCGAAGGAGAGCGCGAAGGCGAGCAGCGCTCCGGCGGCGATTCCGGGGGCGGCGATCGGCAGGGTGACGCGTACGAAGGTCTGCACCGGGCCGGCGTAGAGGTCGCGCGCGGCCTCCTCCAGACGGGGGTCCATCGACATCACACGCGCCTTGACGGCCGTCACCACGAAGGACAGACAGAACATGATGTGGGCGATCAGGACGGTCCAGAAGCCGAGCTCGATGCCCATGTTGAGGAAGAGGGTGAGCAGCGAGGCGGCCATCACGACCTCGGGCATGGCCATCGGCAGGAAGATCAGCGAGTTGATCGCGCCGCGTGCCCGGAAGCGGTAGCGGACCAGCGCGAAGGCGATCATCGTGCCGAGGATCACCGCGCCGACCGTCGCCCAGGCGGCGAGCTGGAGCGAGAGCGACAGCGACTCGCACATGTCGGCGACGCCGCAGGGGTCCTTCCAGGCGTCGAGGGAGAAGCGCTGCCAGGCGTAGTTGAACCGCCCGTTCGGCTTGTTGAACGAGAACACCATCACGACGATGTTCGGCAGGATCATGTACGCGAGCGTCAGCAGGCCCGCGATGACGACGAGGTTCCGGCGTACCCAACGCATCAGACCAGGTCCTCCGTTCCCGCACGGCGGATGTAGACGGTGACCATGAACAGCACGATCGCCATGAGGATGAAGGACAGCGCGGCGGCCGTCGGATAGTCGAGGACCCGCAGGAACTGCGACTGGATGACGTTGCCGACCATCTTGGTGTCGGTCGAGCCGAGGAGTTCGGCGTTGACGTAGTCGCCGCTGGCGGGGATGAAGGTGAGCAGGGTGCCGGAGACGACGCCCGGCATCGACAGCGGGAACGTCACCTTGCGGAAGGTGGTGGCGGGCGAGGCGTAGAGGTCCTGCGCCGCCTCGTGCAGCCGGCCGTCGATCCGCTCCAGCGAGGTGTAGAGGGGCAGGATCATGAACGGCAGGAAGTTGTAGGTCAGACCGCAGACCACCGCCATCGGGGTGGCGAGGACCCGGTCGCCCTCGGTCCAGCCGAGCCAGCTGGTCACGTCCAGGACGTGCAGCGCGTTCAGCGCGTCGACCACCAGGCTGTCGTCGGCGAGGATCGTCTTCCAGGCCAGCGTCCGGATGAGGAAGCTGGTGAAGAAGGGCGCGATGACGAGGACGAGCAGGAGGTTGCGCCAGCGGCCGGCCTTGAAGGCGATCAGGTACGCCAGCGGATAGCCGAGGAGCAGACAGAGCAGCGTGGCCGTACCGGCGTACAGCAGCGAGCGGACGAACTGCGGCCAGTACTCCTGGAAGGCGTCCCAGTACGTCTGGAAGTGCCAGGTGACCTCGAAGCCCTTCTCCAGCGAGCCGGTCTGCACCGAGGTGGACGCCTGGTAGACCATCGGCAGCGCGAAGAAGACGAGCAGCCAGATGATGCCCGGCAGCAGCAGCCAGTACGGGACGAGCCGCTTGCGGGTGGAGGGCTTGCGCGTCAGCGGTGCTGCGGCCGGCGCGGTCTCCTCCTCCTTGGTGAGGGTGGAGGTGCTCATCCGGCGTCCTCCACCGTCTCCACGCCCGCGTCGATGTCCTGCGCGGCGTCGAGTCCGAAGGTGTGCGCCGGGTTCCAGTGCAGGACGACCTCGGCCCCGGGAACCAGGCGGGCGTCGCGCTCGATGTTCTGCTCGTAGATCTGGAGCTCCGCCCCCGCCGGCGAGTTCACCACGTACTGGGTGGAGACGCCGATGAAGGAGGAGTCGGCTATCCGGCCGGTGACCTTGTTGCGGCCGTCGGCGATCTTCCCCGCGTCATCGGCGTGCGCGAGCGAGATCTTCTCGGGCCGCACTCCCACGAGGACCTTGCCTCCGGTGCGTACGGTCGCCGAACAGCGGTCCGCGGGCAGCCGGAGCTTGCCGCCGCCCGCCGTCACGACCAGGTCGGAGCCGCCGTGCTCGACGACCTCGGCCTCGATGAGGTTGGAGGTGCCGAGGAAGTTCGCCACGAACGTGGTGCGCGGGTTCTCGTACAGGTCGGCGGGGGCGCCGAGCTGCTCGACCCGGCCGCCGTTCATGACCGCGACCTGGTCGGCCATGGTCATGGCCTCCTCCTGGTCGTGGGTGACGTGGACGAAGGTGATGCCGACCTCGGTCTGGATGCGCTTGAGCTCCAGCTGCATCTGGCGGCGGAGCTTGAGGTCGAGGGCGCCGAGGGGCTCGTCGAGGAGGAGGACCTGCGGGTGGTTGATGAGCGCGCGGGCCACGGCGACGCGCTGCTGCTGGCCGCCGGAGAGCTGGTGCGGCTTGTGCCGGGCCTTGTCCCCGAGCTGGACGAGCTCCAGCATGTCGTCGACCTGCTTCTTGACCGACGTGATGCCCCGTCGGCGCAGACCGAAGGCGATGTTCTCGTGGACGTCCATGTGCGGGAAGAGCGCGTAGGACTGGAAGACGGTGTTGACCGGCCTCTTGTACGGCGGGAGGTCCGTGACGTCCTTCTCGCCGAGGGACACGGTGCCGCTGGTGGGGTCCTCCAGGCCGGCGATCATGCGCAGCGTGGTGGTCTTGCCGCAGCCGGAGGCGCCGAGGAGGGCGAAGAACGAGCCCTGCGGGATGGTCAGGTCGAGCGGGTGGACGGCGGTGAAGGAGCCGTAGGTCTTGCTGATCCCGGTGAGGCGGACGTCGCCGCCGCCCGTGGTCTTTCCCGTGTGAGCAGTCTTGTCAGTCATGGGTTGCGATCCCAGGTTCGTAAGAGGTGGACGACGGTTCTCAGGCACCGATGAGCTTGGCGAACTTCTCCTCGTACGCCGTCTCTTCCTCGCTGGTCAGCGAGCGGAAGGCGTGCGACTTCGCCGCCATGGCCTTGTCCGGCAGGATCAGCGTGTTGTTCGCCAGCTCCGGGTCGATCTTGGTGAGTTCGTCCTTCACCCCGTCGACCGGGCAGACGTAGTTGATGTACGCGGCCAGCTGCGCGGCGACCGGGAGCTCGTAGTAGTAGTCGATGAGCTTCTCCGCGTTGGCCTTGTGGCGCGCCTTCGCCGGGACCAGCAGGTTGTCGCTGGAGGTGATGTAACCGGCGGACGGGATGGCGAACTTGATGTCCGGGTTGTCGGCCTGCAGCTGGATGACGTCACCGGCCCAGGCGAGGCAGGCCGCGAGGTCGCCCTTGTCCAGGTCGGAGGTGTAGTCGTTGCCGGTGAAGCGCCGGATCTGCTTCTTGTCGACGCCCTTCTGCAGCCGGCCGATCGCCTGGTCGTACTCGGCGTCGGTGAACTTCCCCGGGTCCTTGCCCATGTCGAGCAGGGTCATGCCGACGGAGTCGCGCATCTCGGTGAGGAAGCCGACGCGGCCCTTGAGGGAGGGGTCGTCGAGGAGCTGGGTGACGGAGTCGACCTTCTTGCCGCCCGTCGCCTTGGAGTTGTAGGCGATGACGGTGGATATGCCGGTCCACGGGTACGAGTAGGCACGGCCCGGGTCCCAGTCGGGGCGGCGGAACTGCGCGGAGAGGTTCGCGTAGGCGTTGGGCAGGTTCGACGGGTCGAGCTTCTGCGCCCAGCCGAGCCGGATGATGCGCGCCGCGAGCCAGTCGGTGACGCAGATCAGGTCGCGGCCGGTGTCCTGGCCGGCCGCGAGCTGCGGTTTGATCTTGCCGAAGAACTCGACGTTGTCGTTGATGTCCTCGGTGTACTTGACGTCGATCCCGGTGCGCTTGGTGAACGCCTCCAGGGTGGGGCGGGACTTCTCGTCCTCGCTGACGTCCATGTACTCGGTCCAGTTGGAGAAGGCGAGCCGCTTCTCCGTGGCCGAGAAGTCCGTGGACGCGGGGCCGCCCTGGCCCTCCCGCTTGGCCGGCGGGATTCCACAGGCGGTCAGGGCCGTGAGGCCGCCGACCGTGAGCGCGCCGACGCCTCCGGCGCGCAGCATCGAACGGCGGGTGAGGGCGCCCCGGCCGCTCGTCAGACTGCGCCGCATCGCGGCGAGTTGCGCGGGGGACAGGCTGTCGTGCTCGTACTGCTCCATGCGCTGTGCCTCTCGGGGGTTGGGGAGGACTACCGGTCTCCGAAGATCGTGCGGTGCCAGTCCTTCCGGGCCACCGCGGTGTTGTCGTACATCACGTGCTTGACCTGCGTGTACTCCTCGAAGGAATACGCCGACATGTCCTTGCCGAACCCGGACGCCTTGTAGCCGCCGTGCGGCATCTCGCTGATGATCGGGATGTGGTCGTTGACCCAGACGCAGCCCGCCTTGATCTCGCGGGTGGCGCGGTTCGCCCGGAAGACCTCGCGGGTCCAGGCGGAGGCGGCGAGGCCGTAGGGGGTGTCGTTGGCGAGCCGGATGCCCTCGTCGTCGCCGTCGAAGGGCAGGGCCACCAGGACCGGTCCGAAGATCTCCGACTGCACGACCTCGCTGTCCTGCGCGGCGCCGGTGATCAGGGTCGGACGGTAGTACGCGCCGTTCTTCAGCTCCCCGCCCGGGGCCTCGCCGCCGGTGACGACGGTGGCGTAGCCGCGGGCGCGGTCGACGAAGGCGGCGACCCGGTCGCGCTGGGCGTGGCTGATCAGCGGGCCCAGGTCGGTGGAGGGGTCGAAGGGGTCGCCCAGGCGGACGGTCTCCATGAGTTCGGCGACGCGGGCCACGAAGGCGTCGAAGAGCGGGCGCTGGACGTACGCGCGCGTGGCGGCGGTGCAGTCCTGGCCCGTGTTGATGAGCGAGGCGGCGACGGCGCCGTGGGCGGCGGCCTCCAGGTCGGCGTCGTCGAAGACCACGAAGGGGGCCTTGCCGCCGAGTTCGAGGTGGAGCCGCTTCACGGTGGACGTGGCGATCTCGGCGACCCGCTTGCCGACCGCGGTGGAGCCGGTGAACGAGGTCATGACCACGTCCGGGTGGCCCACGAGGTGTTCGCCCGCGGTGCGGCCGGCGCCGTTGACGATGTTGACGACACCGTCGGGGATGCCGGCGTCGGTGGCCGCCTGGGCGAACATCAGCGAGGTGAGCGGGGTGAGTTCGGCCGGCTTCAGGACGATCGTGTTGCCGGCGGCGATCGCCGGGAGGATCTTCCACGCGGCCATCTGGAGCGGGTAGTTCCAGGGGGCGATGGAGCCGACGACGCCGATCGGCTCGCGCCGTACGTACGAGGTGTGGTCACCGCTGTACTCGCCGGCCGACTGGCCCTGGAGGTGGCGGGCCGCCCCGGCGAAGAAGGCGGTGTTGTCGACCGTGCCCGGTACGTCGAACTCGGTGGACAGCTTGATGGGCTTGCCGCACTGGAGGGACTCCACGCGTGCGAAGTCCTCGGCGCGCTCGGCGAGGACCCCGGCGAACCGGTGCAGCGCGTCCGAGCGCTCGCCGGGGGTGGCACCGGCCCAGCCCGGGAACGCGTCCTTCGCGGCGGCGACGGCGGCGTCGACGTCCGCCGTGGAGGCGAGTGCGTAGGTGTGGACGCTCTCGCCCGTGGACGGGTCGACGACGCTGTGTTCCTCACCCGAGGTCCCGGGCCGCAGACGCCCGCCGATGTACTGTGCGCCGTCCGCGAAGCGGTCCGTCACCTGGAAGCGGTTGCCCATGACGCTCTCCGTTGTTCCAGCTCGAATTGAGTGCCGATCCTGACAGAGCTCCACCAGGCCAACAAGTGATTCCGTTGTTGCCTTTTGGTTACGCGACGGAATCGGTCGACCATGTGTCGAGGGGTCGGCACAATGACAGTACGGAGTGTCCGTGGCGACTGCCAGAATCCCGTGCATGGGGACGATCGACACGCTGACGGAGCAGGTCAGCAAGGGTGAAAAGGTCAAGTGGCTGCACTTCTGGGGACACCGGCCGAGGCCGGACGGGCAGCTCTCGGCGAGCTGTCTGAGCCAGTGGTGGGAGTCACCGTTCGAGGTCGGCGGAGTGCGGTACGCGACGGCCGAGCACTGGATGATGGCGGCCAAGGCCCGGCTCTTCGGGGACGAGGAGGCGGAGCGGGCCGCGCTGTCGTCCCGGACGCCCGCGGAGGCGAAGAAGGCGGGGCGGCTGGTGCGGGGGTTCGACGAGACGGTGTGGGAGCGGGAGCGCTTCGGGATCGTCGTCGAGGGCAGCGTCCACAAGTTCGCCTCCGACGCCGCGCTGCGGGCGTTCCTGCTGGGCACCGGCGGCCGTGTCCTGGTGGAGGCGAGCCCGCTGGACCGCGTGTGGGGCATCGGTCTCGCCGCCGACGACCCGCGTGCGACGGACCCGGCCCGCTGGCGGGGGCTGAACCTACTCGGCTTCGCACTGATGGAGGCGCGCGAGCGCCTGCGCGCCGGCTAGTCTTCTGAGTCAGGAATTCTGTTCAGATATGAGGCGAGGCGTTCGAGGATCTCGTCCGCGGTCTTGGTCCAGATGTAGGGCTTGGGGTCGGTGTT
>NZ_JBEZNW010000056.1:0-34109 GCF_040653355.1 Streptomyces sp. NPDC047971 | reverse complement strand
CCCTCAAACCTACTTTTTTTCTGGGGGGTTTTTTGTGCGGTTCCACAACTCTCACCGCTGGTGTGGGGGCTCCCCGTTGGGTCCCCCCCCCCCGTCCGTCGAGGCGGGACCGTCGTCAGACGACGATCAGATAGATGCCGTACGCCACGGCCGCCGCGCACAGCGCGAAGCAGGCGTACGCGCCGGTGCGTGCCAGGGCGGCGGAGCCGCCCTGGGCGGCGGCCTGCTCCTGCTTGGAGAGGCCGACGATGCCGAGGGTGAACAGGCCCACGAGGGCGACGGTCGCCACGAGGCTGACTCCGAAGACGGAGCCGAGAGCTGCCCAGTCGATCTTCATGTCGTTCGTTCCTTACACCGCGGCCGCGGGGGCCGTGGGGGCTGCCGGGTCCGTGGGGGCCGGCGAGGGGATGGTGGTCTTGAGGTCCTCGTCCGAGACGGAGGCGACGGAACCGGTGGGCGGCGGGCTGACCGCCGCGATCGCGGTGGTGACGACCCCCGCGGGCTCGCCGTCGATCTCGTCGGCCGTGACGTTGTTGTGGTCGACCGGCTGGCGGCGCGACAGGGCCCAGATGACGGCCGAGCCGCCCACGAGGAGGATCGCGACGACGGCGACGCCCCAGCCGCCCTGCTTGGTGAGGAACTCGGCGCCGGCGCCGACCAGGCCCGCGGCGGGCAGGGTCAGACCCCAGGCGACGAACATCCGGGTGGCGGTGGACCAGCGGACCACTCCGCCCTTGCGGCCGAGACCCGCGCCCATGACGGCGCCGGAGCAGGACTGCGTGGTGGAGAGGGAGAAGCCCAGGTTGGACGAGGCCAGGATGACCGTGGCGGCGCTGCTCTGGGCGGCGAAGCCCTGCTGCGGCTGAAGGTCGGTGAGGCCCTTGCCCATGGTGCGGATGATGCGCCAGCCGCCGAGGTAGGTGCCGAGCGCGATCGCGACACCGGCGGAGACGACGACCCACATCGGGGGGTTGGCGCCGGGGTCGACGACGCCCTGGGTGACCAGGGCCAGCGTGATGATGCCCATGGTCTTCTGCGCGTCGTTGGTGCCGTGCGCGAGGGAGACGAGACCGGCGGAGGCGATCTGGCCGGCCCGGTAGCCCTTGGCCGTGGCCTTCTCGTCGGTCCGGGAGGCGATCTTGTAGGTCAGCCTGGTGGCCGCCATCGCGGCCAGGCCGGCGACGAGCGGCGCGGCGACCGCGGGGATGAGCACCTTGGTGACGATGGTGCCGCCGTTGACGGCCGACCAGCCGGCCGACATCACGGCCGCGCCGATGAGGCCGCCGAAGAGTGCGTGGGAGGAGCTGGACGGCAGGCCCATGAGCCAGGTCAGCAGATTCCAGAGGATGGCGCCGACGAGCGCCGCGAAGATCACTTCGGTACGAATGCCCTGTTCGTTGATGATCCCGCCGGAGATCGTCTTGGCGACCTCGACGGACAGGAACGCACCGACCAGGTTGAGCACGGCGGACATGGCCACCGCCGTCTTGGGCTTGAGGGCACCGGTCGAGATGGTCGTCGCCATCGCGTTGGCGGTGTCGTGGAAACCGTTCGTGAAATCGAACACGAGAGCTGTCACGACCACAATCGCGAGCAGCAGCGTGATGTGTTCCATTTACCCAGGCAATCGTTTGACGTCAGTGGCTGGACGAACGTAGGCAACCTGAGTGAACGGAAGGTGAACTGGGTCGGGCTGCATGGTGACTCTAACCGTGTCCAGGCATTCCGCTTAGCCTCTCGGTCCGCGGTTCTGTCCACGATGTGGTCGGTCCGCAACCCCGGGTAAGCCGTGCCGTTGCGGGACACAAGGGACGTGCCCCACTTCCGCCCCTCTCGCCCCATGTCACCAGCCGGACACTCCGGGCGCCGCGTCAGCCGACCGGGGGACCCCCCGAAGAGACCCATGTCACTCCGGAGGGGGCGCGGGGCCCGCCCGGTCACGGCCCCGCGCGCACCCGCGTGGACACGGGGCCCGCGCGCCCGCCCGCACCGCCGGTCGGCCCGTGCGGGTCTGTCCGGTGGCAGCCCGCCCCCGCCCTGCCGACACTGGGAGCGTGCGCCCGGCTACAGCGACGGCAGCGGCCGTCACCACCCTGCTCGGTGTCGGCGCGGCCGCGATCGCGGCCGGCCGGTACGCCAGTGACGCCGCCCTCAAGGCGGCCGGACGGCCCCTGCCCCGTGACCCCCGGCTCACCGTGCACGCCACGGACCCCGGCCACGTCACCCTCACCCGCAGCCTCGCCTCGCTGCGCCCGGGTACGTACGGGATCGAGGCCCCCGGCCTCCACGCCGTCGTCGGACCCGTCCTCGACCGGGTCCCGCACAGCGCGGACACCGTCGTCCGCCGACTCGAACGGGTGGAGCTCGGCACCCTGGAGCCCGGCGCCCGGGTCCGCTTCACCCCCGAGCTGCACAGCGGCGACCCGGGCACCGCGCTCGGCCTCGACCACGAGGACGTCGAGATCCCCGGCGAACTCGGCGCGCTGCCCGCCTGGCTCGTCCCCGGCGCCCGCTCGACCTGGGTGATCGCCCTGCACGGCATCGGCACGACCCGCCGGCACCCGCTCAACCTCGTCCCGTTCCTCTCCCGGCGGCAGATCCCCGTCCTCTGCCTGGCCTACCGGGGGGACGAGGGCGCCCCCCGCTCCCCGGACGGCCTCGGCCATCTCGGCGACTCCGAGTGGCGCGACGTCGACGCGGCCGTCCGGTACGCCGTCCGCAAGGGCGCCCAGCACATCGTCCTGCTCGGCTGGGGACCCGGCGCCACCATGGCCCTGCGCGCCGCCGCCGACTCGGGCGTACGGGACGTGATCCGCGGCCTCGTCCTGGACTCCCCGGTCCTCGACCAGGAGGCCACCCTGCGCAACCTCGCCTCCGCCCGCCGCGTCCCCGGCCCGCTGCTCCCGCTCGCCGTCCGCGCCGCACAGGACAGGACCGGCACGCGCGGCGACCGCCTCCAGGCGGTCGCCGACCCGGCCGGACTGCGGGTGCCGACGCTGGTCTTCCACGGCCCCGACGACACCATCGCCCCCTGGGAACCGTCCCTCGAACTGGCCTCCCGCCGCCCGGAACTGGTCACCCTGCACACCGTCCGCGGCGCCCCGCACGCCTCGATGTGGAACGCCGACCCGGTCCCCTACGAAGAGGCCCTGCGCCGCTTCGTCACCCCCCTGCTCTGACCCTCCTCCGGCGGCGTTCCACCGGCGCTGCCGATTCCGATTGGGCTTTCGGGCCGTCAGCGGGAAGACTGCCTCCGTGACGTCTCGAAAGCCTGATGAGCAATTGGCGCGCAACTCCAGACTCCGACTCGTCCGTCCGCGGGCACTCGCCACCGCCCGACGGGCCGTGACGACACGGCGCACCCGGCCTGCGCCGCGGCCGCCCGAGGGCACTCCGCCCCGCGCGGAACTGGCCCGCCAGGCGCGGACCGTCCTGGCCGACGCCGTACGGATCGCCCGCTGGGCCGCCGTCGACCGCGGGGCCGCGGGCGCCGCTCCGGCCGACCACCCCGAGGCCGTCCCCGTCCAGGAACGCGCCGCCGCGGCGCTGGACCTGACGCCCGACCAGATCCGGGCGGGCTGGGACCGGGCCCGGCTGGCCGGGCTCGTCGAACTCCACGGCGGCACCGCCCGCCCCGGCTGGCGGCTCCACGCCTGGGACCGCGACGACTCGGCGGTGCTGCGCGGCTGGGTCGCCCTCTTCGACGCCTGGTCGCTCGTGCACCCCGCCCCGGCCGACGTCGCGCCCAGCGCCGTGGCCGAGGTCGTCGAGGCCGTCCCGCAGGTCCTCTCCCTGCTCCAGCTCTCCGCCGGACCGGTGCAGGTCCCGGCCCTCCTCGACCTGCTCCGGCAGCGGGTGGAGGAGCTGCGCGAGGAGCGCTGCGAGGTCCCCGTCGAGGGAACCGAGGAGACGGGGGCCGGCGCCGTGTGCGCGGCGGACGCCGACGGCCTCGCCGCCCTGCTCGACTGGGCCCTGGAGGGCCTGGCCGCGGTGGGCGCCCTGACCCTCGGCGAAGGCGGCCCCGAGGGCGGTCTCGCCACGCTCACCCCGCTCGGCAACTGGGCGGTCTGGGTCAAGCTGGAGCAGATCTGCGTCGCCGCGCAGAGCCCCGCGGGCAACATCGAGCAGTCGGCCGAGGACATGCTCCGCGGCTGCGCCCGGCTCACCCCGGGCCCCGCCCGCGACGAGTACCGCGCCTGGCTCGCGGCCCGCACCCTCTCCAGCGCGGTCACGGAGCTCCTCGCCGTCGCGCGGGGCGAGGACGCCCTGCTGCGCGGTCTCGCCTTCGAGGCGCTCCGGGTCGTCGGAGCGCCGGCGGAGACGGAGGTCCGGGCCGCCGCCGAGGAGGCGTCGCTCCGCCCCTACGCCCTGCTCTGGCTGGCCGAGTACGACGGCGCCGACCCCGACGACGCCCCGGACGTGCTGACCCGCGAAGAGGCCACCTGGCTCTGGGTGGACACCGCCGCGGCCGTCGCCGACCACGGGGAGAGCGTCCTGCTCGTCCGCCACCTCGACTCCGCCGTGCAGGGCACCGTCCCGGCCCTCCTCGACGAGGTCAGGGCCGTCGGCCATCCCCGTACCGTCCAGGTCCTGGTCGCCCTCGCCGCCGCGCACCCCGATCCGGCGCTCGCCAAGGCCGTCCGCCGGGCGGCCTTCCAGGTCCACACCGGGGGATCGTGAGACAGCCGGGAGGCGCTACTCCGCGCCTCCCGGGAGGTACGTACCGAAGCTCCAGATGTTTCCCTCGGCGTCGCGGGCGATGTAGTCCCGCGAGCCGTAGTCCTGGTCCTTGAGCGGCATGACGATCTCGATGCCGTGCTCCACCGCCCGCGCGTGGTGTGCGTCCACGTCGTCCACGTGGACGTACACCCCGGAGGGCCCGGCGGCCTCGACCAGCTTGTCGAACTCGCTGCCCGTCCCCTTGCTCCCGAGCATCACCATGCCGTTCCCGTACGTCAGCTCGGCATGCACGACCTTGCCGTCCTCCTCGTACACGGCGTGACGGGTGAAGCCGAACCCCTCCGTGAGCTGCTTGATCGCGGCGTACGCGTCGTCATAGGTCAGGGTCGGACAGATGTGGGGTCCCTCAGCCATCTCGATCACTCCTTCTCGCCTGATGCGCCCTGGAAGCCCGGAATGTGACCCGGGTCTCAGTCTGGCATTCGCCACCGACAACGCCCCGCGTCACCGGAAGGTGTTGCACCGCGCCATGTCACCCGTCGAGTAGCCGGTGAAGAACCACTGCTGACGCTGCGCCGCCGAGCCGTGGGTCCAGTTCTCCGGGGTCACGCGGCCCTGGAACCTCTCCTGGATCCGGTCGTCGCCCACCGCGGCCGCCGCGTCCAGGCCGTCGCGGATGTCGTCCTCCGTCAGCCGCGTCAGCAGCGGCCGCCCGGTCTTCTCGTCCGGCGTCGTCGTCGCGTGGCGTGCCCAGACCCCGGCGTAGCAGTCCGCCTGCAGCTCCACCCGCACGGCGTTGGAGTTCGCGCCCGCGCGCCCGTCCTGGGCGCGGGCCAGGGTGCCCATCATGTTCTGCACGTGGTGGCCGTACTCGTGCGCCACCACGTACGCCTGCGCGAACGGGCCGCCGCTCGATCCGAACTTCGTCCGCAGGTCGTCGAAGAACCCCAGGTCCAGATAGACCTGCCGGTCCCCGGGGCAGTAGAACGGCCCGACCGCCGAGGTGGCCGAGCCGCAGGCGGTGCCGACCTGGTTCGTGAACATCACCGTGCGGGCGTCGCCGTACCGTCCGCCCCGCCGGGCGTACTCCGCCCGCCAGAAGTCCTGCACGCTGTTGACGACCGCCACGATCCGGCAGTCCTCGCGGGTGTTCGCGTCCGCGCCCGTCCGGCAGGTCCGCTCGACCTGGGCCACGGACGAGGAGGTCGCCACCGGCTCCGGGTCGCCGGCGGAGAGCCCGAGCTGCTCCGGCCCCACCCCGAAGAGCAGCCCGAGGATCAGCGCGATGAAGCCGACGATTCCGCCGCCGACGGTGGCCTTCCCGCCCGGGATGCGGCTGCCGCGGACGTCCTTCACCTCGGAGGTGTCCAGGTTGGCGTCGTCGTCGAACTGCATGGGCCACCACCTCTGCCGTGTCTGCCGCGGCAGAGGCCGCCGCCCTGCGGCCGAGTATCGGCGAATCCGACAGGGCTCGCCCCTTTTATCCGGCATGGGTGAACCGGGGTGAGATGCGCCTCGCTCCGGGCTGTGGCCGAAAAGCAGTTGCAGGGGCCCGTTAGACTGGCCGTATGGCCATTCTCCTCGCGCACTAGCGGCGTCGAACCGCCCGAGAGCCCTTCCGCCGTCCACCCCCGCCCTGGAGTCTGTCCGTGATCACCGCTTCCGGCATCGAGCTGCGCGCCGGCGCCCGCATCCTCATCGAGTCCGCTTCCTTCCGTATCGCCAAGGGCGACCGCATCGGCCTGGTCGGCCGCAACGGAGCGGGCAAGACCACCCTCACCAAGTGCCTCGCGGGCGAGGGCCTCCCCGCCGCCGGGCAGATCGCCCGCTCCGGCGAGGTCGGCTACCTCCCGCAGGACCCGCGTACCGGCGACCTCGACACGCTGGCCCGCGACCGCATCCTCTCCGCCCGCGGCCTGGACGTCCTCATCCGCAAGATGCGGATGAACGAGGAGCGCATCGCCAACGGCACCGGCGCCACCCGCGACAAGGCGATGAAGCAGTACGAGCGCCAGGAGACCGAGTTCCTCACCAAGGGCGGGTACGCCGCCGAGGCCGAGGCGTCCACGATCGCCGCCGCCCTCGGGCTGCCCGACCGGGTCCTCGGCCAGCCGCTGCACACCCTCTCCGGTGGTCAGCGCCGCCGCGTCGAGCTGGCCCGGATCCTCTTCTCCGACGCCGACACCCTGCTCCTCGACGAGCCCACCAACCACCTGGACGCCGACTCCATCGTCTGGCTGCGCGACTACCTCAAGACCTACCGCGGTGGCTTCATCGTCATCTCCCACGACGTCGACCTGGTCGAGACCGTCGTGAACAAGGTCTTCTACCTGGACGCCAACCGCGCCACGATCGACGTCTACAACATGGGCTGGAAGCTCTACCAGCAGCAGCGCGAGGCCGACGAGAAGCGCCGCAAGCGCGAGCGGCAGAACGCCGAGAAGAAGGCCGCCGCGCTCAACTCGCAGGCCGACAAGATGCGCGCCAAGGCCACCAAGACCGTCGCCGCGCAGAACATGGCCAAGCGCGCCGAGCGCCTGCTCTCCGGCCTGGAGGCGGTGCGGGTCGGCGACAAGGTCGCCAAGCTGCGCTTCCCGGAGCCCGCGCCCTGCGGCAAGACCCCGCTGACCGCGGAGGGCCTGTCGAAGTCGTACGGCTCGCTCGAAATCTTCACCGACGTGAACCTCGCCATCGACAAGGGCTCGCGCGTCGTCATCCTCGGCCTCAACGGAGCGGGCAAGACGACGCTGCTGCGCCTGCTCGCCGGGGCCGAGAAGGCCGACACCGGCGAGGTGACCCCCGGCCACGGTCTCAAGCTCGGCTACTACGCCCAGGAGCACGAGACGCTCGACCCGGACCGCACGGTCCTAGAGAACATGCGCTCCTCCGCGCCCGACCTCGACCTGGTCGAGGTGCGCAAGACGCTCGGTTCCTTCCTCTTCTCGGGCGACGACGTCGACAAGCCGGCCGGGGTCCTCTCCGGCGGCGAGAAGACCCGGCTGGCGCTGGCCACCCTGGTCGTCTCCTCGGCGAACGTGCTGCTCCTGGACGAGCCGACCAACAACCTCGACCCCGCCAGCCGCGAGGAGATCCTCGGGGCGCTGCGCACCTACAAGGGCGCGGTCGTCCTCGTCACCCACGACGAGGGCGCGGTCGACGCGCTCGAACCGGAGCGGATCATCCTGCTCCCGGACGGCGTCGAGGACCTGTGGGGTCCGGACTACAAGGACCTGGTGGCGCTCGCCTGATCATCTCGGTATGGATCATTCGGCTCATGGGTGATCCTTCATCTGAGTGAGTGCGTCTCATCCCCCCTGGCGCGGCCCCTGACGAATCCTTCCGTCAGGGGCCGCGCCTCGTTCTCGCGTCAGGTGCGGCGCTGACCTGGTCATTCCCGCTCCCAGCGGTTCCCGGCCGCGCTCCGGGCACACCGGAATCTGAGATTCCGGTCGTGATGCCGCCTTCCGCTTCCGCAAACCTCGTGGCACAGACCTTGTCGAATGGGTGGCCAGGACGTCCGGAAGGGGTGATCATGAGAAGTCCAGAGCGCACTTCCCATGAGGAGGCACGGGTGGCCGAGACTCTGAAGAAGGGCAGCCGGGTGACCGGCGCCGCGCGCGACAAGCTCGCGGCAGACCTGAAGAAGAAGTACGACTCCGGTGCGAGCATCCGGGCGCTGGCCGAGGAAACCGGTCGCTCCTACGGATTCGTCCACCGGATGCTCAGTGAGTCCGGAGTCACGCTGCGTGGACGCGGCGGGGCGACACGAGGCAAGAAGGCCGCCTCGGCCTGACCGGGGCGCGGTTCGTCGGGTCCACCGATTCCCATGGTGGCCACCCGGTCGACCGGGTTGTCGGCCGGGTGGTTACTGTGCAGTCACTTACGCGTCAGTATTGATGTCAGTGCTGCACCGGAACCGGAGGCGCCCCATGACTTCGCTCGACTCTGTGCTCGTTTTCGACAAGGACGGTGTACGGCTCACCGTCGAGGACGCCGTTGCCACGGTGACCCTGGCCAACCCGGCGAAGCGCAACGCTCAGTCTCCCGCTCTGTGGCGGGCGTTGACGGAGGCCGGACGGTCGTTGCCTGGCAGCGTGCGGGTCGTGGTCCTGCGTGGCGAGGGCAAGTCCTTCTCCGCCGGGCTCGACCGGCAGGCGTTCACGCCCGAGGGCTTCGACGGAGAGCCGTCCTTCCTCGACCTGGCGCGCGGTTCGGACGAGGACCTGGACGCGGTCATCGCCGAGTACCAGGAGGCGTTCACCTGGTGGCGCCGCAGCGACATCGTGTCGATCGCGGCTGTCCAGGGGCACGCCATCGGTGCCGGGTTCCAGCTCGCCCTCGCCTGCGACCTGCGGGTCGTCGCCGAGGACGTGCAGTTCGCCATGCGCGAGACCAGCCTGGGCCTCGTGCCGGACCTGACCGGCACGCACCCGCTGGTCTCCCTCGTCGGCTACGCCCGTGCGCTGGAGATCTGCGCCACGGGCCGGTTCGTCCACGCGGAGGAGGCCGAGCGCATCGGCCTCGCCAACATCGCCGTGCCCGGCACCGAACTGGACGCCACGGTACGTGACCTGGGCGCCGCGCTGCTCGCCGCGCCGCGTGACGCGGTCATCGAGACCAAGGCGCTGCTCCAGGGTGTCTGCGGCCGCACCTACGAGCAGCAGCGCGCCGCCGAGCGCGCCGCCCAGGCGCGCCGTCTGCGCGACCTGGCCGGCCTCGGGGACTGACGCTCCGGGCCACGGCCGATCCCAGGATCAGCCGACCGCCGAGACCAGCACCGTGACCGTCGTCGCCTCCCGGGCGGCGGCGGTCGCCGCCGTACGGGCCGCGCGGGCCACGTCCAGCGCGCGATGGCCGGCGGCGACCGCCAGCTCCACGCGGAGCAGACCCGGTGCGCGGTGCAGCGGGCCGCCCAGGGTGCCGGTCAGCGCCGCCACGCCCGCGACCGCGAGCACCGCCCGGGCCACGGGGTCGTCCGGCCCGGGGGAGGCCGTCACGGGGGAGGTTCGCCCGGGTGGGTGAGTGGCGGCCGGTGAATCCGGGGCCTGCCGAGGCTCCTCGGCGAGGTCGGTCACGCGAAGATCCACTTCCACGACCACCAGGCCCAGTTCCCCCAGCGCTGAGGCGAACAGGGCCTCGCGCACCTCCGCCGCGAGCGTCGGCAGCGGCCTGCTCGCCTCGGTCCCGTACTCCGCCGCGAGCATCGGCAGCGGCCCGCTCGCCTCCCTTCCGTACTCCGCCGCGAACGCGGCCGAGATCCCCAGCGTCCCCGGGGGCAGCCCGCCCGGCGGTACGGGGAACGGCGCCTCCGCGTCCGCCGCCACGAGCCCCACCCGGAGCGTCCCGGGCACCACTCCCCGTACGGTCGACGCGGCCCGCAGCAGGACCGTCCGCGCCGCCTGCTCCGTCAGCCACGCGCCGTCCGCCGCCTTGCCGAGCGGCAGCAGCCGGCCCGGCCCGAGCCGCTCGCGCACCGCCGCCGCCCAACCCGCTCCCGCTGTCGTCGTCATGTCCCCAGCCTGCCGCATCCCCGGCGCGAGACCGGGCAAGCGCACTTAATGTGGGCAAAGAGGTAGATAACGGAGAGCGGAATGGAAGGGATGACCGCGATGAACGACCCCGCACACCCCGACGAACCGTCCGTCACCAAGCGCGGCGGAGGCGCCCCGGCGGCCCGCGGCCGGACCACCATCGCCGACGGCGTCGTGGAGAAGATCGCCGGTCTGGCGGCCCGTGACGTCCCCGGCGTCCACGCGATGGGCAGCGGTCTCTCCCGCACCATCGGCGCCGTACGCGACCGCGTGCCCGGCGGAGGGCAGAGATCCGGCGTCACGCGGGGCGTGAAGGCCGAGGTCGGCGAGGTGCAGACCGCACTCGACCTGGAGATCGTCGTCGACTACGGCGTCTCGATCGCCGATGTGGCGGGCGACGTGCGCGAGAACGTCGTCGCCGCGGTGGAGCGGATGACCGGCCTGGAGGTCGTCGAGGTCAACATCGCCGTCAGCGACGTGAAGCTGCCGGACGAAGAGGACGAGGTGCCGGAGCCGCGGCTCCAGTAGCCGTCGGCGGCACGGCGGAAAGGGCTCAGCATGAGCATGGGGATGGTCGGCCTGGTGGCCGGAATGGCCCTCGGCTTCGCCGGATACTTCGGCGGCTTCGGGGCGTTCGTGCTGGTCGCGGCGTTGGGCGCGATCGGCTTCGTCGTCGGGCGGTTCCTCGAGGGAGACCTCGAACCCGGCGACTTCTTCCGGGGTCGCGAGCGCGGCGACCGGCGGCGGTGACCGGGGGTGGCAGCAGACCCGTTGGGCCCCGCGGGCCCGGTGGGCCCCGCCGGTCGCGGGGCGACGACGATCGCCGACCGGGTCGTCGCGAAGATCGCGGCACGGGCCGCGCGGGAGGCGCTCGACCGCGTCCCCCCGGGCGGCTCGGCGCCGCACGCCTCGGTCGTCGTGCAGCGTGACGTGGCGCGGGTCTCGCTGAGCCTGGAGCTCGCGCACCCCATCGACCTCGGGCGCCAGTGCGGAGCGGTCCGCAGTCATGTGAAGAGCCGGGTGCGGGAGTTGGCGGGCATGGAGGTGCCCGAGGTGGCGATCCATGTCGAGCGTCTGCACTCCCCGCACACGGCGCGCGCTTCGGCCGGGCGGAGACTGAGATGACCACGGAGACCGACACCGACACCGTCCCCGAGCCCGAGCCCGTACGCGAGAGGGCACCGGCCACGGCCCGGCGCTTCTGGGCCGTCCGGCGGATCCCCGCGGCAGTGGTCGCCCTCCTCGTCCTCGGCGGCGCCGGGCTGCTGCTCTACGACGTGGCCGCGGTACGGGCCGACCACCAGGCCATGCAGTGGCGACGGACGCTCGCCGACGACCTGGCGACCCGGCCCCTCGACAACGCCTGGATCCTGGCCGGAGCCTGCGTCGCCGTCGTCCTCGGCGCCTGGCTGCTGCTGCTCGCGGTCACCCCCGGGCTGCGCGCCGTCCTTCCGATGCGGCGCGACCACGCCGACGTCCGGGCCGGGCTCGACCGGGACGCCGCGGCGGTGATCCTCAGGGACCGGGTCATGGAGGTCTCGGGCGTGCAGTCCGTACGCGTACGGATGAAACGCAAGAAGGTGGCCGTCCGCGCGGTCTCGCACTTCCGGGAGCTCGACGAGGTACGCACCGACATCGCGACCGTGGTGACCACGGGAATCGACGAACTCGGGCTCGCCCGGCCACCGGCGCAGACCGTGCGGGTGGCCCGGCCGCCGAGGAAGGGGTGAAGGGGTGACCGTCATTCTCCGGCGCGTCAACCGGATCGTGCTCGGCCTCCTGGGTCTGCTGCTCGTCGTCGTCGGCGGAGCGGTCCTCGCCGCCGGGTTCGATCTGCCGGTGCCCTCGTGGTGGCCGTGGTCGGGCCCCTCCGACGTGCTGCTGAGCACGGCGGACCGCTACCGGTGGCGCGACGAGGGCTGGTGGTGGCCGACGGTCATCGCCGTCCTCGGGCTCGTCGTGCTGCTCGCCCTGTGGTGGCTGATCGCCCAGTTCCGGCGCGCCCGGCTCGCGGAGGTCCTGGTCGACACCGGCGACGGCGAGGGCGCGACGGTACGGGGCCGGGCACTGGAGACCGTCCTGGCGGCGGACGCGGAGGCGCAGACCGGCGTGGCCCGTGTCCGGGTCCTGCTGACGGGCCGGCGCACGGCGCCCCGTGCCCGGATCGCCATGCTCCTGGAGCCCCACGCCTCCCCGGGCGAGGCCCTGACCTCCCTGTCCACCGGGGCCCTCGCCGATGTCCGTACCTCGGCCGGACTCGCGTCCCTCCCCGCCGAGGCCCGCCTCCGCGCGACCAGGCACGGTGCGCGAAGGGTGACCTGAGCCCGTGTGACCCGAGCCTGGGTGACCCGAGCCTGGGTGACCCGAGCCCGTGTGACCCGAGCCTGTGCGACCGGGGCCGTCCCGCCGGCGCGGACCGTCAGAAGCCGTGCCTCGCCCCGCCGTCCACCGAGACCATCACGCCCGTCACGTAGGAGGCGGCGGGCGACAGCAGGAACGCGGCCGTCCGGCCGAACTCCTCCGGCGTGCCGTACCGGCGCAGCGGGATGCGGGACTCGCCGGCCGCTCGGGCCGCGTCCGCGTCCCCGGACATCGCGTCGAGCGAACGCACCCGGTCCGTGTCGATGCGGCCCGGCAGCACGCCCACGACCCGGATGCCGCGCGGTCCGAGATCGCCCGCGAGGGACTTCGCGAAGCCGGCCAGGCCGGGGCGCAGCCCGTTGGAGATCGTCAGACCCGGGATCGGCTCGTGGACGGAGCCGGAGAGCACGAAGCCGACGACCCCGCCCTCGGTCAGCGACTCCGCCGCCGCCCGTGCCATCCGCACCGCCCCCAGGAAGACCGTGTCGAACGCCGAGGTCCACTGCTCGTCACTGTTGTCCGCGCCGAAGCCCGGAGCGGGACCGCCGACGCTGACGAGGATGCCGTCGAAGCCCCCGAAGCGGGCGCGCGCCTCGGCGATCAGCCGGGCGGGCGACTCCGGGTCGGCGTTGTCGGCGGCCAGGCCGGCCGCGTCCGGGCCCAGCTCCGCGGCCGCCTCGGCCACCGTCTTCTCGTCCCGCCCGGTGATCAGCACCTTCGCGCCCTCGGCGAGCAGCGCCTCGGCCGACGCCCGGCCGAGCCCGCGCGTCGCGCCGGTCACCACGTACACACGGTCCTTCAGTCCAAGATCCATGGCCCTATCCTGCCGCGTCCTTCCACGGCAGCGCGAGGGCGGTGCCCACCAGGCCGATGTGGCTGAACGCCTGCGGGAAATTGCCCAGCTGCCGCCGCGCCACCGGGTCGTACTCCTCCGCCAGGAGCCCCACGTCGTTGCGGAGGGCGAGCAGGCGCTCGAAGAGCTCCCGCGCCTCGTCCTCCCGCCCGATCATCCGCAGCGCGTCCGCGAGCCAGAAGGAGCAGGCGAGAAACGTCCCCTCGCTGCCGGGCAGGCCGTCGACGGAGCTCCCCTCGGTGCTGTAGCGGCGGACGAACCCGCCGTGCGTCAGCTCCTCGCGCACCGCGTCGACCGTCCCCACCACCCGCGGATCGTCCGGCGGCAGGAACCCCACCCGCGGAATCAGCAGCGTCGCCGCGTCCAGCTCCCGCGAGCCGTACGACTGGGTGAACGTGTTGCGCTCCGGGTCGTACCCCTTCGCGCACACCTCGGCGTGGATCTCGTCCCTCATCACCCGCCACCGCGCCGCGTCCCCGCGCAGCGACGGATCCGCCTCGAACGCGCGCACCGCACGGTCGGCGGCGACCCAGGCCATGACCTTCGAGTGCACGAAGTGGCGGCGAGGCCCGCGCACCTCCCACAGCCCCTCGTCCGGATTCCGCCAGCACGACTCCAGGAAGCCCAGCAGGCTCAGCTGCAGGTTCCAGGCATGCGGCTCTGCGGGGATCCCCGCTTCCCGTGCCATGTGGAGCGAGTCCATGACCTCGCCGTACACGTCGAGCTGGAACTGGTCCACCGCCGCGTTCCCGATCCGCACCGGAGCCGAGCCCGCGTAGCCGCTCAGCCAGGGCACCGACATCTCGGGCAGTCGCCGCTCTCCGCCCGGCCCGTACATGATCTGGAGATCGGCCGGATCGCCCGCCACCGCCCGCAGCAGCCAGTCGCGCCACGCCTCCGCCTCGTCGACGTAGCCGGCCGCCAGCAGCGCGCCGAGCGTGAGCGTCGAGTCGCGCAGCCAGCAGGAGCGGTAGTCCCAGTTCCGTACGCCTCCCAGCTCCTCCGGGAGCGAGGTGGTGGGGGCGGCCATGATGCCGCCCGTCGGCGCGTACGTGAGCGCCTTGAGCGTGATCAGCGAGCGCAGCACCGCCTGCCGGTACGGCCCCTCGTAGGCGCAGCGGGCCGACCAGTCGCGCCAGTCCCGCAGACAGTCCTCCAGCGCGCCGTACGGGTCGATCAGATCGGGACGCGGCTCGTGCGAGGGATGCCAGGTGAGCACGAACGCCACCTTCTCGCCCTCCTCGACCGTGAACGACGACCAGGTGGCGAACTGCTGACCCCAGGTCTTCACCGGCGGGTCGCTGCGCAGCCAGACCGAGTCGGGCCCCGCCACGGCCACTCGATGGCCCTCGCTGCGCCGTACCCACGGCACGATCGAGCCGTAGTCGAAGCGCAGCCTCAGCGCCGCGGTCATCTCGACGCTGCCGCTGACGCCCTCCACGATCCGCATCACGTCGGGGGCCTTGTCGCGCTGCGGCATGAAGTCGACGACCTTCACGGTGCCGGTGCGGGTCTCCCAGTAGGTCTCCAGGACGAGGGAGTCGCCCGCGTAGCCCCGGCTGGTGCAGGTCGTGGCGTCCTTGGGCGCGATGCGCCAGTGACCGTTGTCCTGGTCGCCGAGCAGCGCGGCGAAGCAGGCGGCCGAGTCGAAGCGCGGCAGACACAGCCAGTCGATCGACCCGTCACGGCCGACGAGGGCGGCCGTCTGCAGATCACCGATGAGGGCGTAGTCGTCGATACTTTGCGTCACGCTCTGGCGTGTTCCCGGAAGAGGCGACGGTCAATCAGAGAGGCGGCTGAGCCGGAACTCGTCCGGCCGACCCGAAGTTCCTAGACGGCGGCCGGGGCGGGCTCCGGGGTGTCCGCGCCCCCTTCGGTGTCCGCCGCGGCCTGCCGGTCGCGCTTCTCACGACGCACCAGGACGACCCAGCCGACCGGCACGCCGAACGCGAAGAGCCACCACTGCACGGCGTACGCCATGTGTGCGCCGATCGAGTCGTGGTCGGGCTCCGGGACCAGCTCGGGGGTGTTCCCGGCGGGCTCGGGTGCCGTCTGCTCCAGGTAGCCGCCGAGGACCTCGCGGCCCAGCAGTTCGGCCTGCTGGGCGCTGTTGATCAGCATCACCTGACGGTCCGGCAGTCCGCGCAGGTCCTTGATGCCGCTGGCGTCGGTCGTCTCGTCGGCCTTGAGACGGCCGGTGACGGTGACCTCGCCCTCGGGCGCGGGCGGCACCTCGGGGTACGCCTTCTGGTCCGCGGCGGCCGGCACCCAGCCGCGGTTGACCAGGACGATCCGGCCGTCCTTCAGGACCAGCGGGGTGAGCACCATCACACCCTGGCGGTCGTCGGCGTTGGTGCGGCGCCGGACGACGACCTCGTGCGCGGTGTCGTAGGTGCCGGTGGCGGTGGTCCGGCGCCAGTAGTCGGCGCGCGGGACGGTGTGACCGGGGGAGGTGAGCTTCTCGATGGGGAGCGGCTCCGCCTTCAGGTTCTCCTCGATCAGGGCGTTCTGGGCGACGCGGCGCTCGTGCCGGTGGAACTGCCAGAAGCCCAGCTCGACCATCGTCGGGACGAGGGCGAGGGCGATGAGGGTGAGGATCACCCACTGCCGGGACAACAGGAAGCGGTACACCCCATGACCGTACAACTGTGGTCATGGGGTGCACGCACGGGGGTTCCGGTCGCCCGGGGCGACCGTGGCTCAGACGTGATCGACGATGCCCACCTTTCCCTCCGCGCGGGCGCAGTGCCCGCCGCAGTACCAGCTGCCCTCGACCTCGACGCCCTGGCCGATGATCTGCACCTTGCAGTGCTCACAGATGGGCGCCATGCGGTGAATGGCGCAGGAGAAGCAGTCGAAGACGTGCACCGCGCCCTGCGCGTGCACCTCGAAGGACATGCCGTAATCGTTTCCGCAGACCTCACAACGTGCCATGCGCCACAGGGTGCGACGCGCGCCCGGTGAAGCGTCGGCGGCACGCCCGGCGCGTCACCCGTCTGCCGGGGCCACGTCCCGCAGCAACTGGGTGAAGGCCGCCTCGTCGACGATCGGCGTGCCGAAGGACTTCGCCTTCACGGTCTTGGAGGTCGCGGCGTCGGGGTCGTTGGTGACCAGCAGGCTCGTCAGCCGGGACACGCTGCCGGCGATGTGGAGCCCCGCGTCGAACGCGCGGTCCTCCAGCAGCTCGCGGTCGATGGAGGTGTCGCCCGAGAACGCCACCCGCATCCCCTGCTTGAGCGGTTTGTCCGTTTCGTAGCGCCCGGGGTTGGGGTGCGGGCACGGCGGCCGCTTCCGTGAGGGGCGCCAGCTGTTCGCGTGGTACGAGGCCTGGTGGCCGATCCGCGGCGCGGCGGGCGTGGACGCCCACTCCGTCAGCGGCCGGCACTCCAGCAGCGGCAGCCGTACGTTCCGCTCGGCGGCCGTGTGCAGACTCGGGCGGAAGGCCTCCGCCAGCACGCGGGCGTCGTCCAGTGCGTTGTGCGCCCGCTGCTGGACCACGCCGTAGTGCGCGGCCAGCGACTCCAGCTTGTGGTTGGGCAGCGGAAGCGAGAGCTCCTTGGAGAGGGCGATCGTGCACAGCCGCTGCCGCACCGGCGCGGTGCGCTCGGCCCGCGCGTACTCCCGGGCGATCATCTGCCAGTCGAAGATGGCGTTGTGCGCCACCAGGACCCTGCCGTCGAGCCGGGCGGAGAACTCGGCGGCGATCTCCGGAAAGAGCGGCGCGCCCTCCAGCAGGTCGGAGGTCAGTCCGTGGATCCAGACCGGCCCCGGGTCCCGCTCCGGGTTGACGAGCGTGTACCAGTGGTCCTCGACATTGCCCTGGGCGTCGAGCCGGTAGACGGCAGCCGACACTATCCGGTCGTCGCGGGCGAGTCCGGTGGTCTCCACGTCGACGACCGCGTACCCCTGTGGGTAGGCGGCCGGCCACGTCGCTGCTGTCGTACGGTCGTCAAGCATGGTCACTGAGAATACGGGCCGACGCCGACAACGCCGCCCCCGGTGTCCACTCGGGTGCCGGATTCCGGTCACCGTGTTGACGCCGATCCCGCTCGCCGCGGCCAGGACGCCGCTCGCGCGGGCGAGTTCACCCGGGACGGCCCGCCCCGCTCACCCCAGCAGGGCCACCAGGTCCCCGGCCGCCGCCTGTTCGAGCCCGCAGCCGTCCACCGGTCCGGGCAGCAGACGGTAGACCGTGCCCGTCACGTCCTCGGGCACGACGTCGCCGTCCAGGAGGGCGAGGAACGCGTTCCTGCCGTTCGCCGCCCGGGCCGCCGTCTCCCGCCCGTCCTCCGCGGTCCGCCGCCGCTCTGGGACCCCCGCCGTACGGATCCGGTCCGCGAACGGCCCGGCCTCCTCGCCGGGACGCCGCGCGTACTCCCACACCTCGTCGGCACGCTCGTGCCCGCGCCGCAGCACCACGACCCGGTCCGTGCGCGCGGCGGCATGCCAGACGGCCAGGTCCCAGAGCGTCGTCCGGCCGGCGGTGAAGTACTGGTGCAGATCCCTGCCGACCCGGCCCAGGTCCGCGCTGTGCGCGGACACGCTCTGGAAGCCTTCGGAGGGCGGCAGGTGCAGGTCCGTCCAGAGGAAGGTGCGGTGCTCCAGGTCGACCAGCATCGGCACGTGGAGCCGGGCGTCGCCCACGAGGTCGTACCGCTGGCGCACCGTCCGCGGGTCGTACTCCGCGTTCCTGCCCTCCCTCGAAGGGAGCGCCATGAAACCGGCGAAGGCGTCCAGGAGCTGTTCGAACGGCACGTTGTTGTAGCTGAGGACGATCGGCATGGCGAAGCGCACGCCGGCGTCGGCGAGCCGTGCCAGGTCGAGATCGGCGTACTCGGTCGCGCCCGCGGGGGCCGGGGCCGAGGTCAGATCACCGGAGTGGACGACGGCCCGCCTGCCGTAGACGAGGTTGGTGTAGTCGCAGAGCCCGACGTAGGACCACTCCGCGTCGAAGAGCGCGACGGACAGGTCCAGGTCGACCCGGGTCTTCGGCGGCTGGGTCCAGTGCAGGAACATGCGCAGGACCTCGCCCCGGGGCAGCGGCTGCGTCGAGCCGCGCGGCACCGACACCAGGGCCTTGACCGCGGCCCCTTCCGCGGACGGCACCGCGAGCCCGGAGAGCCCCTCGTCCAGGACGGCGACGTCGAACCGGGACGCCGCGCCGAGCCGGCGGAGCGCCTCGCGCTCCAGCAGGGCGCAGACCTCCTCGGTGAGCGTGGCCGGCAGGGGCGGGCGCAGGTCGTCGGTCGTGTACGCGTGCGTGACCCGGCCGCGCGGGAAGAACACCCGCCGCTCGCCCGGCAGATGACGGATCCGGAGCCGCCCGAGCGCCGAGAGCAGCGGGCCGGGGCCCGCGCCGGGCAGGGCGCGGCGCAGCGTCTCGGCCACGCGCGCGGGGAGGGTGGCGGAGCCGTACAGCCGCAGCAGGTGGTCGAGGCGGCGCACCAGTTCGCCGGGGCGCTGCGCCAGCAGCGTGAGCGCGGTGTCGGGGTCCCGCTCGGCCAGGGCCGTCTCGACGCGGGACGACCAGGTGTGCGGCTTGAGGCGGAGGCCGTCGACCCGTACGACGTGCGGGTGCTCGGCGGCGGTCCGCAGCAGGGCCTTGCCCAGCGGGTCGTCCCCGGTCTCGACCGAGGTGCCGCGCAGCACCGCGAAGGCCATGGCCGCCCGGGGGTGCCGGGCGTGCCGCTCGTACGGGTGGAGGATCTCGGCGGCCTTCTTCCACAGACCGGGATGGCGCAGCAGGTCCTCGACCAGCGACGTCGTGTCGAGCCCGTCGAGGACGGCGAGGAGCCGGCGGCGCAGCGGGCGCGGCAGCGACAGGAAGCGCCTGGGCTCCAGGAGGTCGGCCTCTCCGCCCGACCGGACGGCCAGCAGCCGCAGGACGTCGGTGGCGGTGGTCAGTCGGCGGTCCAGCTCGGCTTCCACGGCCGCACGGGTGGTCCGGTCGAGCCACAGGGTGCCCAGGAGCAGGGCCTTGGTCTCCCGTACGGGGATGTCCTCGGGCAGCCAGTCGAGCGTGGCCGGCGTGTGGGCGAGGAGCACCTTCAGGTCGTCGCGGTCGCTCGGGGAGAGCGGAGTGCGCCGGGCCAGCAGGGTCAGCAGGGCCGTGACCACGTCGGCGGGCAGGTCGCGGCCGAACGCCAGCAGCCGCAGCGGACCGGCCGAGGACTCCTTCTCCTCGTCCTCGGTGTCCTCGGTGGGGGCGGCGGTCGGCTTCAGGAAGGGGTCGTCCGGGTCGACGCGACGGTGGCAGATCGGGCAGCCGCTGTACTCGGCGCCGTCCCAGCAGCGCCCGCACACCAGGTGGGCGCAGGGGGAGACGGCGTGGACGGTGCCGGCGGTGCCGCACAGCACGCACGGCTGGGCCGGCCACTGCAGCAGCAGGGTGAAGACCCGGTCGACGTACAGCGCGGACGTGTCGTCGGGAACAGAGGCCGGGAAGGACCGGAACAGCGGCATGTGCGGTCGGTCCACGCCCAGTTCGGCGTCGAGCCGGCCGAGGAGCTGACGGCCCGCGTCCGCGAGCCCGGCCGGTCCGAGCCGGGCCAGCGCGGCGCGCAGCTCGGCGGTGAGGGCGAAGCCCCGGTCCAGGAGTTCCGCCTCCAGGGCGGTGAGCCCTTCGGCGGTGGAAGGGTCGCCGGGGCGGTGCCCGGCCTGATCGACGTAGACCGTGCGGAGACGGCGGAGCAGGACGGACGACACCACAGACAAAAAGGGATCTCCAGAAGGGAGGGGAAGAGTGGGGCGGGAGACGGAGAGTGAGCGCGCTACGGGTGTCGTAGAAAAGAGAGAAGGAAGCACGCTTGCGGAGCCGTCCCCGCGTGGGACTCACCCTAGGGCGGCCCCACGCGCGCGTGCCACCGAATTAATCCGGGATCCCGTCGTGAGGAGCCGCCGGGGTCTCGTCGCCAGGTTCCGCCCGGCTCCCGTCGGGGATCCTCAACAGGCCGTCCACCAGGGCCCGTACGGAGGTGGTGAAGAGCCGCTCCGGGTCGACCGGGGCCGCCAGCGCGCGGCTGAGGGCGGGATCCGGCGGGTCGGTCGTCTCGGACCGCCAGAGCTCCACCTCGCCGGGCGACTGGACCGGTGCCCGCTCGCGGTTGCGCTCGACCAGGACATGGCCGACGACCTGGACCTGGACGGCCCGGACCGCCTCCGCCGCCCGGGCGCCGCGCAGTCCCGCCGCATGCACCTCGTGGGCCAGGGCGCGCTGGGCGGGCAGGAACATCCGCTCCGTCAGGCCCCGTTCGTGCACCATCGCCACCAGGTGCGGGCGCGCCCGCAGATCCCGGCGGAGCGCGCGCGCCACCGAGACGATCCGGGCGGCGGGGGTGCGGCCGCGCGGGGTGATCGCGGAGAGGTCGGCGACCGTCCGCTCGACCAGCGCGTCCAGCAGGGACTCCCGGTTGCCGACGTGCCAGTAGATCGAGGTGACCGCCGTGCCGAGTTCGGCGGCGAGCCTGCGCATGGTCAGGGCGTCCGGGCCGTGCTGCTTCACCAGAGCGGCGGCGGCCTCCAGCACCTCCTCGCGGGTGAGTGCGGTGCGCGCCATGAGATCCCCCAACTCTGTTGCCTGCACGGCTCTTTACCCTTCATCGCCGCCGGTGTAACTGTGTTACAGACCCGACCCGCTGAAGGGTGGTACGTCCATGGCACGAGTACGGTACGGGGCGCGCACCGACGCCGAGATCACGGCGGCCCGCACGAAGAGCGCGAAGCTCCCCGACATCTGGTCCACCGGAGTGGTCGCCGTATGGGAGACCGATCCGGACGTGGTGGCGGCCGTCCTGCCGCCCCCGCTGAAACCCACCGAACGGCCCCTCGTACGGGCCAACATCTCCCAGGTCGACCTGCCCGGCTACCCCCTCGGCGCAGGCTCGGTCGCCGTCGCCGCCGCCCACGGCGACCAGGAGGGCTGGTATCCGCTCGTCATGCCGATGACCCTGGAGCGCGCCCTCATCGGCGGCCGCGAGGTCTTCGGCGAACCGAAGAAGCTCGGCGACGTCGTCGTCGAACGCGACGGGCTCGTCGTGCATGCCTCGCTCGGACGGCACGGCATCGACTTCGTCGAGGTGCGCGGAGCGGTCTCCGGCCCGCTGCCGCTCCCCGAACCCGCGGAGAAGACCGACTTCTACTTCAAGTTCCTGCCGGGCGTGGACGGCACCGGCTTCGACGCCGACCCGGTCCTGGTCCACTGCGTCCGCGCCGAGAAGGTCCGCAGGCTGGAGCGGATCACCGGGGACGTCGTCCTGCGCGAGTCCATGTACGACCCCGTCGCCGACCTCGCCGTCCGCCGGATCGTCGAGATCACCATCGGCGAGAAGACCACCGACCAGAAGGGCCGGGTCGTGGAGCGGGTCAGCGCCCAGGCCCTCCTGCCGTACATCCACCAGCGGTACGACGACCCGCAGCAGATCCTCGACGGCCCGCCGGAAGGGAGCGTGTGATGGAGCTGCGTCAGGGCCAGGTCGCCGTCGTCACCGGAGCGGCGAGCGGCATCGGGCTGGCGATGGCCCGCCGCTTCGCCGCCGAGGGGCTCGCCGTCGTCCTCGGCGACGTGGAGGACGCCGCGCTCGCCAAGGCCGCCGGCGAACTGAGGGAGGAGGGCGCCCGGATCCTCGCCCGTACCGTCGACGTCAGCGAGCCCGACTCCGTACGGGCCTTCGCGGACGCCGCGTACGACACCTTCGGCGCCGTCCACGTCCTCTGCAACAACGCCGGCGTCGGCTCCGGCGCCGAGGGCCGCATGTGGGAGCACGAGCCCAACGACTGGAAATGGGCCTTCTCCGTCAACGTCTGGGGAGTCTTCCACGGCATCCAGGCGTTCGTCCCGCGCATGATCGCCGGCGGCGAGCCGGGGCACGTCGTCAACACCTCCTCCGGCGACGGCGGGATCGCCCCGCTGCCCACCGCCTCCGTGTACGCCGTCACCAAGGCGGCCGTGGTGACCATGACCGAGTCCCTGTACGCGCACCTGAAGGCGGAGCACGCGCGCGTGGGGGCGTCCGTGCTCTTCCCCGGCCCGCACATGCTGCGCACCGGCCTGTGGGAGTCGCACCGCAACAGGCCCGAGCGGTACGCCAAGGAGCGGCCGCGCAGGACCCCGTACCGCAGCCTCGACCAGTGGGAGGCGGCCATGAAGGACGCCGGGCACGAGGTCGCCTTCACCCCCGTCGAGGAGGTCGCCGAGCACGTCGTCGACGGGATCCGCGCCGACCGGTTCTGGATGCTCCCGGCGAGCGAGCACAGCGACCGGCAGATCCGGGCGCGCTCGCGGTCCATGCTCGACCGCGCCGACCCGTCGTACCTGGAGAACTTCATTCTCGACTGAGGGGGCAGTGATGTCCGATCCGAACGACCCGTATCTGATCATCTCCTCCGACTGCCACGCCGGTCTGCCCACCGAGCGCTACCGGCCCTATCTGGACGCCCGCTTCCACCGCGCCTTCGACGACTTCCTCGCCGGACGGGACGCCCGGCGTGAGGCCATGACCCGGCTCGGGGTCCGCAACGAGGCGTTCGCGAACAAGTGGTTCAGCGACAACGAGGAAGGGCTGCGGGGCGGCTGGGACGCCGCCCAGCGGCTCAAGGAGCTCGACGGGGACGGTGTGGCCGCCGAGGTCGTCTTCCCCGACGCGGACGCCGTCGACAGCCAGACCGCGGCGCCCTTCGGGGTCGGCCTCGGGCTCTCCGGCGACCAGGACCCGGAGCTCGGCATGGCGGGCGCGCAGGCGCACAACCGCTGGCTGGCCGAGTTCGTCGGGCAGAACCCCGAGCGGCACTGCGGGGTGGCGCTGCTGCCGATCACGGCCGAGCCGTCGAAGGTCGTCGCCGAGATCCACCGGGCCAAGGAGTCGGGGCTCGGGGCGCTGATGATCCCCTCCATGTGGGTGGACAAGGAGCCGTACCACGACCGGCGTTACGACCCCGTCTGGGCGGCGGCCGCCGAGACGGGGATGCCGCTGGTCACCCACTCCGGCGCCGCTCCGCGCGAGGAGTACGGGGACCATCTCGGCATCTACGTCAGCGAGGTGACCTGGTGGCCCGCGAGGCCGCTGTGGTTCCTGCTCTGGTCCGGGGTCTTCGAGCGCCACCCGGGACTGAGGTTCGGCGTCGCCGAGTCCGGCTGCTGGTGGCTGCCGAACCTGCTCTGGTTCATGGACCGGCTCTACCTGGGCGCGCACGGCGGCAAGAAACTGTCCCCGTTCGCCGAACTCAGGCGGCCGCCGAGCGAGTACCTGGACCGCCAGGTCTTCGTCTGCGCCACCAACACCAAGCGGCGCGAGCTGGCCCAGCGGTACGAGATCGGCGTGGACAACATCCTCTGGGGCTCCGACTTCCCGCACCCGGAGGGGACCTGGCCCAACACGCGCGCGTGGCTGCGGAACACCTTCCACGACATCCCGGTGGCGGAGACGCGCCGGATGCTGGGCCTCGCCGCGGCCGAGGTCTTCGGATTCGACGTCCCGAAACTGGAGCCGATCGCCAGGCGGATCGGTCCCACCCCCGCCGAACTGGGCCAGTCGCCCGACCAGGCGGCCGTGGAGGCGTCCTGGGCGCGCTCCCGCGACGTCGGGCGCCACTGGCTCACGGACCACGACTTCCCCGCCCTGGGGGTGAGCTGATGGACCGCTACACGGTCATCTCGGCGGACTGCCACGCGGGCGCCGACCTGCTCGACTACAAGCCGTACCTGGAGAAGAGGCACCACGACGACTTCGACGCCTGGGCGGCCGGCTACGTCAACCCCTACGAGGACCTGCTCGCCGACACCGCCGACCGCAACTGGAACTCGGGGCGGCGGCTGCGCGAGCTGGAGGCGGACGGGATCGTCGCGGAGGTCGTCTTCCCCAACACCATCCCGCCGTTCTTCCCCTCCGCCTCCCTGATGGCCCCGGCGCCGACCCGCGCGGAGTTCGAGCAGCGCTGGGCCGGGCTGCGCGCCCACAACCGCTGGCTGGCCGAGTTCTGCGCGGAAGCGCCCGGGCGCAGGGCCGGCGTGGCGCAGATCCTCCTCAACGACGTCGACGAGGCGGTGAAGGAGATCCGCCGCACCAGGGAGGCGGGCCTCACCGGCGGCATCCTCCTGCCCGGCGCGCCGCCCGGCAGCGGGATCCCCGAGCTCTACTCGCAGACGTACGACCCGATCTGGGCGGTCTGCGCGGAGCTGGACGTCCCCGTCAACCACCACGGCGGCTCCGCCTCGCCGCCGCTCGGCGACGAACCCGCCGCGCGTGCGGTGTTCATGGTGGAGACGACCTGGTTCTCGCACCGGGCGCTGTGGCACCTCGTCTTCGGCGGCGCGTTCCGCCGCCACCCGGCGCTGAAGCTCGTCCTGACCGAGCAGGGCTCGGGATGGATCCCCGGGGTCATGGACATGCTGGACTACTACCACGCGCGCCTGGTCGCGGCGGCCTCGCGGGCCGCCACCGCCGAGTCCAAGTTCGGAGCCGGCCTCGCCGAGTCCATGGGCAAGGGGCCCAGCGAGGTCTGGCGGGACAACTGCTTCGTCGGCGCGAGCTTCATGCGCCCGCACGAGGTCCCGCTGCGCGACCGGATCGGCCTCGACAAGATCATGTGGGGCAGCGACTACCCGCACGACGAGGGCACGACCCCGTACTCCCGCGAAGGTCTCCGCATCGCGTACGCCGGGCTGCCGAGGGAGGAGGTCGCGGCGATGGTCGGCGGCAACGCGGCCCGGGTCTACGGCTTCGACCTGCCGTTCCTGGACTCCCTGGCGGCCGTGCACGGTCCCGCCGTCGAGGAGATCGCCGAGCCCCTCAAGGAGGTCCCCGCGGACGCCACGAGCCCCGCCTTCGCCCCGGGCGGGTCGGTCCGCGTCTGGTGAGGGCCCGGGTGAGAACCTCCCGGGGTGACTGAACCACCCACCCACGACGAAGCCCACGGCGGCGGTCTCGGCACCCGTCTGAACTGGCTCCGGGCGGCCGTCCTCGGAGCCAACGACGGCGTCGTCTCCACCGCGGGCCTCGTCGTGGGAGTCGCCGGTGCGACGGAGTCCCGGGCCGCACTGCTCACGGCGGGCCTGGCCGGTCTCCTCGCCGGTTCGATGTCGATGGCGGCGGGGGAGTACGTGTCGGTCTCCACCCAGCGCGACTCGGAGAAGGCGGCCCTCGCCGCGGAACGGCGCGAACTGCGCGAACAGCCCGAGGCCGAACTCGCCGAACTGACGGACCTCCTGGCCGCCCGCGGCCTCTCGCCGGACGTCGCCCGTGAGGCCGCGGAACAGCTCACCGAACGCGACGCCCTGCGCGCCCACGCGCGCGTGGAGCTCGGCATCGACCCCGACCGGCTCACCGACCCCTGGCACGCGGCCGGTGCCAGCTTCCTCGCCTTCACGGTCGGAGCAGCGCTCCCCCTCCTCGCGATCGTCCTCCCGCCCGCCCCGGTCCGCCTCTGGGTCACGGTCCTCTCGGTCCTCGCCGCCCTCGCCCTCACCGGCTGGTGGAGTGCCCGCCTGGGCGCGGCCCCACCGCCCCGGGCGGTCCTGCGCAACACGGCCGGCGGCGCGCTGGCGATGGCGGTGACGTACGGGGCGGGGTCCCTGCTGGGAGCGGCGGGGGTCTGACCGCCGCGGTGGGAGGGCGTCGCCGACCGCCCCGTTGTCGGAAGGTGCCAAAGCTTGCTGACAAGTCGTCTCGCATGCTTGTGGTGACGGCGTCTAGCCCGTCCCGACCCGCGCCCCTACCGTCATCGCCATGCCGAACCTGCCCGATGTCGTGCTCTGGTCCATACCGGCGTTCGTCCTGCTCACCGTCGTCGAGATGGTCAGCTACCGGCTCCATCCCGACGAGGAAGCCGCCGGGTACGAGGCCAAGGACGCCGCCACCAGCATCGGCATGGGGCTCGGGAGCCTCTTCTTCGACCTCCTGTGGAAGATCCCGATCATCGCGATCTACACCGCGGTGTACGAGCTCACCCCGCTCCGCGTCCCCCTCCTGTGGTGGACGATCCCGCTCATGCTGCTGGCGCAGGACTTCTGCTACTACTGGTCGCACCGCGGCCACCACGTCATCCGGATCCTGTGGGCCTCCCACGTCGTGCACCACAGCAGCCGCAGGTTCAACCTCTCCACCGCGCTGCGCCAGCCGTGGACCGGTGCCACGTCGTGGCCCTTCTATCTGCCGATGATCGCGCTCGGCGTCCACCCGGCCGCCCTCGCCTTCTGCTCCTCGGTCAACCTCGTCTACCAGTTCTGGATCCACACCGAGCGCGTCGACAAGCTGCCCAGGCCCTTCGAGTACGTCCTCAACACGCCCTCGCACCACCGCGTCCACCACGCCTCCCAGGGCGGATACCTGGACCGGAACTTCGGCGGCATCCTCATCCTCTGGGACCGGATGTTCGGCTCCTGGGTCGCCGAGACCGAGCGGCCCGTCTTCGGGCTCACCAAGAACATCGAGACGTACAACCCGCTGCGCGTGGCCACCCACGAGTACGCCGCCATCGCCCGTGACCTCCGGGCCGCGACCGGCTGGCGCGAGCGCGCCGGGCGGGTCTTCCGGGGGCCGGGATGGCAGCCCGCCGCCACACCCGGACCCGTCGCCGGACCCGTCGCCGGGAAAGCCGTGGGCCCCGCGGCAGCGCCGACCGCCGAGCCCGCCGCGTGAGCGCCCGCACCGCCCTCGCCGCGGCGCCCCGACCCGCCGCCGGCGCACTCTCCCGCGGCCTCCTCGTCGCCCTCGCGCTCGCCGTCGCCGTCGACCTGGGTTCCCTCCTCGCGGGCGCCGAGCTCGGGCACCTGATCGCCAAACCGCTGCTGCTGCCGCTCCTCGCCGCCTACGCCGCGACCCGGGGCGCCCCGAGACTCCTGCTCGCCGCGCTGCTCCTCGGCTGGGCCGGAGACGTCCTGCTGCTCTCCGACGCCGACGGCGCCTTCCTCGCCGGCATGGGCGCCTTCGCCGCCGGCCACGGCTGCTACCTCGTGCTCTTCGGACGACGGCGTACGTCCGTCCCCCTCGGGATCGTGTACACCGGTGTCCTCCTCGGCACCGTCGTGCTCCTGTGGCCCGATCTCCCCGCCGAGCTGCGGATACCCGTCGCCGGCTACTCGTTCCTGCTGGCCGCGACGGCCTACCGGTCGAGCGCCCTGGGGCTCGCCGCGGGCGCGGGCGGAGCGCTCTTCCTGCTCTCGGACACGCTCATCGCGACCGGTCTCGCCGGCTGGCCCCGGCCGCCCGCTCCCGACTTCTGGATCATGGCCACCTATGTCGCCGCCCAGTGCCTGCTGACCGCGGGAGCGCTGAAGGCGGAGTACGGTGAACGTCGTACTACCGACTGACAGCGAGGACCGTCCGCCATGCGCGCCACCACCATCCATGCCCCGTTCGAGATGCGCGTGGAGGACGTGCCCGACCCGGTGATCCAGGACCCGACGGACGTCGTCGTCCGGGTCCTGCGCGCCTGCATCTGCGGCAGCGACCTGTGGGCCTACCGCGGCGAGTCCGCCCGGCAGCCCGGCCAGCGCATCGGCCACGAGTTCCTGGGCGTCGTGGAGGCGGCCGGCCCCGACGTCTCCGGCTTCCGCACCGGTGACCTGGTCGTCGCCCCCTTCGTCTGGTCCGACGGCACCTGCGAGTACTGCGCCGAGGGCCTGCAGACCTCCTGCCCGAGCGGCGGATTCTGGGGCTCCGTCGGCTCCGACGGCGGCCAGGGCGAGGCCGTGCGGGTGCCCTTCGCCGACGGCACCCTCGTCAAGCTGCCCGCGGAGGCGGCCTCCGACGACCACCTGCTGACCGCTCTCCTCGCGCTCTCCGACGTGATGGGCACCGGACACCACGCCGCCCTCGGCGCCGGTGTCCGCGCGGGCTCGACGGTCGCCGTGGTCGGTGACGGCGCCGTCGGCCTGTGCGGAGTCCTCGCCGCCAAGCGCCTCGGCGCCGAGCGGATCATCGCCCTCGGCCGCCACACCGCCCGTACCGACATCGCCCGGACCTTCGGCGCCACCGACGTCGTCGCCGAACGCGGCGAGGCCGCCGAGGCCGCCGTCCGCGAACTCACCGGCGGCCACGGCGCCCACGCCGTGATCGAGGCGGTCGGCACCGAGCAGTCGATGCGGACCGCCGTCGCGATCGCCCGCGACGGCGGCTCCATCGGATACGTCGGCGTCCCGCACGGCAGCGGCACGGGGCTCGACCTCTCCGTCATGTTCGACCGGAACATCGCGCTGCGCGGCGGCGTGGCACCGGTCCGCGCGTACATCCCCGAGCTGCTCCCGGACATCCTCGACGGCACCATCGACCCGGCGCCGGTCTTCGACCTCGCCGTCGGCCTCGACGGGGTCCCGGACGGCTACAAGGCGATGGACGAGCGCACCGCGCTGAAGGTCCTCGTCACGCCGTAGGGGCCGTCGCGCCGCTCAGGCCCCGAGCCACTCGGGCTCGTCCCCACCCTGAAGGCCCGGCGGCCGCGACCAGCCCGCCGGGCCGCCCTCGTACGAGACGGGCGACAGCGCATGCCGCAGCCGGCCCAGCGGGCCGTCCGTCTCCGTGAGGTACCGCTCGGGCTCGTACCGCGGCAGCGTGTGCGTCAGCCAGTGCCCCGTCTGCGCCAGCGCCAGCCGTACGAGACGGGTGCCGCCGTCCCTGTCCTGCTCGGTGAGGGAGCGCAGCACGGCCGCCGCGAGCAGGTAGCCCGTGCCGTGGTCCAGCGCCTGCGCGGGCAGGACGCCCGGCCTCTCCTCCGAGCCCTCGGTCACCGCGATCCCGGTCGCCGCCTGCACCAGGCTGTCGAAGCCGCGCCGCCCGCCCCAGGGGCCGTGGTCACCCCACGCGGAGAGCCGCGCGACCACCAGACCGGGCCTGTGGAGCGCGAAGCGGTCGAGGGCGCCGGGGCGGTAACCGGTGACCAGGACGTCGGCCGAGTCGAGCAGTTCGCCGAAGGCGCGCCGGTCCGAGGGGCGGTCCAGATCGAGCCCCGCCGTCCGCTTGCCGATGTCCGTGTCCGCGTGCTGGTCGGGCAGCTCGGGGTTGCCCGGCGGGTCGATCCGCAGCACGTCCGCGCCGAGCCACGCGAGCGTCCGGGTCGCCACCGGGCCCGCGATGACCCGGGTGAGGTCGAGCACCCGGAGCGGACCCGAACGCCGCCTCGGGGGAGCCTCGTCCAGCCGCTCCCGCGTCAACAGAGGCCGTGCGGCGACCTCCCGGCCCTGCTCGGACGCCCTCCACCGCTCGGGCGTGCGTACGGCGACGGCAAGGCCCCCGGCCGCGTACACGGCCGCCTCCACCTCCTCGGCACCGCGCTGCCCGATCGCCGCGCCGACGGCCTCCGGCGACTCCTCCCGTACCTCCAGGGCGCGCACCAGCGCCGCCCGGTGGTGCGGGTAGTTGGCATGCGTGCGGATCCAGCCGTCGGCGGCCCGGAAGAAGCCGGACAACGGCGCGAAGCTGACCGGCGCCCGTCCGTCCACGCGCAGATGACGCTCGCTCACGAAGGCCGTGGCGACCGCGTCGTCGTCCACCCGCACCGGCCCCGGCAGCCCGGCCCGCTCCACCGCGGCGAGTCCCGCCACCGCGACCGTCGCGCGCGCCAGGTCCATGACGGGGAGCCGGGCGGCGAGCAGCCCCGACGTCCCGACGAACGACACCCGGTCGACCAGGGCGGGATCGCCGCCCAGGACCGACCACAACAACTCCGTACCCGTACGCGCTGTGTTGTCCATGCCCGCATGATGGCACTCAGTGCCATGCGAAGGGGCCCCGGTGTGGCATGCCACACCGGGGCCCCTCACGTGAAACGTCCGTCCCTAGCGGCGCTTGACCGCGTCGAGCGCGTCCACGAGACCGGCTCCGTAGAAGCCGTTCTTGCTCTTGCCGCCCTCGCAGACGGCGTCGACGGCGCCGTCACCGTCGATGTCGTACGGGTTGGTGCAGGCGCGGTCGTCGGCCTGCGCGTACAGCATCGCCTTGAGCGCGGCCGGGCTCGCCTTCGGGTGCGTCGACTTCAGCAGCGCGAGCACACCGGCGGCGTGCGGCGCGGCCATCGACGTACCGGCCTTGTAGTTGAAGCCGCCGTTGACCGTGGTCGACAGGATCCGGCCGTTGACGGCCGGCGCGTCCGGGGTCTGGTACTCGGTGCGGTCGCCACCGGGCGCCGCGATGTCGATGACACCGTCACCGTAGTTCGAGTACGAGGCCTTCAGGTCCTTGGCACCGGTCGCGGAGACCGTGACCACGCCCGGCAGCATCGCCGGGTAGTCCAGGCACTCCTTCGGGTCGATGACCCGGGTCACCGGAGTGGTGTCGTTCGGGCTGGTGGCGTCCGTGAGCTCGTCCGACGCCAGGTCCATGTCGGAGTTGCCGGCCGCCGCCACGTTGACCGTGCCCTTGCGCTCCGCGTAGCGGGTGGCGCGGGTGACGGCCTCGATCAGCGCCTTCTGGTCGGCGTCGTTCTTGCATGCGAACAGCCACGGGTCGGTGTAGTAGCTGTTGTTGGTGATCTCGACGCCGTGCTCGGCCGCCCACACGAAGCCGCAGACGACGGCCTCGGTGTAGAAGAAGCCGTCGGGGGTGGACACCTTGATGCCCGAGACCTTCACGCCCGGCGCGACACCCGTGATGCCGGTGCCGTTCTTGGCGGCGGCGATGGTGCCGGCGACGTGCGTGCCGTGGTCGCTCTCGCCCGGGTTCGGACGCCACGAGCCGGGGGTGATGTCCGGCTTGCCGGTGACGCAGTTGGCGGACGCCTTGGCGTCGAAGTTCGGCGCCAGGTCCGGGTGGGTGTCGTCGACACCCGTGTCGATGACGCCGACAGTGACGTTCCTGCTGCCGAGCGTCTTGCGGTGCGCCTGGTCCGCCTTGATGGCGGGCAGGTCCCACTGCAGCGGCTCGAGCGCGTCCTGGTCGTCCGTGGCACGCGCCGCGGCGGAGGTGGCCTCGGACGCGGTCAGCGCCTGGCCGCCCTCGCCGACGGAGGTGTCGGTCTGGACGGAGAGCGGGGCGGTGCGCGTCGAACCGGCCGACACCACACCGCGGGCCTTGCGGATCGTCTTCGCGAACTCGGGGTTCTGCGAGTGGACGACTATGACGCCGATCTGGTCATAGGACATGACCACGGTGCCACCGGCCGCGGCTATCGCCTTCTTCACCGACGCGGCCGTGCCGCGGCCCCCGTCGACGTTCACGACGTACGACAGCTTGGGACCGTCCGTCGAGACGGCGGTCGTCGCGGGGGCGTCGCTCACCACCGCGGCGGATGCGCCGGTCGGAAGGAAGCCGAGCGAGGCCGTGAGCGCGAGACCGGCAGGCAGAGCGAGTACTCGGCCGCGTCTCGATCCCAGATGAGCCATGGGTTCTCCACATCATCCGTATGTACTGCCCGCGCGCGGATTGCGGACGGGCAGGTGCATGACGAGTGAAGTTATCGCTGATCTTCCCGGCCCATCAATGAGTTCAGACGACTTCCTGCAGATCCGGAGGAAAATCCAGGAAGAAAGAAGTTTCGCGGTGAACCGAGTCGCCCCGCCCTCCGTGCCGTTGTGCAGGGGAGGCGCTCCGCCGGGAGCGCCGGTCCCCACACCCCCCAGCGAGGCCCCCTTGTCCATGCCCACCGCACCGATGTCGCGAGGAGAATCCGTGGCTACCGAAGCACCGCCGCCGCCCCCGGGCGGCCCGGACGCCCACACCGGCCCCGCCCAGCCGCCGACGGCGGCCTTCGTCGAGGTGCAGGAGAGCGCGGAGTTCGGCGAACTGCGCCGCACCTACCGCTCCTTCGCGTTCCCCCTGACGGTCGCCTTCATCGCCTGGTACCTGCTGTACGTGCTGCTCTCCAACTATGCGGGCGGCTTCATGGGGACCAAGCTCTTCGGCAACATCAACGTGGCGCTCGTCCTCGGCCTCGGCCAGTTCGCCACCACGTTCCTCATCGCCTGGCTCTACTCGCGGCACGCGGCGAACCGCCTCGACCCGAAGGCCGAGGCCATCAAGTCCCGTATGGAGCAGGAGGCCGACGCGTGAGCAGCACCCTTCTCCTCGCGGCGGACAGCGCCACCGGTGAGCACCGCACGCTGATCATCACCCTCTTCGGCGCCTTCGTCGTCGCCACGCTCTTCATCACCGTCTGGGCCGGCCGCCAGACCAAGAGCGCCGCCGACTTCTACGCCGGCGGGCGCCAGTTCACCGGCTTCCAGAACGGCCTCGCGATCTCCGGCGACTACATGTCCGCCGCGTCCTTCCTCGGCATCGCCGGCGCCATCGCGCTCTTCGGCTACGACGGCTTCCTGTACTCGATCGGCTTCCTCGTCGCCTGGCTGGTCGCCCTCCTCCTGGTCGCCGAACCGCTGCGCAACTCCGGCCGGTTCACCATGGGCGACGTCCTCGCCTACCGGATGCGCCAGCGCCCCGTCCGTACCGCCGCAGGCACCTCCACCATCGTCGTCTCGATCTTCTACCTGCTCGCCCAGATGGCCGGCGCGGGCGTGCTCGTCTCGCTGCTGCTCGGCATCACCAGCGACGGCGGCAAGGTCGCGATCGTCGCCCTGGTCGGCGTGCTGATGATCGTGTACGTCACCATCGGCGGCATGAAGGGCACCACCTGGGTGCAGATGGTGAAGGCGGTCCTGCTCATCGCGGGCACGCTCCTGATCACCTTCCTCATCCTGTGGAAGTTCAACTTCAACCTCTCGGACCTGCTGGGCGCGGCCGCCACCAACAGCGGCAAGGGCTCGGCCTTCCTGGAGCCCGGTCTCAAGTACGGGGTCTCCGGCATCTCGAAGCTGGACTTCATCTCGCTCGGCATCGCGCTCGTCCTGGGCACCGCCGGCCTGCCGCACATCCTGATCCGCTTCTACACGGTGCCGACCGCCAAGGCCGCCCGTAAGTCCGTCAACTGGGCCATCGGCATCATCGGCGCCTTCTACCTGATGACCATCGTCCTCGGCTTCGGCGCCGCGGCCCTGCTGAAGAACAGCGACATCGTCGCCTCCAACAAGGCGGGCAACACCGCCGCGCCGCTCGCGGCCCTGGAGATCGGTGGCGGCGCGGGCTCCACCGGCGGAGCGATCCTGCTCGCGGTCATCTCCGCCGTCGCCTTCGCCACCATCCTCGCGGTCGTCGCCGGACTGACGCTGGCCTCGTCGTCCTCCTTCGCGCACGACATCTACGCCAACGTGATCCGGCGCGGAAAGGCCACCGAGCAGGAGGAGGTCCGCGCGGCCCGCTGGGCGACCGTCCTCATCGGCATCGTCTCGATCGCGCTCGGCGCGCTCGCCCGCGACCTGAACGTCGCCGGCCTGGTCGCGCTCGCCTTCGCGGTCGCCGCCTCCGCCAACCTGCCGACGATCCTCTACAGCCTGTTCTGGAAGCGCTTCACCACCCAGGGCGCGCTCTGGTCGATCTACGGCGGTCTGATCTCCTCGGTCGTCCTGGTGCTGTTCTCGCCGGTCGTCTCCGGAAAGCCGACCTCGATGTTCAAGAGCGTGGACTTCTACTGGTTCCCGCTGGAGAACCCGGGCCTCGTCTCCATCCCGCTGGGTTTCCTGCTCGGCTGGCTCGGTTCCCTCCTCTCCAAGGAGGAGCCCGACAAGGGCAAGTACGCGGAACTGGAGGTCAAGTCCCTCACCGGTGTCGGAGCGCACTGACCCGCACACGGTGAGCGACCGCCGGGCGGGGGGGCCGCGGGGGCGGTAGACAAGCGGCCGCCCGCGCCCACGGACAAATAACCCCACC
>NZ_JBEZNW010000055.1:0-35951 GCF_040653355.1 Streptomyces sp. NPDC047971 | reverse complement strand
ACCCGCGACTACCCCGTCGAGCGCATGATGCGCGACGCCAAGATCACCCAGATCTACGAGGGCACCAACCAGGTCCAGCGCATCGTCATGGCCCGTAACCTGCCCTGATGAGCGAACGCGCGGACCTGGACGCGGTGGCGGAGGCGCTGGCCGCCCTGCCACCGCACTGGTACGGGTGGACCGACGAACTGCACGACCTGTACGAACGGTTCCTGGAGGAACCCGAGCTGCCGCTGTCGCCGGAGCTCCGGCCGCGGTTCGAGCACCGCGGGCGCAGGCAGCGGCTGTCCTCGGCGACGTACGAGGCGTGGTGGCGTCTGGGGAGGCGGGCGGAGGACGGTGGGCTGCGGTCCGCCGCCGAGCGGGCCGAGGCGGTGGAGCTGGCCGAGCGCTGCGTCCGGGCCGGCTTCCTGGCGCACGAGGCGGTGAGCTTCCTGCACCGACTCGGCCGCCCGGACGGCGAGGCGGCCCTCCAGCGGCTGGTGCGGGACGCGTCGGTGCTCCCGTACGACCGGGCCTGGGCACGCGAGTGGCTGATCCGGCTGCGCCACCCCGACTACGACGCCCGCGCCCGTGAGCCCGTCGAGGGCGAGGAGCCGCTGCTGCCGCAGGTGGTGCGGGACCTGCCGGCCGCCGCGCACGGCGGCGTCGCCTGGCCGGAGACGGAGTCGCGGGAGACCGTCGACCTCCTCCGCCGGGTGCTGGAGGCACTGCTGCCCGCGGAGCGCCTGGACCGGCAGGAGCCGCCGGCCGACTGGACCTACGACGACGAGGGCGAGGAGGTCGACTACTCCGATCGCCCGGAGTGGTTCGACGTCGAGCTCGTGCGGCGCGGCCTGATGCCGCATCCCAGGCTGGTCACGCGCGAGCGGATCGCCGAGCTGCGGAGCGAGTGCGCGTGGCTCGGACTGGACGTCAATGCCGCGGACTTCGCCGAGCGGCAGCTCACCCGGATCCGGGCGCTGTACGCGGGCGCCGCCCTCGAACGGACCGGGCGGCTGGAGTACGAGTGGAACGCCTGCCTCACTCCGTGGGCGATGGACCTCGCCGCGCGGTACGTGGAGCGGGACGCCGCCGCGGAGGACGCGGTGTCGATGCTGACGTACATGGACGACGTGCCGTACACCCGCGAGGTACTGGCCCGCCTCGCCGCGGACGCCTCGCTCCGGCCGGAGCTGCGGAGCCGGATCGAGCCGAGCCACTGAGACCGGATCGAGCCGAGCAGCTGAGTCCGGATCGAGGCGAGCGGTTGGGAAAGGGCCCGCCGGGCGCTCGACCGCGAGCGCCCGGCGGGCCCTTCTTCCGACCGTGCCGCGAGGTCAGCGGCTCGACGTCACCGTGACCGGCTCGTCGTTCTGGATCTGCGACACCAGCTGCTTCACCTTCGGCATGTCCCACTTGAGCGAGCCCTGCGGGGCGCTGCCCGAGATCGGGATGTTCATCGACTTGCCGTTGCCGCCGCTGATGCCCTTCATCGCGAAGAACATCTTGCCGAGGTCGTACAGCGACATGTCCTTGTCGACGATCAGCGTGTCCAGACCGGCGCCCAGCGTCGGGTACAGCCGGAACGGGTTGAGGATCGTGCCCGGGGTCGCCGCCTGGTTGGCCAGGGCGGAGAGGAACTTCTGCTGGTTCTTCGTGCGCGCGAGGTCCGACTCGGCGAACGCGTACCGGGTGCGGACGAACGCGAGGGCCTGCTCGCCGTTGAGGGTCTGCTCGCCCGCCTTGAAGTCGGCGCCGGACTTCTCGTCCTTGAAGCCCTTCTCGATGTTCATGTCGACACCGCCGAGCGCGTCCACGATGTTCGCGAAGCCGGCGAAGCCGATCTCCGCGTAGTGGTCGATGCGGAGCCCGGTGTTGAACTCGACCGTGCGGACCAGGAGCTCCGGCCCGTCCATGGCGTACGCCGCGTTCAGCTTGGAGCCGCCGCGCGCCCCGAACTTCTTCCCGGACTCCGAGCCCACGAACGAGGGGATCGTCACCCAGGAGTCACGAGGCAGCGAGACCATCGTGTTCCCGCTGGAACAGGCGGCGAGGATCATCATCGAGTCGGTCCGCTTGCCCTGCGCGGAACCGGTGTGCAGCTTCTTCTTCTCCTCGGCCGACATGCCCTCACGGCTGTCGGAGCCGACGATCAGGTACGTCGTGCAGTCGCCCTCGGCGGGCCGCTCGATGACCTTGGACAGATCGACCTCGTTGCGCATCTGGGAGCTGGCCCAGGCGTAGGTGCCGATGCCCCAGGCCAGCACGGCGACGACCAGGACGATCGAGCCGACCTTGATCCGGCGGCGCCAGTCCGGCGCCGGACGGCCCGGCGTGCCCGGATACCCCTGCCCCGGCTGCCGCGGGACGATGGGGGGCTGCTGCCCGCCGCCGTGGTTCCGCTGTCCGTAGACCTGCCCGGTGTTGTAGCCGCTGTCGTACCCGGAGCCCTGCCGCGGCTGCCCCTGGCCGTAACCGGGGTCGTACTGCGGCGGCTGCTGGGGCACCTGCGGGCGCTGCACATGGCGCATCCGGCGGGCTCCCTCGGGCTGAGAGCTCGAGCTGCCGCGGCCGTATCCGCCGTCTTCGGGCCAGTCATTCATGCGGACAGTGTGCAGGCCGCCTCCGGAGCGCCGACAGGGCGGGTGGGGAATCGGGGCGGCGCTGTTGCCAAGCTGATGCAATGAGGACGAGCCCGGGACCCGGCATAAGGTGGAGGGCATGACAGACCAGGCCCAGCGCACGGACCGCCCGCAGGGCGACATTCCGGGCAAGCCCACCTCCGCGTCCCGCACCACGCTCAGCCACATCATGACCAGCCACGACACGAACCTCCTGGGTACGGTGCACGGCGGCGTGATCATGAAGCTGGTGGACGACGCGGCGGGCGCCGTCGCGGGGCGGCACTCGGGCGGTCCGGCCGTGACCGCCTCCATGGACGAGATGGCCTTCCTGGAGCCGGTGAGGGTCGGGGACCTCCTCCATGTGAAGGCCCAGGTGAACTGGACCGGCCGCTCCTCGATGGAGGTCGGCGTCCGCGTCATGGCCGAGCGCTGGAACGAGTCCACCCCCGCCCAGCAGGTCGGCTCGGCCTATCTGGTCTTCGCGGCGGTCGACGGCGACGGCAAGCCGCGCCCCGTCCCTCCGGTCGTCCCCGAGACGGAGCGGGACAAGCGCCGCTACCAGGAGGCCCAGATCCGTCGTACCCACCGACTGGCCCGCCGCCGCGCGATCAAGGAGCTGCGGGAGCGCCGCGCGGCGGAGGGCTACGAGGACTGACGCCCGGAGGCTGACGCCCGGAGGTGCGCCGGTGCGGCGACCCCGGCGGGCGCGTCCGCTCCGGGCCACGCCTCACGACGGCGCACGCCTCACGACGGCGCACGCCTCACGACGGCGCACGCCTCACGACGGCGCACGCCTCACGACGGCGCTACGGACACACCACCTCGTTGCCCTTCACGGCCACGAAAGGCCCCTTCGCCGGCTCCTCCGGACGCACCGGCGTGACCCCCTTGTAGTCCCCGCCCACGAAGACCCGCAGCGTCGCGCCCCGCCCCTTCACCGGTTTCAGCGAGGCTCCCGGCAGCGCCGCCGCCAGGGACTTCGCCGAGCGGTCCCAGCGCGGGTCGTACTCCACCACCGTCCGCGGACGGGGAGCGCCGCCCCCGGTCCGCGGCGCACGCGTCGTGTTGAAGCCGGTCGCCCGCAGCGCGTCGTCGGCCTTCTTGCCCAGCCCGGCCGTCCGCGTCGCGTTGTAGACCTGCACCCGGATGGTCTTGGGCGCCACATCCACCACGGTCGCCTTCGGCCCGGCCTTCGCCGCCGCCCCGTGCGCGGCGAGGGGCCGGTCGTCGCGGAGCGCCTGGAACACCTTCTGGGCCTTGGGCGCGTCCCACTTCACCGTCGAGCCGATGCCCTTCACCGGGAAGCTCACATCCCCGATCGGCACCGAGACGAACTCCGAGGACGCAGGGGTGAAGCCCCGCATGGCCTTCGCCAGGGCCAGGATCTGATCCGTACCGAATCCGGCGTCCGCCCGCACGGAGTTCAGCATCGTCGTGGCGACCTCGCGGAACCGCACCGGATTGAGCAGCACCCCGCCACTGGTCAGCCGGTCGACCAGGGCCGCCAGGAACCGCTGCTGGCGCTGCATCCGGCTGATGTCGGCCGCCCCGTCGACATGACGGGCGCGGACGTACTGCAGCGCCTGACCGCCGGTCATCTCGTGCGGTCCCGCCGGCAGGTCCAGCCCGGTGTACGAGTCCTTCAGCGGCCGAGCCGTACAGATCTTCACCCCGCCGACCGCGTCCACCGTCTTCATGAAGCTGGTGAAGTCGACCTCCAGATAGTGGTCGATCTTGACGCCCGTCATCCTCTCGACGGTCCGCACCGTCAGCCCGGGCCCGCCCTCGGCGTACGCGGCGTTCAGCTTCACCGGGTGGGCCTGGTGGCGTCGGCCGGTGGTCTCGTCGATGTGCTCGGGCATCTCGGCGTACGAGTCACGGGGCAGGCTCACCACGCTCGCCCGTTCCCGGTTCTCGGAGATGTGGACGAGCATCACGGTGTCGGTGCAGCGGCAGGGCTTGCCGCCGAGGCGGTACTCCTTGCGCTCCCGCTCCGTGATCCCGTCCCGGCCGTCGGTGCCCACGACCAGGACGTTCATGCCGTGTCCCGCCTGGGGCCGGTTCTTCATGTCCCTGAAGGGGTCGACCCGGGTGATCCCGGTGTCCAGCCCGGTCACCATCGCGTGACCGATGCCACCCGCACCGAGCACGAGGACGGAGAGCGTCGTCGCGATCCGCATCCCCCAACGAGGCCGCCGGACCCGTCTGACCCGTCGGACCCGTCTGACACGGCGCGCCGGTACGGAGCGGGCGGCGGCCGGCCGGGGACGGGGCGGGCGGGGCGGTGTGGGCACCGGGGGACACCTCCGCGGGTGGGACGAGGGGACCGTGAGCACGGTAGGCCCATACGATCAGCGACCTCGGGCTCCCGCCCCCGTGACGCGCTTCGTGTCCCCCGTTCGCGGTAACGTGGCGGGCAATATGAACGCCACGCCCGCCGCCCTGCCCCCCGTCTCCGTGATCATGCCGGTCCTCAACGAGGAGCGGCATCTGCGCAACTCGGTCCGTCACATCCTCGAGCAGGATTACGACGGCGAGATGGAGGTGGTGATCGCGCTCGGCCCGTCCGCGGACCGTACGGACGAGATCGCCGCCGAGCTCGTACGGGAGGACCCCCGGGTCCACACCGTGCCGAATCCCACGGGCCGGACGCCCGCCGCCCTCAACGCGGCGATCAAGGCATCCCGCCACCCGATCGTGGTACGCGTCGACGGCCACGGGATGCTGTCGCCCAACTACATCGCGACCGCGGTCCGCCTCCTGGAGGAGACCGGCGCGCAGAACGTCGGCGGCATCATGCACGCCGAGGGCGAGAACGACTGGGAGCACGCGGTCGCCGCCGCGATGACCTCGAAGATCGGTGTCGGCAACGCGGCGTTCCACACCGGCGGCGAGGCGGGCCCGGCCGAGACCGTGTACCTGGGCGTCTTCCGCCGTGAGGCCCTGGAGCGGCAGGACGGCTACAACGTGGAGTTCATCCGCGCCCAGGACTGGGAGCTGAACTTCCGCATCCGTGAGGCGGGCGGCCTGATCTGGTTCTCGCCCGAGCTGCGCGTCCAGTACCGGCCCCGCCCGAGCGTCCGCGCGCTGGCGAAGCAGTACAAGGACTACGGCCGGTGGCGCCACGTCGTGGCCCGCTACCACCAGGGCTCCATCAACCTCCGCTACCTCGCCCCGCCGACCGCCGTCTGCGCGATCGCGGCCGGCCTGGTCGTGGGCGTGGCGCTCACCCCCCTCGGCTTCGTGATCCCGGCCGGCTACCTCGCCGCGATCACCGCGGGCTCGGTCCCGGCGGGCAAGGGCCTGCCGCTCAAGGCGCGTCTGCAGATCCCGGTGGCCCTCGCCACGATGCACATGTCCTGGGGCTACGGCTTCCTGACCAGCCCGCGCGCGCTGGCGCGAAAGGTCATCGCGAGCCGCCGCCCGGCGGTGAAGACCGCGGAGGTCTGACCCGGGCTCGGGCTGCGACCCGTACGACGACGGGACCGACCGGTGCGACGGCATCGGTCGGTCCCGTCGTTCGATCGGGTCAGCCGCAGGGGAAGTAGCCCGCCGCCGGTGCACGGCCCTGGGACAACTCGTGGCCGTTCGCGCCCCAGAGGGTGCCCTCGGTGAAGATGCACTTGCCCTTGCCGTACACCTTCACGGGGTCGGCGTAGTGCTGGTAGGAGCCTTGGGTTCGGTGCGGGAATCCTTGGATGATGATCCGTCAGTCTCTGTTTGTCTGGAGCTCGTTCGTCCTCGCCGACGGCGCCCGTCGGCGGGTGGCCTCATGCGGTCGCCGGTGTGGCGACCCGCTCGGCCGGGCGCCGCTCACCCGGAAGCCGCGACGGATCGCGTCGGGGCTCCGCGGGTGTGACGCATGCCGTGCCGTCGTCAGCAGACCTTGGAGGTCGAACCGCCGGTCGAGTTCAGGTAGCCCGTGGCGTGCGTGCAGAAGGCCGCGGTGTTGGCGGCCGGGCCCCACAGCTCGGAGCGGGTGGTGTTGTTGAGCTCCGCGTCGCCGTAGTCGGTGCCGGAGTCCGAGTGGTTGACGATGTGGACGTAGAGGTCCCAGTTCGAGTGCGTGTTCCGGAACTGCTGCCACACGTAGATGTACGCGTAGTTGTAGCCGCAGCCGTAGTACTGCTTGACGGACGCGGCGTCCATCCCGCCGACCTGGAGGACCCGGGTCGTGCCGATCTGGGAGACGCTGGAGCAGCCGGAGGGGGTGCTGGCGGCGGCGGACGGGGCGTTGACGAGGGAGAGGCCGGCTATCGCGCCGAGGGCGCCGAGGGTCGACGCGACCTTCTTGCCGAGGTTCATGATGTGAGCTCCAAGTGAAGGACAGACAAAGCCAGCTGAAGCTATAGCCGTCGATCGATCGAAGTAAATGATCAAGAGAGTGATGCGCGTCACTCTGACGCTCGGTCAGATCCCCTTGGTTCAGGGCGAGTTGGGTGAATCGGACGTGACGAATCTCTGTGGCTGAGGTTGACGTGTGTGGTTATTGTGACCGCCGGGATCACGAGTGGTCCTCGTCCATGGCGTGGTGAAGGAGACCGACGGCGGCCCGGGGGCCACCGCCGGTGCCTCGCCCTGGGTGCCCCCGAGAAGAGAGAAGACGGTCATGCTTCGCAAGGCGACGGCGATACTCGGTTCCCTGGGTATGGCGGCGGCATTCCTGGTCATCGGCGCGCCCGCGGCCTCGGCCGGCGGGTACGGCTGCGCGGGAGGCCAGATCGCCACGTACCCCGTCAAGTACGGCTCCACGACGTACGGCAACATCTACGTCTACTACGACGCCTCGACCGGCAAGAACTGTGCGGTCAACGTCGCGACCACCGCGGGTGGGTACGGCAAGGACAAGTACATGCAGGTGGAGATCACCCGCTGCTCCGAGACGTCGCCCTCCTCCACCTGCCACGTGGAGGACGAGGACTACGAGGGCTACTACCCCTTCAAGTACTACGCCGGCCCGGTGGAGATCTACGCGAGCAACAAGTGCATCAACGTCTCCGGCGAGATCAAGTACAACGGCAACACGGCGACGGGCACCAACTACGGCGCCGACCACTGCGGTTGATCCCCACCGCACAGCAGTGAACGGCCGGACCCGGCGGGGTCCGGCCGTTCACCGTGCGCGCTGTCGGGACGTCAGCTCTTGCTCTTGCCGTCCCACTTGTAGACGGAGTAGACCTCCATGCAGGCCGTCTTGGAGTTCGCGTTCTCCGGCAGATCGCCCTCCTCGTTCTTCGGCTTCTTGTACGTGGCGCCCTCGCGCCAGTCGCCGCCGATGACGAGCGTGATGTTCTCCGCCTTGGCGTCGGCCCGGACCGCCGAGTCCGGCAGACCGAGGGCCTTGGCCACGGAGAGGGCGTCGGCCTTCCCCTGGTCGCCTGCCGCCTTCGGGTACGTGACCACCGTGTCCTTGCGGGGCTCGGCGCTCCGTGAGGCGGTCGCCTGGGTGAAGCCCTTGCCCTTCAGGGTCTCCGCCATGCCCTTCGCCCGGCCGTCCACGGACATCTGACCGTCGACACCCGTGCCGTTGACGACCGTGACGGCGAGCGTGCCGGGCGCGGCCGCGTCAGGGCCCTTCGGCTTAGCGGAGGCGGAGGCGGACGGCTTGGCGCCGGCCGGGTCGCCGTTCTTGTCGAAGGCCACGTCGTCGCGGAGCATCGACCACATCTTGTCGGCGGAGCTCGGCACAAGCTGTAGCCACGCTTCGGGATTCGGCGGATAGGGCGCCGTCGGGACCGTGGTCGTCGTCAGACGGTCGAGCTTCACGTTCTTGAGCTGCATGGACAGATCGAAGAGCTTCGCCACCGTGTCGAGGCCGTCGGAGACCTGCAGGGCCTTCGTCGCGGTCTCGGCCAGCCCCATCAGCCGCCCAGTGTCGGTCCAGGCGTTCTGGCCCTGGAGCTTCTTCATCATGCCGTTCATGTACATGTGCTGGGCCTTGGCGCGGTTCTGGTCGCTGCCGAAGGCGTGCCGGGTCCGCAGCCACTGGAGCGCCTGCTCGCCCTTGATCTCGGTGGTGCCCTCGGGCAGTTGCAGCCCCGAGCCGCCCTTCTGGAGCCGCGTGGACTTGTCCCACACACCCGTCGTCACACAGACGGGGACACCGCCCACCTCGTCCGCCATCGAGACCACGCCCGCGAAGTCGACCATCATCCAGTGGTCGATGTAGACCCCGGTGAGCCTCTCCCAGGTGGTCAGCGTGCAGCCGGGGCCGCCGCGCTGCAGCGACTCGTTGATGGGCCGGTTGGCCGTGGCGGCGTAGGGCGTACCGTCCTCGCCCGTGCACTTCGGGATCGGGACGACCGTGTCCCGCGGGATGGAGATGATGTTGGCGTTCTTGCGGTCCGCCGAGATGTGCAGCAGCATCTGCACATCCGCGAGCGGCTTCCGGTCGCGGTCGTTCTTGCCTCCGCCGAGCGCCACGTTCTTGGCGTCTTCCCGGCTGTCGGAGCCGATCAGCAGGATGTTCAGCGGGGTGTCGCCGAGCGCGTTCGGCGCGGCCTTCTTGACGCCGCTCTCCCCGCCCGCGCGGCCGCCGCTGCGGATGTTGCCGTTCAGGTGCTGGTAGTACCAGTACCCGGCACCGGCCGTCCCGAGTATCAGGAGCGACAGGGTCGCGGCGACCCAGCGGAGTATCTTGCGTTTCCCGCTCTTCTTGGCCCGCCTGCGCGGACCCTTGCGCCGGTGACTCGTGCGACCTTCGCCGCCGCCCCCACCGGAGCCGCCGCCGTCGCCCGTACCGCCGCCGGGGGCGCCGGCGCCCTCCCCGGCACCTTCGCCCCCGTCACCGTAGAGACTCTCGTCCCAGCCCAACTCGCGGGCGTGCGGAACGCGGGTCCCCTCCCTGCGCACGCTGCTCTGTCCCACCCCTGGTCCCCCTCGTTGATCAGGCGTGCGCCGTGATCCGGTGTTTCCGGGTCACTGGGCGCACACCTTCTTGTCTGCTTCGACCTGACCCACGTCCGGCGCCTTCGCCGGAGCGGTGATGGGCGTCCCCGCGCCCTTGAAGTCGGAACCGAGGACGAGCGTCATGGGCTCACGCTCCCCCGCGTCCGTGGTGCCCGGCTTGAGCGCCGAGGCGGGCAGGCCCATCAGGTCCGCGAGCTTGCGGGCCTGGTCGGCCTGGTTCGGTGCGTACGTGAGCGTGGTCTTCGCCGCCTTCTCGGGGGCGTTGCTCTTGTTCGTGGAACGCGGCACACCCTGATCGTTCTGCAGCCAGTCGATCGTCTTCTGCGCCGCGAACTGGATGCCGCTGCCGTTGTAGACGTCGACACGTACGTCGGCGGCCTGGGCACGCGGTCCCTGGAGCAGCTTCGCCTCGGCCTGCGCCTGGGCGTTCTTGGCGTCCTTCTCCTTCTTCTTCACCTCGGTGAAGGAGACGTCGTTCTGCACCATGCTGAAGACCTGGGGAGCCTTCTCCGGGTGGAGGACGACGGTCGCCCTCTTGTTCGGCGGCTCGTCCGGGTTGTCGATCACGGGAACGGTCATGAAACTGATGTTCTTCAGATCGACCTTGCCGAGCTCCTTGGCAAGGGTGGTCAGCTTCACGGCGGTGCCTATGCCCTTGTCCACGGTGAGCGCCTTGGTGGCGGCGTCCGCGACGGAGTACAGCTTCGTCGGGCTGTCGAGCGTCTCTTCCTTGAGCTGCCGGATCATGGACGCCAGGAACTGCTGCTGCATCTTGATCCGGTCCAGGTCGCTCTCGTTGCCGAGACCGTGGCGGTTGCGGAGGAACGCGAGCGCCTGCTCACCCTGGACCGTGTGCTCTCCCGCCGGGAGGTTGAGCTTGGAGTAGTCCTTGTCGTGGATCGGCTTGGTCAGGCAGACCTTCACGCCGCCGACCGCGGCCGACAGCGTCTTGACGGCGTTGAAGTCGACCATCATGAAGTGGTTGATCTCGATGCCGCCGGTGAGTTCCTTGACCGTGCGCATCGTGCAGCCGGGGTCCCGGCCGTTCACACCGAAGGACTCGTTGAACTTCGTCTTCGTGCCCGAGCCCGGGATCGTCTTGGTCGAGCCGTCGGCCTGCTTCGTCGGGCAGTCCGGGATCTCGGTCTTGAGGTCCCGGGGGATGCTGATCGCCGTCGCGTTGGTGCGGTCCTCCGAGACGTGGAAGAGGAACGTCGTGTCGGCGTGGCCGGTGACGTTGTCCTTGTTCCCGTAGCTCGTGTTGCCCTCGCCGGTGCGTACGTCGTTGCCGATGATCAGGATGTTCAGCGGCCCCTCCATCGACTCGCCGCCGGAGGCGGCGTCACCGACGTCGATGGTGTTGAGGTTGCCGTTGAACTTGTTGTAGAGCGCGTACGCGCCCGCCGCGCCGGCCACGAGCACGACGGCCATCGTCCCGCCGGTCCAGAGAAGGACCTTCTTCTTCTTGGACTTCTGCGGCTTGCGCTTGCGGCGGCCGGCCGACGGCGGCCCGCCCGCCGGGCCCTCGGGGGCGCGGCGGCGGCGCTGGCCCGGAACGGGCGCCTCGGTCGCGGTCCGCGAACGCTCGCCCGTCCGGGAGCCCTCGCCGGTCCGAGAGCGCTCGGCGGACCGGGAGCCCTCTCCGGTTCTCGGGCCCGGAGTCGTGGCGCCGCGGGGGCGGGACTGTGCTGCCGACTGCCCAGCGGAGTGGTCCAGTCGCAGTTCGTAGTTGCCCGTCTGCGGGTTGAGTACCCACTGGTCGGCGGGGTCGATCTCGTCCGCCTGTCCACGGCTGTGCGCGTCCACGGTTACTTGAATCCTCCGTCGGTGCCACGCGAGGCGCCTACCCCGTCGGGCGCTCGGTCGTTCGATCCATAGGGGTGCGTGACCATGCGGTCGGGAGCACCGGATCGCGTCACACTATCCGCCCAGTTCAGCGCGGAGCGACGTCCGTGACAAATTCCACGCCCCTTACAACTGGGCAATTTGCTCAAACCTCATCCACCCCAGGTCTCCCCTTGGACTCCCCTTTACTCACCCTCCCTCAGACCTCCTCTAAGGACACGCCCCTTCCGCCGCGCTGCGCCCCGAGAACGTCGGCGTCGGCACCGGGCTCGGCGAGCCCGCGGCGTCCGGCCGCCTGTCGCCTCCCGGGCCGTCGCTCGCGCTCTCCGACGTGGAGGGCGTCACTGTCACGGGGCTGTCCTCCCGGAGCCTCTTGAAGAGTTGACTCGCCTCGGGTTGTACGAGTTCGTCCCGGTTCGCGTTCTGGGTGTAGGGCCGCCGCGGCACCGTGAGGAACTGCACCTTCTCCGTGGGGATGGCCCGCATCGAGCGCGCCAGGTCGTACAGATCGCGGAGCGAGTCGAGCCCCGGGTCGGTCGTGATGGACTTCGTCGCCGCGTCCAGGACCGGGTACAGCCGGGTCGGGTTCAGCAGGACGCCGTTGCTCTGCACCTTGTTGACCAGGGCCCCCAGGAACTGCTGCTGGCGGTCCATGCGTTCCGTGTCGCTGCCGTTGCCGAGCGACTTGCGGGCCCGGACGAAGCCCAGCGCCTGCTCGCCGTGGAGCGTCTGGCGCCCGGCCGGCAGCTTCAGCTTGGCGTCGGGATCGTCGATCGGTTCCTTGAGGCAGACCTCCACCCCGTCCACGGCGTCGACCATCTTCTTGAAGCCGCGGAAGTCGATCACCATGTGGTGGTCGATCCTGATCCCGGTCAGCCGCTCGACCGTGCGGATCGTGCAGGCCGTGCCGCCGATCTCGAAGGCCGAGTTGAACTGGGCGAATTGTTCCCGTGTGCGCGTTCCGTCCGATGTGCGGCACGTGGGCATCTCCACCATCAGGTCGCGCGGGATGGAGACCGCCGTCGCGCTCTCCTTCCCCGCCGCCAGGTGCAGCAGGATCGTCGTGTCGGAGCGCTGGGTCCCCTTGTCCCGCCCGTACTGGGAGTTGCCCGCGCCGGTCCGGGTGTCGGAGCCGATCAGCAGGATGTTCCGCGCGGACGAGGCGGCCGGGCTCGGGCGCTCCTTCTCGTACGCGCGCAGTTCGGCGGCGGCCGTGGTGTCGGTGGTGATGTTGTTGTCGAGCTTGCGGTAGAACCACCAGCCGGCACCCGCGGCGGCGAGGACGACGACCGAACACCCGAGAGCGGTCCAGCGCAGCCAGTGCCGCTTGCGCTTCGGGGCGTCGCCCCGCGCGGCAAACGCCCCGCCCTCCGCGGCACCCGCCCCACCCTGCGCACCGGCCTCTCCGTCGGTGCGGGGGGTCTCGTCCCCGGCCGGGGGGTCCGGGTCGGCGGGCGTGCCGGCACTGTCCGTCACGTCTGAGTCCATCCTTATGGCGTCGGCGGCGCGCCGGGCCGCCGGTCGCTGAGATAGACGGCCGAACCCGACGCTTGGTTGTGCCGGAGAGGGTGCGTACCCGCCGATCATGTACCGGAGTTGAGGCGCGGACCCGGGGACTCGGCGAGTCGGTGCGCCATACGGGTGGATCCGTCGCGGCCGGTCAGACCGCGGTCGCCGTCACCCGCTCGCTCTCGACCCGCTTCTCGAACGACTCGGGCGACAGTCGGTCCAGGTTCCGGCACAGGACGACGGAGGCCCCGGCCGCCAGCGGCGCGTACAGCCCGGCGGAGAGTCCGTCCCAGCCGTCGTACGCACGGCCGGAGAGCAGCCGTGCCCCGGGGGTGAGGCCGAGGGCCTCGGCGTCCGTACGGGCCCGCTCCACGAGCTGGGCACCCGTCAGTTCCGCACCGTCGACCACCAGAGCGGGCGCATCGGCGTCTACCGGGACGAAAGGCGCGAACCGGTCACCCTGGCTCGGCACCTCCACGGCGTAGTCCGCGTAACCGGCGGGCGCGGCCGGGAAGCGGCGGCCCAGCGGGGCGAGCGAGAGCGCGATCCGGTCGCCCGAGCAGGCGAGCCCGGCGTCGAGGGTGTCGGGGCCCGCGACCACGTAGTCGGCGTCGGCCGGGTCCCCGCCGACGTCCGCGGTCGCGCCCACGGAGGAGCAGGCCAGCAGCCAGACCGCGGTCTGCCAGTGCGCGGGGAGCAGCAGAGCGAGCCGATCGCCGGGAGAGGCGGAGAGCTCGCCCTGGAGCAGATTGGCGGTCTTGGCCACCCAATTGGCGAAGGTGGCGACGGACAATTCGACGCGCTCACCGGTGGCGTCGTCGTAGAAGGTGACCAAGGGGCGCGCGGGGTCCGCGGCGAGCGCGGATCGCAGCAGGTCGGCGGGGGTGCGGTCGCTGGCGTTCACGCGGGCAAGGGTACGCGGGGTGCTTCGCGGGGCGCCGCCGTACCGGTGACACCGTCCACCGGTCGGCCCGATGGTCCGTCAGTTTCCGGGTGGAATCCCGCCGTGCGGAACGCTCCGGGGCTGCGGACGATCGCCTCATGCGTGCCAACCTCGTCTCCTCGATCGCCGTGACCTGCGCGGCGGCTCTCGCCCTTCCGTTGTCCCTCGCGACCCCTGCGGCGGCGCTGCAGCCGGGTACGCCCACCACGTCGACGGTGGTGCCGACCGTCGTCGAACCCGCCGCACCGGGGGCACCACCCGTCGCGGATCCCGCCGAGCGGGAAGCGTCACCGGCCGAGGCCGCCCCGGAGGCGGACGTCGCCGGATCCACCCAGTCCCTGCCGCTCGCGCCGCTCGGCGACGGTCGCCGGGCCATCGGCTCCGCCGCGGGGGCGGCGCAGGGCCTGGCCCGACGGGACGTCAGGCCCTTCTCCCTCGTCGGCGTCGTCTGGGACGACGTCACGGCGCACCTGAACGGCACCGTCCAGGTCCGTACCCGGTCGGCCGGAAGCGCGGACTGGTCCGCCTGGCAGAACGTCGAGATCCACAACGACGACCACGGGGCCGACCCCGGCACGGCCGAAGCCGCGGGCGCGGTGCGCGGCGCCACCGCGCCGCTCTGGGTCGGCGACTCGGACGGGGTCGAGGTCCGCGTCCAGCCGGATCGTGGCGCGGAGCCCGCGGCCGAGGCCGTGCCGCTCCCCACCGGGCTCCGCATCGAGCTCGTCGACCCCGGCCCCGAGCCGGCCGCCGACTCCGGTCCCCGGACGCGTGTGGCGTACGCGGCACCCACCGCGCGTCGCGCGCCGACCGTGGAGCAGGCGGCCGCCGCCTCCGTCAACGCCCACCTCGCCCCGGTGGGTACGGCCGCGATCCCCGCCGCGGCCGCCCCCGTCGCCGCCGCGAAGCCGTACATCGGGCCCCGCCCGAAGATCATCACGCGGAAGGGCTGGGGGGCGAACGAGAAGCTGCGCAAGGGGGGCTTCGTCTACACCAAGGCGGTCAAGGCGGCCTTCGTCCATCACAGCGCGACGGGCAACAACTACACCTGCAAGCAGGCACCCTCCGTCCTCCGCAGTATCTACCGCTACCACACGCAGAGCAGCGGCTGGCGTGACCTCGGCTACAACTTCGCCGTCGACAAGTGCGGAAACATCTACGAAGGACGCGCCGGTGGCGTGGCCAAGCCGGTCCATGGCGCCCACACGCTCGGTTTCAACACCAACAGCATGGGCATCGCCGTCCTCGGCACCTACAGTTCGACGACACCGCCGGCCGCCGCGGTCAACGCCGTGGCGAAGCTGACGGCGTGGAAGCTGGGGCTGCACGGCGTGAATCCGAAGGGGAAGACGACGCTGGTCTCGGCCGGAGGAAAGTACAAGAAGGGCAAGAAGGTCACGTTCAACAGCATCGCGGGACACCGTGACGGCTTCGCCACGGCCTGCCCGGGAGCACGCCTCTACGGGAAGCTCGGGACCGCGAGGAGCACGTCGGCGAAGTACCAGGGACGGCCGTGATGGGGGCACCGGCCGGAGTGTCTGCATAAACTGACCGGTCATATCGCACGGACGAGCGGACAAGCCGAAAAGCGGACGAGCCGACGAGTGGTCGTGCGACGAGACCGGACCCGGACAGGAAGCAGAGACGACAGGTGACAGAAGCGATCCTCCTGGTCGGTGGCAAGGGCACGCGGCTGCGGCCCCTGACGGTCAACACGCCGAAGCCGATGGTTCCGGCGGCCGGCGTTCCCTTCCTGACGCACCAGCTGGCACGGGCCAGGGCGGCGGGTGTCACCCATGTGGTGCTCGCCACGTCGTACCTGGCCGAGGTCTTCGAGCCGCACTTCGGTGACGGCTCCGCGCTGGGGCTCAGCCTGGAGTACGTCACCGAGGAGGAGCCGCTCGGTACGGGCGGCGCGATCCGGAACGTCGCCTCGCGTCTCCACTCGGGCGCCGACGACCCGGTGCTCGTCTTCAACGGCGACATCCTCACGGGCCTGGACATCCAGGCCCTGGTCGCCGCGCACGCCGACTCGGGTGCGGACGTCTCCCTGCACCTCACCCGGGTCGACGACCCGAGGGCGTTCGGCCTGGTCCCCACGGACCCGACCGGCCGGGTCACGGCCTTCCTGGAGAAGCCGCAGACTCCGGAGGAGATCGTCACCGACCAGATCAACGCGGGCGCCTACGTCTTCCGCCGCTCGGTCATCGACACCATTCCGGCGGGCCGCCCCGTCTCGGTCGAGCGGGAGACCTTCCCCGAGCTGCTGGCCTCCGGCGCGCACCTCCAGGGCCTCGTGGACTCCACGTACTGGCTCGACCTGGGCACCCCGCAGGCGTTCGTCCGCGGCTCCGCGGACCTCGTCCTCGGCCGGGCCCCGTCCCCGGCGGTGCCGGGTCGCTGCGGGGACCGCCTGGTCCTGCCGACGGCCCGCGTCGCGGGAGACGCCAAGCTCACGGGCGGCACCGTGGTCGGCGACGGCGCGGTGGTCGGCGCGGGCGCCCGGATCACGGGCTCGACGCTGCACGCCGGCGCGGTGGTCGAACCGGGCGCGGTGATCTCGGACTCCCTGATCGGCGCGGGCGCCAGGATCGGCGCGCGCTCGGTCCTCACGGGCGCGGTCATCGGCGACGGCGCCCAGGTGGGCCCCGACAACGAACTCCGCGAGGGCGTCCGCGTCTGGTGCAACGCGGTCCTCCCGGCGGGCGCGGTCCGCTTCTCGTCGGACCAGTAGGAGCCCCCGGGAGCGTCCGCTCCCGTCATGGCCGGTCGTCCCGTCCCCGCCCCCGTGAGGGAGGCGGGGACGGGACGCTGCTCGCGGGCGCCTCGCCCCTCGTGCCGCGGCCGTCGTGGCCCTCGCTCCGGTGCCGTCGTGGCCCCTCGCGCCCGAAGCCGTCGGCCGCTCGCTCCGGTGCCGCCGTGGCCCTCGCACCCGAAGCCGTATGCCGCCGACCGCTGCCGTGCCGCCGAAGCGCTGCCGTGGCCAGTCGGCTCCGGGGCCGTCGGCCGCTCCGGGGCGCGTACACCGAAGGGCGCCGGGGATACGCTCATACACATGGCCGGCCGCTTCCCACCCCGCACACCTTCGACCCGCACCACCGTGCGCGGCGGCCACGTCCCCGTACCCGGCCCCGCCGCGGAGCCGCCCGCCCCGGACGCCGTCGATCTCGGACTCACCCTCGGCCCGCTCCGCCGCGGCCCCGCCGACCCCACCTTCCGCACGACCTCCGACGGTTCCGTCTGGCGTGCCAGCCGCACCCCCGACGGCCCCGGCACGCTCCGCGTCGCCGTCCGGGCCGGCGCCGTCGAGGCTGAGGCGTGGGGCCCCGGCGCCCAGTGGCTGCTCGACGGCCTGCCCCGGCTCCTCGGTTCCGAGGACGACCCCGCCGCCTTCGTCCCCCGCCACCGCGTCCTCGCCGCGACCCACCGCCGCCGCGCCGGCCTCCGCCTGACCCGCACGGGCCTGGTCATGGAGTCGCTGATCCCCTCGATCCTGGAGCAGAAGGTCACGACCGACGAGGCGTACCGAGCGTGGCGTCTGCTCGTACGGAAGTACGGCGAGCCCGCCCCCGGCCCCGCCCCGGAGGGGATGCACGTCATGCCGGACGCCCCCACCTGGGTCCGGATCCCGTCCTGGGAGTGGCACCGCGCCGGCGTCGACGACAAGCGGGCCGCCACGATCCTGCGCGCGGCGCGGGTCGCCCGCCGGATGGAGGAGGCCGCCGGGATGGAGGCCGAACAGGCGCAGCAGCGACTGGAGTTGATCCCCGGGATCGGCCCCTGGACCTCCGCCGAGACGATCCAGCGCAGCAACGGGGCCCCGGACGCGGTCACCGTCGGCGACCTCCACCTGCCCGGCATCGTCGGCTACGCCCTCGCGGGCGACCGCGGGGCCGACGACGCTGCCATGCTCGAACTGCTCGCCCCCTACGCGGGCCAGCGTCACCGCGCGGCCCGCCTGATCCTCCTCAGCGGCCGCGTCCCCCCGCGCCGAGCGCCCCGGATGACCCCCGGGAACATCGCGGCGCTCTGACCGTCGCAGCGGCCGCCGGGAGGGGCCCTCAGCGCACCTCGATGAAGCGGCCCGCCTGCCGCGCGGGCCGGTCCTTGGGCGCCGCCGCGGCGTGTCCGACCGCCACCGCGCCCATGGGGTCCCAGTCCTCCGGCAGCGCCAGGACCTCGCGCACGACGTCACGGCAGAACATCGTCGAGGACACCCACGCCGAGCCGAGCCGCTCGCCGGCCAGCGCCACCAGGAAGTTCTGTACGCCCGCGCCCGCGGCGACCACGAACATCTCCCGCTCGGCGGCGTCCCTGCGCGGGTCGCCGTAGTGGTGCGAGCCGTCCATGACGAGGCACGGCACCACCAGATACGGGGCGTTGCGCAGCACATCGCCGCGGCGCACGCGCTTGGCGACGGACTCCTCCGACTTTCCGTCCCGCCGCAGGTCCGCGATCCACGCGTCCCGCATCGCGTCGAGGAGCCGCAGCCGCGACTCCGGCGACTCCAGGAGCACGAACCGCCACGGCGTGGTGTGGTGCGGAGCCGGAGCGGTGACGGCCGCGGCGACGGCACGCCGTACCGCGCCCGGATCGACCGGCTCGTCGGTGAACTCCCGGACGGTACGCCGCAGGGTCACCGCCTCCCGCACGGCCTCCGAGGTCCCGAGTCGGAACATGTCGTCGGCGGCGCCGCGCACCAGGGCCCGGGCGCCTTCGCCGGATCCGTCCACCACGTGCGGCAGACCCCGGACGACGGCGACCGGCAGTCCGTCCGCCTTGCCCTTCACCAGGTCGCCCGCGGCGGCGAGTTCGTCGGCGGTGGCGACGACGGTCGCGCTCAGCGGGTTGCCGTGGGCGTCGGTGCCGCCGCGCAGGTCGTCGAGGACACGTACGCCGGCCGCGCCGATCGCCACGTCCGTCAGACCGCTGCGCCAGGGCCGTCCGAAGGTGTCCGTGACGACGACGCCGACGTCGACGCCGAGCGCGTCCCGCAGCCCCTCGCGGACGGCGCGGGCCGAGGCGTCCGGGTCGACGGGCAGCAACAGCACGGTCCCGGCAGGGGTGTTGGAGGCGTCGACCCCGGCCGCGGCCATGACGAGGCCCTGCCGGTTCTCGACGATCCGGAGGGTGCCGCGGCGCGCCACCACCCGTACCGTCTCGGCGTCGATCGCCTCCTCCCGGTCGGCGGCGGCGATCACCCGCCCCTCGGCCTTGCTCACGATCTTGGAGGTGACGATCAGCACGTCTCCGTCCCGCAGGCCGGGGGAGACGGACGCGATCAGCTTGGCGAGGTCGTCCCCGGCCTTCACCTCGGGCAGCCCGGGCAGCGCCCACACCTCGTACCGTGCCCCGGCGCGGGCGGACGCGTCGGGACCGGGGGTCTCCCCGGGCGGGGTCCGGGGGAGGCCGGGCGCGACGCCGCCGGTGCTCGTACCCGGGTGCCCCGCCTCCGCCCCGCCCGTCATCCGCGCAGCTCTTCCGCGAGCGTCAGCGCCTCGCGCGCCATCGCGGCCGTCGCGTCCAGGTCCGTCATCATCAGCGGCACCGCCCGGCAGCGGATGCCCGCCGCCTCGACGTCCTCGACCCTGCCCTGGTCGACGGTGTCGACCAGCCAGCCGTCGAGCAGCCCCGAGCCGTAGTGCACGGCCACCGCCGAGGCGGTGGACTCGACGCCGACCGCCGCGAGGACCTTGTCGGCCATGCCCCGCACGGGCGCGTCACCGACGATGGGGGAGAGGCCGACGACCGGTACGTCCGCCTCGGCGATGGCCTCGCGGATGCCCGGTACGGCGAGGATCGTGCCGACCGACACGACCGGGTTGGACGGCGGGAAGAGGATCACGTCCGCCTCGGCGATGGCCTCCAGGACGCCGGGGGCCGGCTTCGCGGCCTCCGCGCCGACCGCCACGACGGCCTGCGCGTCCACGGACGCCCGCAGCTTCACCCAGTACTCCTGGAAGTGCACCGCCCGGGACTCGCCGTCGACCTCGATGGCCACATGGGTCTCGACGCGGTCGTCGGACATCGGGAGCAGGCGCACGCCCGGCTGCCAGCGGGCGCACAGCGCCTCGGTGACCGCACTGAGCGGGTATCCGGCGCCCAGCATCTGCGTGCGGACGATGTGGGTGGCGAAGTCCCGGTCACCGAGACCGAACCACTCAGGGCCGACGCCGTAGGCCGCGAGCTCCTCCTTCACGGTGAAGGACTCGTCCTCGCGTCCCCAGCCCTGCTCCTCGTTGATGCCACCGCCGAGGGTGTACATCACCGTGTCGAGGTCCGGGCAGACCTTCAGTCCGAAGAGATGGATGTCGTCACCGGTGTTGCCGACGACCGTGATCTCCGCGTCGGGCGCGGCCTGCTTGAGGCCGCGAAGGAAGCGGGCACCACCGATGCCACCGGCCAGAACCACAATGCGCATGCCAACAGTCTGTCAGGCGCAGCCTGATCGTCGGAGGGGTGGTGGTCGGGCGACGGGTGGGGCTGTCAGGCGCGGCCTGATCGTCGGAGGGGTGGTGGTCGGGCGACGGGTGGGGCTGTCGGGCGGGGCCCGATCGTCGGAGGCGCCGCGTGGGGCTGTCAGGCGGTGACGGGTTCCCGGGTCGCCGGGGCGCACTGCGCCTGGAGCGATTCGTGCATGGGCATGTCGGTGAGGCCGGGGTAGTAGACGTGCAGGCTGACCGCCGGTTCGAGGGAGTCGTTGACGACCTCGTGGACGTACCCCGGTGCGAACACGCGCTGCGCGCCGCCCGTCAGGGTCCGTACGCCCCGGTCCGTGCGCTCCGTCAACGCCCCTTCGAGGACGGTCAGTACGCCCGAGGAGCGGCCGTGGTCGTGGAGTCCGCTGCCCTGGCCGGGCACCCAGGAGAGCAGCCAGACCTCGTAGCCGGGGCCTGTGCGCAGTCGGTGGTACCAGCGGGTGGTGGCGTCGTACTCGACGTAGGGGGCCCACTGCGCGCGGTCGGCGGCGATGGAGCGGGCGAGGCCGGCGAACTCGGCCACGGTGGCGGGGTGCTCGCGGGCGGGCTGCAGGAGGTGCGGGACCTCGAGGATGTCGCCGGCGATCTGAAGGTCGCTGTCGCTGTTCATGGGTGCGGTGGTTCCTCGGCAGAAACAGAAGTCAGTGCTGGGGGACCCCCGGACGGAGCCCGGGGAGGGTGTCGCAAGGGGAGAGAGGAAGACGCTGGAGCTCTGGGGCATCAACAGCTGGAACAGCAACAGCAACAGCGCGCCTGGACAGCGCGGCGGTACCCACGGGTGTGGGTCGCGGCGGGCGCTGAGGTCGCTGGCATGGCATCAAAGGTGACGGGCGAGCCACCCGACTGTCAACCCAATGCCCGTTTTGGGGGTAATGTTTCACCTCATCCGGTTACAGTGCCCGGAGAAAGGTTTGTTCAGTCGCCGAGCGGGAGACATGGCGCAACATCCGTGCCCGTAAACGCGGTCGGGGTCCCGTGATCAGACTGTGATCCGGATCGCTTCCGTGGCTGGATCGCAACAAGATCCACGTCTGGGGCGTCTTCCTTCGCGAGAGGGGAAAGCGGTGGGGACAGGCCAGTGGCATGTGTCGCGTTTTTGGTGATTTGAACACTTTCCGCATAGCCTTGGTTCCGCAGAGTGAATACCGGGCCCAATAGCAGATTCCGGCTTGACTCGCACAGAGCACAAACTTGTAATTTCACTCGTGTCGTTCGGCCGAAATCGGTAGCGGCAACATCACGGGGACGCGAAGACAGACGAGGGGCGCACATGACCGAGTTGTTCCAGGAACTGCTGGTCGAGGACGCGGACGAGGAACTCGGCTGGCAGGAGCGCGCACTCTGCGCCCAGACCGACCCCGAGTCCTTCTTCCCCGAGAAGGGCGGCTCGACCCGCGAGGCCAAGAAGGTCTGCCTCGCCTGCGAGGTCCGCTCCGAGTGCCTCGAATACGCCCTGCAGAACGACGAACGATTCGGCATCTGGGGCGGCCTGTCCGAGCGGGAGCGCCGTCGTCTGAAGAAGGCCGCGGTCTGACCGGCGCCCCGACCCGCGCCCACGCCCCAAACCACTCACACCCGTACACAACGAACGGTCCGCCGCCTGTGCTCTGTCCACAGGAGGCGGACCGTTCTCGCCTTCCCGTGGCGCGGCGAGCGCCCCTCATCGAGGCGCTGCGCGCCAACCCCTCCGTGTCTGCCGTTAGTGTGGGGCCCCGTCCGAGACGTACCCACGCCCCCCGCGGGCGACCCCCGGCCGGAGGGCCCGTACCTCGATGTCCTCAACTCCTGAGTTCCCGCGACACGTCGTCACCGCCGTGCTCGTCGCCCACGACGGCGCCCGCTGGCTGCCGGACGCCCTCGCCGGGCTGCTCGCCCAGGAACGCCCCGTGCAGAACGTCGTCGCCGCCGACACCGGCAGCGCAGACGACTCCGCACAGCTGCTGACCGAGGCGATCGGCGCCGACCGCGTCCTGCACCTCGCGCGCCGCACCGGCTTCGGTGCCGCGGTCGAGGAGGCCGCCCGCACCGCCCCCGTGCTCGGGCCGGAGGAACTCACCTATCTGAAGCGCCCCAGCGGCTGGGACCCGGTCAGCAGGACCTGGAGCGACGACGCCTACGACCTGCCCGAACTCCCGCACGGCGAGCCCGTGCAGTGGCTCTGGCTGCTCCACGACGACTGCGCCCCCGAGCCCGACGCGCTCACCGAGCTGCTGCGCGTCGCCGACTCGGACGCCTACGCCGCCGTCATCGGCCCCAAGCTGCGCGGGTGGTACGACCGCAAGCAGCTCCTCGAAGCCGGTGTCTCCATCGCCCGAAGCGGCCGCCGCTGGACCGGCCTCGACCGCCGCGAGCAGGACCAGGGCCAGCACGACCAGGTCCGCTCCGTCCTCTCCGTCTCCAGCGCCGGCATGCTCGTCCGCCGCGACGTCTTCGAGGAGCTCGGCGGCTTCGACCGCCGCCTGCCCCTGATGCGCGACGACGTCGACCTGTGCTGGCGCGCCCACTCCGCGGGCCACCGCGTCCTCGTCGCACCCGACGCCGTCCTGCGCCACGCCGAGGCGTCCGCCCGCGAACGCCGCACCGTCGACTGCGCGGGCCGCTCGGTCGCCAACCCGCACCGCGTCGACAAGGCCGGCGCCGTCTACACCCTGCTCGCCAACACCCGCGGCGCCGCCCTGCCCTACGTACTGATCCGGCTGGTCCTCGGCACGCTGCTGCGCACGCTCGCCTATCTCGTGGGCAAGGTGCCCGGTCAGGCCGTCGACGAGGTCATGGGCCTCTTCGCCACCCTGCTGCGCCCCGAGCGGATCCTCGCCGCCCGCAAACGCCGCAAGAACCCCGCCGTCGCCGCGGGCGAGCTGCGCCCGCTCTTCCCGCCGCCCGGCGCCACCGTCCGCGCCACCGCCGAACAGATCGTCGCGAACTTCGGCGGCTCCGACGCCGATTCCGGCGGCTCCCGCCACGGAGTCGTCGAATCCGGGCCCGGCGGCGACGACGCCGACTTCCTGGAGGTCGAGCAGTTCGCCCGGCTGAAGAAGATCGCCCGCAAGCCCGGACCGGTCCTCTTCGCCCTGCTGCTGCTCGTCTCCGTCGTGGCCTGCCGCGGCCTGTTCGGCGGAGGCTCGCTCGCGGGCGGCGCCCTGCTCCCGGCCCCCGACTCCGTATCCGAGCTGTGGGGACGGTACGCGGACGGCTGGCACGCCCTCGGCACCGGCGGCACCCAGACCGCGCCCCCCTACCTCGCCGTCCTGGCCGCGCTCTCCGCGCTCTTCCTCGGCTCCACCTCCTTCGCGCTCACCGTGCTGCTCGTCTGCTCGGTCCCGCTCGCCGGCTTCACCGCCTACTTCGCCGCGCGGCCGATCGTCGAGTCCCGGCTGCTCCGCGCCTGGGGAGCGATCGCCTACGCCTTCCTGCCCGCCGCCACCGGAGCGCTCGCCGCCGGCCGCCTCGGCACCGCCGTCCTCGCGATCCTGCTCCCGCTCATCGCCCGCGCCGCCGTCGCCGCCCACGGACTGACCGGTCAGGGCCGCGGCAGCTGGCGCGCCACCTGGGCGTACACCTTCCTGCTGACCTTCGCGACGGCGTTCACCCCGATCGTCTGGCCGCTCGCCGTCGTCCTCGGCCTCGGCGTCCTCGTCCTGCGCCGCTCCGACATCACGGCGTACGCGCTGCGCTTCCTCGCCACCGTCGGCACCCCGGTCCTCGTCCTGGCCCCCTGGTCGCTCTCCCTCCTGACCAGCCCCTCCGCGTTCCTGCGCGAGGCCGGCCTCGACATCCGTACGGGCACGGCCTCCGCGCTCGACCTGCTCGGGATCAACCCCGGCGGCCCCGGCACCACCGGCGGACTCCTCCTGGTCGGCATCGTGCTCGCCGCCCTGGCCGCGCTGCTGCGCGAGGAGCGCCAGTACGCCGTCCGCGTCGCCTGGGCCGCCGCCCTCGCGGGACTCCTCTTCGCCGTCCTCTCCAACGGCGCGGGGGGCACCGGCTGGGCAGGCCCCGCCACCCTCGTCTACGGCGCCGCCCTGCTCGCCGCCGGCATGATCGGCGCCGAGGGCGGCCGCACCCGCGTCGCCGCCCACGGCTTCGGCTGGCGCCAGCCCGTCGCCGCGCTCATCGCCTTCGCCGCCGCGCTCGGTCCCGTCGTGGCCGCCGCCGGCTGGATGATCGGCGGAGCCGACGGCCCGCTGACCCGGCGCGACCCCGTCCAGGTCCCGGCGTTCGTCGCCGAGGAGAGCGGCAACCCCGACCAGCCCCGCACCCTCGTCCTCGGCGGCACTTCGCCCGACGAGGTCGAGTACACCCTGGTCCGCGGCTCCGGCGGCCGCCTGGGCGACGCCGAACTGACCGCGGCGGCCGACGACGACCCGCGCCTGGACAAGGTCGTCGCGCACCTGGTGGCCGGCTCCGGAGCCGACCAGACCCAGGAGCTCAGCGGCTTCGCCATCCGCTACGTCCTCGTCCGCGACGGAGCACCCCGCCAGATGAGCCGCGTCCTCGACGCCACCCCCGGCCTCAGCCGGCTCAGCCAGCTCGACGGCAGCGCCCTCTGGAGCGTCGACCGCGAGCGCGTCGTCGCCCGCGCCACCATCGTCCCCGCGGCGAAGACCGCCGACGCGGCGAAGGGCACCGATGCGACGGCCAAGCCGATCGCGGTCGCCGCGGGCCCCGTCGAGGCGCACACGAAGATCCCGTCCGGCCCCGCGGGCCGCGTCCTGCGCATCGCCGACCGCGCCGACGACGGCTGGACCGCCACCCTCGACGGCAAGGACCTGAAGAAGACCACCGTCGACGGCTGGGCCCAGGGCTTCGAACTCCCCGCCGAGGGCGGCAAGCTCGACCTCACGTACGACCAGCCGCTCACCCACACCCTGTGGATCTGGGGCCAGGTCGGCCTCGCCGTCGTCCTGCTCGTCCTCGCCCTGCCCGGACGCCGCCGCGAGATCGACGACGACCTGCCCGAGGAGGAGCTCGCCATCCCCGCCCAGGCGATGGAGGGCGACGGCCGCCGGGCCCGCCGGCTGCGCGCCGCGGCCGAGGCGGAAGCCGCCGCCACGGCGGCGGACGAGGCGGCTCCCGAGCAGGAGCCGGCGCCGGTCCCGCAGGAGCAGACCTACGCCGCCGACTGGGACGGCGGGTACGACCCGGCCTACGCCCAGCAGCAACAGCAGGAGCAGTACGCCCAGCAGGGCTACTACACCGAGTACGCGGCCGACCCGTACCAGCAGCAGTACCCGCAGCAGTACGACCAGCCCTACGAGCAGCAGCAGTACGACCCGTACCAGCAGCAGGGGTACGACCAGCAGCCGCAGCAGGAGCCGTACGAGGGGCAGCAGCAGTACGACCCGTACACCTACGGCTACGAGACCGAGCAGCGTCCCGACGGGAGCAGCAACCAGTGAAGCGCACCACCCTCTCCCTGATCGCGGTCGCCACCGCCCTCGCCGCCGTCACCGGATTCGCCGCACTGACCGCGCCCGACGGCACGGTCGAGGTCCCGCCGCTCGCCACCGGGCCGATGCCGGTCGAGCGCTCCAGCCTGCTCTGCCCGGCGCCCAGCACCTCCGAGGTCGCCGAGACCGACTACACCTCGTACACCCCGGCCGGAAATGCCGCCGCCGGCGCGGCGGCCAAGGGCGACACCGCCGCGAAGGCCGAGCTGAAGCCCGCTCCGCTCGCCGCCACCCCCGGCGGCACACCGGCGGGCAAGCCCACCACCGCCAAGGCCCCGGGAACCGTCACCGAGCCGGGCAAGCCCGTCGGCGCCGAGGCGAACGGCGGCGCCGCACCCGCCCTGACCGGCGCGGCGACCGGTGCCCTCGCCCCCGGCTGGACGGTCCAGCAGACCACCGTCGTCCCGGCCGGCGGCTCGCGCGGCCTGCTCGGCGTCGCCTGCTCCGCCCCGGACACGGACTTCTGGTTCCCGGCCGCCTCCACGGCCAAGGAGCGCCAGGACTACGTCCACCTCACCAACCCCGACGACACCGCGGCCGTCGCCGACATCGAGCTGTACGGCCCCGAGGGCGCGCTCAAGTCGCAGCTGACCGAGGGCATTCCCGTCCCGGCCCACTCCAGCGTCCCCGTCCTGCTCTCCACCCTCACCGGTGAGGGCGCGAAGGCCGACGTGACCGTCCACGTCACGACCCGCAGCGGGCGCGTCGGCGCGGTCATCGGCTCCGCCGACGACAAGCTCGGCAGCGACTGGCTGCCCGCCTCGGCCGACCCGGCCGGCACCGCCGTCCTGCCCGGCATCCCCTCCGACGCGACCTCGGTGCGCCTGGTGGCGTACGCGCCGGGCGACGACGACGCCGATCTGAAGGTCCAGTTCGTCGGCGAGAACGGCACGATCGTCCCCGCGAGCGCGCAGTCCCTGCACGTGAAGTCGGGCATGACCGCGGCCGTCGACCTTCCCGACCTCACCCGCGGTGAGGCGGGGTCCCTGCTGCTCACCCCCTCGGACCCGAAGAAGAGCACCCCGATCGTGGCCGCGCTGCGCGTCGTACGCGGCAAGGGGGACAAGCAGGAGGTCGCGTTCATCCCCGCGACCGCCGCGATCACCGCCCGCGCCACCGTCGCCGACAACCGCGCGGCCGGCTCGACCCTCACGCTGACGGCGCCCGGCGCCACGGCCCAGGTCAAGGTCACGGCATCGGCGGGTACGCAGGGCGGCACGACGGTCTCCAGGACCGTCACGGTCAAGGCGGGCACGACGACGAAGGTGACCGGAGTCGTCCCGGCCGGCCTGAAGGGCTCCTACGCCCTCACGGTCGAACCCGTCGCGGGCGGAGGGCCCGTCCACGCCGCCCGCGTCCTGGAGCTGCCGCAGAACGGCATCCGGATGTTCACGATCCAGACCCTCGCGGACGACCGGGGCTCGGTGCGGGTCCCCAGGGCGAAGCAGGACCTCTCGGTCCTGGGCGGCTGAGGCCCGGGGCGGAGGCGTGGACCGCTGAGGCCGGGGGCGACGGAGGCGTGGACCGCTGAGGCCGGGGCCCGCGGCGCCGGACGACCGGTGACCGGCTGCGGCCGGGACCGCCGGTGACCGGCGGCGACGTTCCCCCGAAGGTGGCCGTCGTTCCCCCGAAGGGGTCAGTCCTGCCCGTATCGGGGGTCGACCGACTCGGGGGAGAGCCCCAGCAGCTCGGCCACCTGCTCCACCACGACCTCGTGGACGAGCATCGCCCGTTCGTCACGGCTCTTCGAGCGGATCTCGACCGGTCGCCGGTAGACGACGATCCGGGCGGGCCCGCCCTTCTCCGCGGGAGCGGCACCGCCCAGCGGCACCGACTCGCCCGGCACCGAGGGCGGCACGTCGAGAACCATGAACTCGACGTCCGCCAGCTGCGGCCAGCGCCGCTCCAGGCGCTCCACCGAGTCCAGGACGAGATCGCGGAACGTGTCGGCCCGGGTCGCGGACAACGGCACCTGCGGCGGCGCCACCGGCCCGCGCATACCGCGGCCGTGCCGGTCACGCCGGCGCGTCCGCGGCTCCACCGGAACCGGACGGGACTCCGCCGCATCGGGCTCGGGCGGAGGGGACGAGGGGTTCGGCGGCACAGGACTGTCCATCACTGACGCAGCGTAACTCTCCTCGGTGCTCCCCGACCTCGGCGCACACGGACCGCCTCACCGCGTGCCGGACCCGGACTGTCGATAGTTGAACGTTCCGGCCAGGCGCGGGCTCGTTTCCATGGGCTCCGGCGATCGGCCATCTGGCCGTGGTTGACCGGATTCCTGCCGACGGTTGTCCGGATCGATGACCGTGCCCACCCCTGTTCTCTTCCTTACGCGCAGGTCAGGACGGCCGCCCGAAGCGGACCCGTGTCCGACGTCACACCGCGACACGGTGGAGTGACCTGATGGAGAGTCGTCGCGGCCCGCTCAAGAGTGCGGTACCGTCCAACGTCGTGAGCCCTGTACGTCGCTGTTCGCGCACCGCGTGCGGCCGCCCTGCCGTCGCGACACTGACGTACGTCTATGCCGACTCGACTGCGGTCCTCGGCCCGCTCGCCACCTACGCCGAGCCCCACTGCTACGACCTGTGTGCCGAACACAGCGAGCGCCTCACCGCGCCGCGCGGCTGGGAGGTCGTGCGGCTCACCGACGGATCCGCCCCGGCCCGCCCCAGCGGCGACGACCTCGAAGCCCTCGCCAACGCGGTACGGGAAGCGGCGCGCCCCCAGCAGCGCACGGCCGAGGCCGGCGGCAAGGGCGGCGGCCGAGGAGGCGACCCGGTGGAGGTGGGCCGCCGAGGCCACCTCCGCGTCCTCCGCTCCCCCGACTCCTGAGGACGACCTTCCGCGCACGCCTCCCGGGACCACCGAGAGGCCCGTCCGGCCAGGCGCTCTGCCCTCCCTCACACGTGCCCCGGTAGGTTGGGCATCCGCACACGCCGTACACGCGTGGCACACGCGCCGCACACGCGTGCCGAGGTTCGAGGATTCAGGAGGGTTGGTCCGTGGCTGCTGATCTGTCGCAGATCGTGAAGGCGTACGACGTCCGCGGGGTGGTGCCGGATCAGTGGGACGAGACGTTCGCCGAACTGTTCGGCGCCGCGTTCGTCCAGGTGACCGGCGCGGACGCGATCGTCGTCGGCCACGACATGCGGCCCTCGTCGCCGGGCCTCTCGGGCGCCTTCGCCCGTGGCGCGGCCCGCCTCGGCGCCGATGTCACCCTGATCGGACTCTGCTCCACGGACCAGCTGTACTTCGCCTCCGGCAGCCTCGGCCTGCCGGGCGCGATGTTCACCGCCTCGCACAACCCCGCCCAGTACAACGGCATCAAGATGTGCCGGGCCGGCGCCGCGCCCGTCGGCCAGGACACCGGCCTCTCCGAGATCCGCGCTCTCGTCGAGCGCTGGACGGACGACGGCGCCCCCGAGCCCGCCGCCACGGCCGGCACGATCACCGAGCGGGACACCCTCGCCGACTACGCCGCGCACCTGAAGGCGCTGGTCGACCTCACCGCGATCCGCCCCCTGAAGGTCGTCGTGGACGCGGGCAACGGCATGGGCGGCCACACCGTCCCCACCGTCTTCGCGGGCCTCCCGCTGGACCTCGTGCCGATGTACTTCGAGCTCGACGGCACCTTCCCGAACCACGAGGCCAACCCGCTCGACCCGGCCAACATCGTCGACCTCCAGGCCCGGGTCCGGGCCGAGGGCGCCGACCTCGGCCTCGCCTTCGACGGGGACGCCGACCGCTGCTTCGTCGTCGACGAGCGCGGCGACGCGGTCGCCCCGTCCGCGATCACGGCCCTGGTCGCCGCCCGCGAGCTGGCCAAGACCCCCGGCGGCACGATCATCCACAACCTGATCACCTCCTGGTCCGTCCCCGAGGTCGTGCGCGAGCACGGCGGCTCGCCGGTCCGCACCCGCGTCGGCCACTCCTTCATCAAGGAGGAGATGGCGAAGACGGGTGCGATCTTCGGCGGCGAGCACTCCGCGCACTACTACTTCAAGGACTTCTGGAACGCCGACACGGGGATGCTCGCCGCGCTCCACGTCCTCGCCGCCCTGGGCGGCCAGGACGGCCCGCTGTCGGAGCTGGTCGCGTCGTACGACCGCTACGTCGGCTCCGGCGAGATCAACTCCACGGTCGCCGACCAGGCCGGCCGGGCCGCCGCGGTCAAGGCCGCCTACGCCGGCCAGGACGGCGTCACCCTCGACGAACTGGACGGCCTGACGGTGTCGGCGGACGACTGGTGGTTCAACCTGCGCCCCTCCAACACCGAGCCGCTGCTCCGCCTCAACGTCGAGGCCCGCGACGAGGCCACGATGGCCAAGATCCGCGACGAGGTCCTCGCGCTCGTCCGCGCGACGGCCTGACACCACGCCCCGCCCGGGACGGCCCCCTCCCCACCGGGGAGGCCCGTCCCGGAGCGGGCCGGGCGGCCGAGCCGCGCGCCCCGATTCCCGGCGGTAGGCTGACCTGGCCCAAAGGGCAGCACCACCACCGTTTGTTCGAAGGGAAACCTCATGCCGCTCGAAGCCGGCCTCCTGGAGATCCTGGCCTGCCCGGCGTGCCACGCGCCGCTGAACGACCGCACGGCGGCCGAGACCCCCGAGCTGATCTGCACGGGTGACGACTGCGGCCTCGCCTACCCGGTCCGCGACGGCATCCCCGTCCTCCTGGTGGACGAGGCCCGCCGCCCGGCGTAAGGCCGGCTCCGCCCCACCCTCGGGAAGATCCGAACCCCGGTGGGGCGGGTAGGGAACCAGAACCCGGCCGACGGCCGGGCGCACGACACCGGCCGCACCCGCACCGCCCCGCCCCCGGAGGCCCCATGCTGGACGAGACCCTCCTCGACGCACCGGACGCCCTCGCCCTCGCCGACCGCCGCGGCCTGCTCCGCGGCGCCGCCGAGGCAGGAGCGCGGGTACGGACCGCCGCCCGGCACGCCGCCGAGGCCGGCATCGCCGAACTCAGCCCGGAGGGCCGGCCGCGCTCCGTCCTCGTCGCGGGCCCCGGCACCGCCGCCGCCGGCGTCGCCGATCTGGTCGGCGCCCTCGCCGGCGCCTCCGCACCGGTCATCCGCCTCCAGCCCACCGGTGTCGCCCCCGCCGCGGGCGCCCTGCGCTGGGCCCTCCCCGGCTGGGCCGGCTCCGTGGACCTGCTCCTGATCCCGACGACCGACGGCTCCGAACCCGGACTCGCCCTCCTCGTCGAGCAGGCGTACCGCCGCGGCATCACCGTCGTCGCCGTCGCCCCCAGGAACACCCCGCTCGCCGAGGCCGTCAGCGGCCCCCGCGGGCTGCTCGTGCCCATGGCGATGGCCCCGCACGAGAGCGCCGAGGAGTACGAGGAGCGACTGGCCGCCGGCCCCGGCTCCCTGTGGGCCCTGTTCACCCCGCTCCTCGCGCTCCTCGACCGCGTCGGCCTCGTCGAAGCGCCGTCCGAGACGCTGGAGAAGGTCGCCGACCGCCTGGACCGCACGGCCGAACGCTGCGGGCCGGCCATCGCCACGTACAGCAACCCGGCCAAGACGCTCGCCGCCGAACTCGCCGACTCGCTGCCGCTGATCTGGACCGAGGGCGACGCCGCGGGGCCCGTCGGCCGCCGGTTCGCCGCCGTCCTCGCCGAACTGGCCGGACTGCCGGCGCTCGCCGCCGAACTGCCCGAGGCGCTGCCCGCCCACGGCGTGCTGCTCGCCGGCGACTACGCCGCCGGAGCCGACCCCGACGACTTCTTCCGCGACCGCGTCGACGAGGCCCAGGCCCTGCGCGCCCGGGTCGTCCTGCTGCGCGACCGCCCCGCCGACGCCGGCGGCCTGACCGCGGCGCCGGCCGCCCGCGAACTGGCACTCAGCCACGGCACGGCCATCAGCGAACTGGAGCCGGAGGAGGGCGGAGACCTGGAGACCCTCGCCGAACTCCTCGCCGTCACCGACTTCGCCGCCGTCTACCTCGCCCTCGCCTCCGCCGGCATCGCACCGCAGCACTGACCCTCGGCAACGCCCGTCCGGCCGCGTCGCGCGGTACGCGGCCGTATCCCGGAAGACCGCGCCGAGACACCCCACGGACACCACCCGCTGAGACACTCCGCCGACCCACCTCCCGCACCGAGGAAAGCTGGAATCGTTCGATGGACCGCCTCGTCAACACCGTCCGCCCCTACGCCTGGGGCTCCACGACCGCCATCCCGGACCTGCTCGGCACCACCCCCAGCGGTGAGCCCCAGGCCGAGATGTGGATGGGTGCCCACCCCGGCGCCCCGTCCCGCACGGAGCGCGGACCGCTCAACGAGGTCATCGACGCCGATCCCGAACGAGAGCTGGGCGCACCGGCCGTCGCGAAGTTCGGCCCGCGGCTGCCCTTCCTCTTCAAGGTGCTCGCGGCCGGGGCCCCGCTCTCCCTCCAGGTCCACCCCGACCTCGCCCAGGCGAAGGACGGGTTCGCCGCCGAGGAGGCGGCCGGCGTCCCGATCGACGCGCCGCAGCGCAACTACAAGGACGCCAACCACAAGCCCGAACTGATCTGCGCCCTCACGCCGTTCACCGGCCTGTGCGGCTTCCGCGACCCCGTCGAGGCCGCCGACACCATCGCCGCCCTCGGCGTCGACTCCCTCAAGCCGTACGTCGACCTGCTGCACGCCCACCCCGAAGAGGCCGCGCTGCGCGAGGTCATGACCGCCCTGCTCACCGCCGACCACGAGGAGATGGCCCACACCGTCGCCGAGGCCGCGGCAGCCGCCACCCGCCTGGGCGGCGCCCACACCCCGTACGCCACCCTCGCCCACCACTTCCCGGGCGACGCCGGCGTCATCGCCGCCATGCTGCTCAACCCGATCCAACTCCAGCCCGGCGAAGCCCTCTTCCTCGGCGCGGGCGTGCCCCACGCCTATCTCGACGGGCTCGGCGTCGAGATCATGGCCAACTCCGACAACGTGCTGCGCTGCGGACTCACCCCCAAGCACGTCGACGTACCGGAGCTGCTGAGGGTCGTCCGCTTCGAGCCGAACGACCCGGCCGTCCTGCGCCCCGAGGCGTCCCCGTCGGGCGAAGAGGTCTACGACACCCCGATCGACGAATTCCGCCTGTCCCGTTTCGTACGGGCCGAGGGCGCCGCGCCCGTCGACCTCACCACCGGCACCCCGCAGATCCTGCTCGCCGTCGCGGGCCGGCCGAAAGCGGGCGAACTGTCCCTCGCTCCCGGCGAGTCCGTCTTCGTGCCGGCGGGTGAAACGACCGAACTGTCCGGTACGGGAACGGTCTTTCGCGCCACCGTGGTCGCCTGATGCAACAATGACCGGCCGAATGGCGGCAACAGTGCCGGGGCACCGACGAAGGGAACACGTACACCCATGAGCGCGTCAGGCGGAACCAAGGCGATCGTGGCGGCACTCGCCGCGAACCTCGCGATCGCGGTAGCCAAGTTCGTGGCGTTCCTCTTCAGCGGTTCGTCCTCGATGCTGGCCGAAAGCGTCCACTCGCTCGCCGACTCCGGCAACCAGGGGCTCCTGCTCCTCGGCGGCAAGAAGGCCAAGCGCGAGGCGACCCCGCAGCACCCCTTCGGCTACGGCCGCGAGCGCTACATCTACGCCTTCCTCGTCTCGATCGTGCTCTTCTCCGTCGGTGGCATGTTCGCCATCTACGAGGGCTACGAGAAGATCAAGCACCCGCACGCGATCGAGGCCTGGTACTGGCCGGTCGGCGTCCTCGTCTTCGCGATCATCGCCGAGACCTTCTCCTTCCGTACGGCCATCAAGGAGTCGAACGCGGTCCGCGGGACCCAGTCCTGGAAGGAGTTCGTGCGCCGCGCGAAGGCCCCCGAGCTTCCCGTCGTCCTCCTGGAGGACCTCGGCGCGCTCGTCGGCCTCTTCCTCGCCCTCGGCGGCGTCGGCCTCGCGCTCCTCACCGGTGACGGCATCTGGGACGGCATCGGCACCCTCTGCATCGGTGTCCTGCTCATCCTGATCGCGATCGTCCTCGCCGCCGAGACCAAGTCGCTGCTGCTCGGCGAGTCCGCCGGCATCGAGGACGTGCGGAAGATCGAGGCCGCGGTCGTCGACGGCGAGACCGTCACCCGCCTGATCCACATGCGCACGCTCCACCTCGGCCCCGAGGAGCTCCTCGTCGCCGCCAAGATCGCCGTCCGCACCGACGAGACGGCCGCCCAGATCGCTGCGGCCATCAACGCGGCGGAAGAGCGCATCCGCACGGCCGTCCCGATCGCCCGCGTCATCTACCTGGAGCCGGACGTCTACGACGAGTCGGCCGCGGCGGCCGGCGTCAACCCGGCCAAGGCCCCGGGCGGCCCGGGCCACTGACGGGACGCGAGCCCCGGCGTGACGAACGAGGCCCCCGGGACCGACACGGTCCCGGGGGCTTCTTTCATCCCTGCGGGGAAGGAACCCGCGGAGAAGGCGCGGGGACCGGCTTGGGCCGACGGCCGACCAGCCACCCGGCGAGCCCGCAGCCGAACCCGGTCAGCGCCGCGCCGATACCCAGGAACGCTCCGAGGCCGATGACGTAGATGACGGCCTCGTTGTCGTGCGTCCTTTCGAGGACGGCATCGGCGGGAACGGTCCCCCCGTTCCCCTCGTCACGGAAGTAGCGGGAGTCCAGGGAGTTCCCCCGGTTGTCGCCGAGGAGGAACAACCGCCCCTCGGGCACCTTCACGTCGTAGACCTGCGTCGTGTCCCCTACCGGGTCGCCCCCGGAGAGGTACGACTCCACCAGCGGCTCGCCGTTGAGGAACACCCGCCGACCGTCAGAGTTCACCCGGTCGCCGCCGACCCCGATCACCCGCTGCATGATCGGAGCACCGACCTCGGGGTAGCGCTCGGGCAGGTTGTAGAGGACCACGTCCCCACGCCGCACATCCGCCGCGTCGACCATCTCGGTGTAGGCGGTGTCGCCCCTGGTGTAGGTCGGACTCATCGAGTCCGAGGCGACCTTGTGGGCGCTGTACCCGTACACCCCCGTCAGCACCGCCCCCACCAGCAGCAGTATCCCCACGGGCAGCAGCACCCACCCCGTGATCCGCAGTCCCCGCCCCGGTCTCATCCGCCCCACTCCCTCGTTCTCGCCCACCCGCCCGGCCGCGAACGGCCAGGACCGACGTGATCATCCGTGCAGGGCCCGCACCCTACCCGGAGGGGGTGTCAGCCCCGCCCGGACCGCGTCCCGGGGGCTTGTCGAGGCCGGAACCGGCCTAATCCCGGGCTCGGGCGGACTGTGGGTCGCTGCGCTGATCGGTGTAGATTCGTGACCAGCCAGACGTCGCTGCTGATGGCGGTCGGGCGGTCCCACGCGGGCCGGCCGAGGGAGAGAGGGCCTCCGACGACTGCACCGCGGGATCACCCCGGGCATTCGTATGCCCACGCGACCCCAGACGCGGTGTCAGGCGCCTCACACGACCCTCGAACCCGATCTCACGAGGAGCAGCACAGTCATGACGACTGCCGCCACCCAGCAGGACTTCAAGGTCGCCGACCTGTCCCTTGCCGCCTTCGGCCGCAAGGAGATCACCCTCGCCGAGCACGAGATGCCCGGCCTGATGTCGATCCGCCGCGAGTACGCCGAGCAGCAGCCCCTCGCCGGCGCCCGCATCACCGGCTCCCTGCACATGACCGTGCAGACCGCCGTCCTCATCGAGACCCTGGTCGCCCTCGGCGCCGAGGTCCGCTGGGCCTCCTGCAACATCTTCTCCACCCAGGACCACGCCGCCGCGGCCATCGCCGTCGGCCCGAACGGCACCCCCGAGGCCCCTGCCGGCGTCCCGGTCTTCGCCTGGAAGGGCGAGACCCTGGAGGAGTACTGGTGGTGCACGGAGCAGGCCCTGACCTGGCCGAACACGCCCACCGGCGGCCCGAACATGATCCTGGACGACGGCGGTGACGCCACCCTCCTCGTCCACAAGGGCGTCGAGTTCGAGAAGGCCGGCTCCGCTCCGGACCCGTCCACCGCGGACAGCGAGGAGTACGGCCACATCCTCCGTCTCCTCAACCGCACCCTCGGCGAGAACCCGCAGAAGTGGACCCAGCTCGCGTCCGAGATCCGCGGCGTGACCGAGGAGACCACGACCGGTGTCCACCGCCTGTACGAGATGCACCAGGCCGGCACCCTCCTCTTCCCGGCGATCAACGTGAACGACGCCGTGACGAAGTCGAAGTTCGACAACAAGTACGGCTGCCGCCACTCCCTGATCGACGGCATCAACCG
>NZ_JBEZNW010000054.1:0-36703 GCF_040653355.1 Streptomyces sp. NPDC047971 | reverse complement strand
GGGGACCGGCCCCAGCCGACCGCGAACGGCCTTCCACCGCAAGGCCGTTCACCATCCGAGGTGTGGCGGGGCGTCGCGCGACGGCAAGGGCCATGAGTTCCGCCGCCGGGCGTCTGCGCGGAGGTCAGGGCGTCAGCAGGTGCCGAGGTCCTTCCAGACCCCCCACTCGCCGGTCGTGCCCGGCTCCTCGTTCTGGGTCCACCACTGGGCCTTCCACTTGCGGCCCTTGTGGGAGACCTCGTTGCCCGCGTTGTACACCGTGCCGGCCACGTACGCCGGTGCGGTGCAGGTGCCACCGGTCGGGGTCGGCGTCGGACCCGTCGGGGTCGGCGTCGGGCCGGTCGGGGTCGGCGTCGGGGTCGAGCCGCCCGGCTCCACCACGGTCGTACCGCGCGCCAGGTCGCCGGCGAGCGCGTACGTCGTGCCGCTGATGTTCACCGTCCAGTTCGAGGGCGTGGACACCGGCAGGTAGTAGTTGAACGCCAGGTCCACGGTCGCGCCGGGGGCCAGCGACTGCCAGGCCGGGAGCTTCAGCGACACCCGGTGGAAGTCGCCCTTCAGGCCGCCCACGTTGGTGCCGGTGTGGTCGCTGCTGATCACCTTGGTGCCGAATCCGGACTGGTCGGAGGCGTTGCCCGGCGCCGCGGTCGCGTAGTCGAACTGGAACTCCGTGCCGCCCGGCAGCGCGGTGACCGTGTTGTTGGTGATCTTGATCTTCGGGGTGATCGGGTAGTTGGAGTCGCCCAGCTTGAACTCGGTGAACTCCACTCCCACGTTCACGGCCTGGGCCGGCAGCGCGGTGTTCGACTTCTTCGCGCCGTACGGGGCGGCCGCCTTGAACTTGTCGTACATCAGCGAGGTGAGCGTGTCGCCCATCTCGTACTGGCCCTTGCCCGCGTTCCAGTCGTAGTCGCCGGCCATCTCCCAGACCATCGTGCCGCCGATGCCCTTGCTGACCACGTAGTCGGCCTTGGCGGCCACCGACTGCTCGTCCTCGGTGGAGAGGAAGACCTTCTTCTGCGCGTTCCACAGCCACGGCGCGACCAGGGTCGAGTCGTACTTGCGGGCGTAGGTGCCGGTCAGGGCGGTGTTCGCCGGGAAGCCGTACTGCGTGACGTAGTCGCCGACGATCCCCTTCTCCAGGTTCTTGGCGTGCCACATCGGGTTGGACCCGGCCGGCGACTCGACGCCGTTGGTGTCCTTGTCGTGCCACAGGTTGTCGATGCCGACGGCGCCGTCACCGCACTTGGTCAGACCCGCGCCGGCCGGGCAGGTGGTCGCGGAGGCCTTGCCCCACAGCCCGTCCGTACCGCCCTGCACGTTCTTGTGGCCACGCGTGTAGTACGGCAGGCCGATGTTGATCCGGCCGGCCGGCATCGAGCCGCGGAAGTAGTGGTACGCCCAGTCGGTGTTGAGGTACCCGATGCCGCCGTACTGCGAGGAGCCGTAGACGTTGGCGGCGGCCAGCTCGGCGTCCTTGCCGTCGTCGAAGAGCGAGGCGTTGGGGCCGACGTACTCGTTCCAGGCGCCGTGCAGGTCGTAGGACATGATGTTGACGTAGTCCAGGTACTTCTGGCTCTGGTACGTCTCCATGCCGCGCAGCAGGTAGCCCGAGGAGGGCGCGGCGACGGTGAGCAGGTAGTGCTTGCCGTCGGCGGCCCCGGCCCGGTCGAGCTTCTCGCGCAGGCTCTTCATGAGCGCGTCGTAGCCCTTGACCAGACCGGCGCGGCGGGCGTTGGAGATCTGCCAGTCGAGCGGGTTCCCGGCGTCCTTCATCGTCGTCGGGTACTCGTAGTCGATGTCGACGCCGTTGAACCCGTACTTCTTGATGAAGGCGACGGCCGAGTCCGCGAAGGTGTCGATCCCGGCCTGGTTGACCGAACCGTCGGCGTTGGTGGCCATCGAGTAGAAGCCGCCGGAGTTCACCCGGGTGCCGTTGTCGTCGAAGTAGCCGCCGGTCTCCGCCCAGCCGCCGACCGAGATCAGCGTCTTGACGTCCGGGTGCTGCTTCTTGAACTTGTTGAGCAGGTTGAAGTGGCCCTTGTAGGCGAACGCCGGGTCCATCTCGGCGCCGGCGACACCGGGCCAGGTCATCCCGGTGGCGGCGTTGTTCGGGCCGTCCGAGCCGACGGACAGCTTGTTGTCGGAACCGATGTGTCCGAAGGCGTAGTTGATGTGGGTGATCTTGTCCCACGGGATGTTGTTGGCGAGGTAGGCGGGCTCGCCGTTCTTGCCGGTGCGCCAGCCGGTGAAATAGCCGATGACCCGGCGCTGGTGGTCCGCGCCCATCTTCTCGCGGCCCTCGGTGTCGTAGACCGAGCAGTACGGGACGTCGACGCCGGGGGTCTTGTACAGCCCGTCCGGGCGACAGCTCTCGTTGTCGGCGGCGTGGGAGACGCCGCCCGCGAGAGAGCTGATCAGCAGACCGGCGACGGCCGCGCCGGACGCGAGCAGCGAGGCTCTCGTCTTCGTGGGGGACAACACGATCGGTTCCTCCTGGGGAGGTGAAAGAACACAACGAACAAACGGGTGGGTCGTGTTGGGCCCGTGGAGTGCGCACACCGGCGGGCCGTGCCTCGGAGGTGACACGGAGATTAAAAGGACTAGACCAGTGCGTCAATAGGTCTGGACCAACAGAAGGGTTCATGGGATCCTGTGAGCCAGCCCACAGGGCCTCACCCGCATGGCCGACGATCGGTCGTGGCACACTGGCCCTGTATCAGCAGCAGCGCACTCCGGGGTCGGTGTAATTCCGAACCGGCGGTATAGTCCGCGACCCGTCCGCAGCCAGCGGCCGGTTGACCAGGTGAGATTCCTGGACCGACGGTGAAAGTCCGGATGGGAGGCAGTGCGCGGCGGGCGACCCTGCGAGGGGACGCTTCGGCCGTATCACCGCTGGTCGCCCTCGTCGGCGACCGGTTTTCCGGCCTTGGCATCCCTGTGCGTAGCGTCGTACCCGCTCTCTGTCGTCATCGACAGGCCCCGGAGTCCGTGCCCGAAGAGGCAGGAGGACCCGGTGGCAGAGCCGACCGACATCACCGCCATGCGACGCGCCATCGCGCTCGCCGCCCGCGGCCTCGGCTCCACCAGCCCCAACCCGATCGTCGGCTCCGTCATCCTCGACGCCGCCGGACACCAGGTCGGCGAGGGCTTCCACCAGCGCGCCGGCGGCCCGCACGCCGAGATCCACGCCCTGCGCGCGGCCGGCGAGCGCGCCCGAGGCGGCACCGCCTACGTCACCCTCGAACCCTGCAACCACACCGGTCGCACCGGCCCGTGCGCCCAGGAGCTCGTCGAGGCCGGGATCAGCCGGGTGGTGTACGCGGTCGGCGACCCGAACCCGCAGGCCACGGGCGGTGCCGACACCCTGCGCGCGGCCGGCGTCGAGGTCGAGCAGGGCCTGCTGGAGGACGAGGCCGCGGCGGGCAACATCGCCTGGCTCACCTCCGTACGCCTCGGCCGCCCCTTCGTCCGCTGGAAGTACGCCGCCACCCTCGACGGCCGGATCGCCGCCGCCGACGGCACCTCCCGCTGGATCACCTCCCCCGAGTCCCGTGCCGACGTCCACCGGCTGCGCGCCGAGGCCGACGCCGTCGTCGTCGGCTCCGGCACCGCCCGCACCGACGACCCCCACCTGGCCGTACGCGGGATCGAGGGCGCCGACCAGCCGCTGCGAGTCGTCGTCGACACCGAGGCCGGCGCCGTGAAGCCCGGCGCCCGCGTCCTCGACGACGCGGCCCGCACCGTCGTCGCCGTGGCCGAGGACGTCCTCCCGGAGGCCACCGCCCACCTCCCCGAGACGTGGCGGCTGTCCCGCGCGCCCGGCGGCGGCCTCGCCATCCCGGACCTCCTCGCCATGCTCCACCAGCGGGGCGTCCGCTCCGTCCTCCTCGAAGGCGGGCCGACCCTGGCCGGCGCCTTCGTCGCCGCGGGAGCCGTCGACCAGGTCGTCGGCTATCTCGCCCCCGTCCTCCTCGGCGCGGGCCCGAACGCCCTCGCCGACGCCGGAATCACCACCATCACCGAAGCGTTGCGGCTCGACGTCACCGAGACCGTGCGTGTCGGACCCGATCTCCGCATCACCGCCACCCTCAAGGGAGCCTGACCGTGTTCACCGGAATCGTCGAAGAACTGGGCGAGGTCACCGCCGTCGAGAAGCTGGCCGACGCCTCCCGCTTCCGCCTGCGCGGCCCCCTGGTCACGGAGGGCGCCAAGCACGGGGACTCCATCGCCGTGAACGGGGTCTGTCTCACGGTCGTCGAGTTCGGCGACGGCGAGTTCACCGCCGACGTGATGGAGGAGACGCTGAAGCGCTCCTCGCTGGGCGCCCTCGAAGTCGGCTCCCGGGTCAACCTGGAACGGCCGATGGCCGTCGGCGACCGCCTCGGCGGACACATCGTCCAGGGGCACGTGGACGGCACCGGCACGATCCTCGACCGCACCCCGTCCGAGAACTGGGAGATCGTCAGGATCGCCCTGCCCGCGCACCTCTCCCGGTACGTCGTCGAGAAGGGCTCGATCACGGTCGACGGCGTCAGCCTCACCGTCGTCGAGGCCGCCGACGACTGGTTCACCATCAGCCTCATCCCCACCACGCTCGCGCTGACCACGCTCGGCATCAAGCGGAGCGGCGACCCGGTCAACCTCGAAGTGGACGTCATCGCCAAGTACGTCGAGCGGCTGCTCGGCCCGAACGCCAAGGAGAACGTCAAGTGAACTGGCTCAACTCCGAGGCGTTCACCGTCCTCGACCAGCACATCATGTGGTCCGACATGATCGGCAACACGATCGGTCTGATCGCCCTCGCGCTCGGCTGGCGGCGCTCCATACTCACCTGGCCCGCGCAGCTGCTCTCCGGCGTCATCCTCGTCGGCGCCTACGCCTCCGCCCACCTCAGCGGCGGCGTCGGCAAGCAGCTCCTCGTCATCGGCGTCGCGGCCTGGGGCTGGTGGCAGTGGAACCGAGGCCGGCAGCAGGCCCAGGACGGCTCCATCGCCGTCCGCTTCGCGACCTGGAAGGAGCGCGGACTGCTCCTCGCGGGCGCCGTGCTCGGAACCCTCGCCGTCGGCGGCCTGTTCACCCTCTACCCGTCGCTGTCCTGGTCCCCCTGGGCCGACGCGTACATCTTCGTCGGCACCCTCGTGGCGATGGTCGCCCAGGCCCGCGGCCTGGTCGAGTTCTGGTTCGCCTGGCTCCTCGTCGACCTGGTCGGCGTCCCCCTCGCCTTCAACAGCGGCCTCGCCTTCTCCGGCCTGGTCTACCTCATCTACTTCGCCCTCGTCATCTGGGGCATGCGCGACTGGTGGCTCCGGACGCGCACCACCAACGCTCTGGAAGGAGCCACGGCATGAGCGCCCGTCCGTCGCACGCCACCGCCCTGCCCGACGCGCACCGCGAGGGCCCCCGCGATTCCGTCTGGGACGTCACCGACCTCTCCCTCGACCCCGTCGAGCAGGCCATCCGCGACATCGCCGCGGGCCGCCCCGTCGTCGTCGTCGACGACGAGGACCGCGAGAACGAGGGCGACCTCGTCATCGCCGCAGAGAAGGCCACCCCCGAGGTCGTCGCCTTCATGATGAGCGAGTGCCGGGGCCTGATCTGCGCGCCCATGGAGAACGACGAGCTGGAGCGCCTCGAACTCCCGCAGATGGTCGAGCACAACACCGAGTCGATGCGGACGGCCTTCACGGTCTCCGTCGACGCCGGGCCCGCCCACGGCGTCACCACCGGCATCTCCGCCGCCGACCGCGCCACCACGCTGCGGATGCTCGCGAGCGGCGAGCACGAGCCCGGCGACTTCGTCCGCCCCGGCCACATCTTCCCGCTGCGCGCCAAGCCCGGCGGCGTCCTGGCCCGCAACGGCCACACCGAGGCCGCCGTCGACCTGGCCCGCCTCGCGGGTCTGCGTCCGGCCGGAGCGATCGTCGAGATCGCCGGCGAGGACGGGGTGATGCTGCGCCTTCCCGAGCTGGTCCCCTTCGCGCGCAAGCACGGCCTCACGATCATCTCGATCGAGGACCTCATCGCGTACCGCCGCTCCGCCGAGCCCACGGTCCGCCGCGAGGCCGAGGTGCGGCTGCCGACCGCGCACGGCGAGTTCACGGCGTACGGCTACCGCTCCACCGTCGACGGCGTCGAGCACGTCGCCCTCGTCCACGGCGAGATCGGCGACGGCGAGGACGTCCTGGTCCGGGTCCACTCCGAGTGCCTGACCGGCGACATCTTCCACTCGCTGCGCTGCGACTGCGGCCCGCAGCTCCAGGCGTCCATGGAGCGCGTCACCGAGGCCGGCCGCGGAGTCGTCGTCTATCTGCGCGGCCACGAGGGGCGCGGCATCGGCCTGCTCTCCAAGCTCCGGGCCTACGAGCTCCAGGAGCGCGGCCGTGACACCCTCGACGCCAACCTGGAGCTGGGCCTGCCCGCCGACGCCCGCGACTACGCGGCCGGCGCGCAGATCCTCGGCGACCTCGGGGTTCGCAGCCTGCGGCTGATGACCAACAACCCCGACAAGATCACCGCCCTCACCCGGCACGGCCTGCGGGTCGAGGGCCGCGAGGCCATGCCGGTCAAGGCGGGCGAGCACAACCTCCACTACCTGCGCACCAAGCGGGACCGGATGGGGCACGACCTGCCCTGGCTGGACGCGGAGACCGCGTCCACCTGCGGCAACCAGTAAGTCAGCGAACAGCACCGAGCTAGGAGAGACATGAGCGGCAAGGGCGCACCCGTCCTCAGCGTGAAGAACTGCGGCGACCTCCGGGTCGCGGTCGTCGCGGCGCAGTGGCACGAGAAGATCATGGACGGACTCGTCGACGGAGCCCTGCGGGCCCTGCACGAGCTCGGCATCGACGAGCCGACGCTGCTGCGCGTCCCCGGCAGCTTCGAGCTGCCGGTGGTGGCGAAGGTCCTCGCCGGTCGCGGCTACGATGCCGTGGTGGCCCTCGGCGTCGTCATCCGCGGCGGAACCCCGCACTTCGAGTACGTGTGCCAGGGCGTCACCCACGGCCTCACCCAGGTCTCGATCGACACCGGTGTACCCATCGGATTCGGCGTCCTGACCGTGGACAACGAGGAGCAGGCCCTCGACCGGGCCGGCCTCGAGGGCTCCCGCGAGGACAAGGGCCACGAGGCCGTCACCGCCGCCGTCGCCACCGCGACGACGCTGCGCACGGTCAGTGAACCCTGGCGCTGAGTACGCGACCCTTACCCCGTAGTCTTAGGACCATCATGGCGAACAAAACCTTCGAAGAGCTCTTCGCCGAGCTCACGCTCAAGGCCGAGAACGGCGACCCGGCCACCTCCCGCACCGCGGAACTGGTGGAGAAGGGCGTCCATGCCATCGGCAAGAAGGTCGTCGAGGAGGCCGCCGAGGTCTGGATGGCCGCCGAGTACGAGGGCAAGGAAGCCGCCGCCGAGGAGATCTCGCAGCTGCTGTACCACGTCCAGGTGATGATGGTCGCCCGCGGGATCTCCCTCGACGACGTCTACGCCCATCTCTGAGCGCACACGTCCCACCCTCCCCACCACTCCCACGTAAAGGAAGCTCATCCCATGCTGCGCATCGCCGTCCCCAACAAGGGTTCACTGTCCGGACCTGCGTCGGCGATGCTGCATGAGGCCGGCTACCGCCAGCGCAAGGAGTCCAAGGAGCTCGTGGTCATCGACCCCGAGAACGAGGTCGAGTTCTTCTACCTCCGGCCCAAGGACATCGCGATCTACGTGGCCTCGGGGAAGCTCGACATCGGCATCACCGGCCGGGACCTGCTGCTCGACTCCGGAGCCAACGCGGAGGAGATCCTGCCGCTGAACTTCGGCCGGTCGACCTTCCGCTACGCCACCCGGCCGGGCACCGCGAACGGCCCCGAGGACTTCCACGGGATGACGATCGCCACCTCCTACGAGGGGATCGTCGCCAAGCACCTCGCCGACCAGGGGATCGACGCCTCCGTCGTCCACCTCGACGGCGCCGTCGAGACCGCCATCCAGCTCGGTGTCGCGCAGATCATCGCCGACGTCGTCGAGACCGGCACCAGCCTGCGCAACGCCGGCCTGGAGGTCATCGGCGAGCCGATCCTCAAGTCCGAGGCCGTGGTCGTCCGGCGCGAGGGCGCCGACGCCGACCAGCCGCAGGTCCAGCAGTTCCTGCGGCGCCTCCAGGGCGTCCTGGTGGCCCGGTCCTACGTGATGATGGACTACGACTGCCGTGCCGAGCACCTGGAGCAGGCCGTCGCCCTGACCCCCGGCCTGGAGTCGCCCACGATCTCCCCCCTGCACAACGAGGGCTGGGTCGCGGTCCGCGCCATGGTCCCGGCGAAGGAGGCGCAGCGGATCATGGACGACCTGTACGAGCTGGGTGCCCGCGCCATCCTCACGACGGCCATCCACGCCTGCCGCCTCTGACACTCCGCAGGCACGAAGGAACGACGCACCGATGTCCGATGAGCCCATGCCCACCCTCCCGGTCACCTTCCGGCCCGCCCGTACCCGCGCGGTCCTGCTGACGATCGGGGTGGTGATGTTCGCCGTCATCACCGCCGTCGCGATGATGCTGGAGAAGCTGGGACCGGGGGAGCGCGCGAGCTTCATCTTCACCGCGGCCCTCTTCCTCGGGGTGCTGACGCTGCTCAGCCGCCCCAAGGTCGTCGCCGACGAGGACGGCGTCACCGTCGTCAACATCACCCGGACGCGCCGACTCGCGTGGGCCGAGATCCTCCGGGTCAACCTGCGGCCGGGTGACGCCTGGGTCTTCCTGGACCTGAGCGACGGAACGAGCATGCCCGCGCTCGGCATCCAGCCCGGCATCGCCAGGGAGCAGGCCATTCGCGACGCCCGCGCCCTGCGGGCGCTGGCCGACAGCCGCGGCACGGGAGCGGACGCGCGCTGAGCCCGACGGCTCCGCCCGTCCCCCGAACGGGGGCCGACCCCCTGCCCCTGGCGGGGTCGGCGTGATTACTCTGGAGGCGGTGGTGCCGAGCGGCACCACCGCCTCGCATGTGCAGGGCCGCCGCCGCGGCCCGCGGGGCCACCCTGCGACCCGAGGAGTGACTCCCTCCGGCAATGGACGGATCGTCCGGTAGTACCTGCGCCGCCCCCTCCACGGAGGCGGCGGCATGATCATCCCCCTCCTGCTGCTCGCGGCAGCCTTCCTCCTGATCCTCGCCAACGGCTTCTTCGTGGCGGCCGAGTTCGGCCTCGTCACCGTGGAACGCCCCGAAGCCGAACGGGCCGCGGCCGCCGGAGACCGGCGCGCCCGCACCGTCGTCGACGCCCTCGGCGAGCTGTCCTTCCAGCTCTCCGGCACCCAGCTCGGCATCACGATCACCTCGCTGGTCGTCGGCATGCTCGCCGAACCGGCCCTCGCCCAGCTCCTCGACGGGCCCCTCACCGCGACCGGGCTGCCCGACGGCGCCGTCTCCGGCGTCGCCGTGGTGATCGGCATGCTGCTCGCCTCGGCGCTCCAGATGGTGATCGGCGAACTCGTCCCCAAGAACTGGGCGGTCTCCCGCCCGCTCCAGGTGGCGAGGTTCGTGGCCGGCCCGCAGCACCTCTTCTCTGCGGCCTTCCGGCCGGTGATCGCCCTGCTGAACCGGGTCGCGAACCGGCTGGTCCGGCTCCTGGGCGTCGAGCCCACCGAGGAGCTCGACTCGGTCCGCACCCCCGGCGAGCTGGTCTCGCTGGCCCGGCACTCCGCCCGGGCGGGTGCGCTGGAACAGGACACCGCCGATCTCTTCGTACGGACCCTGTCCCTGGGCGGGCTCACGGCCGAGCAGGTCATGACCCCACGGGTGCGGATGAGCGCGCTCCAGTCGGACGCCACCGCGGCCGACGTCCTCAACCTCACCAGGGCCACCGGGCTCTCCCGCTTCCCGGTCTACCGCGAACGCATCGACGAGATCGTCGGCATGGTCCACCTCAAGGACGCGCTGGCCGTGCCCCTGCACGAGCGGCTGCGCACCCCGGTGGGCCGCATCGCCGTACCGCCGCTGCTCGTCCCCGAGACGCTGCCGGCGCAGGCGCTCCTGGAGAGGCTGCGCCGGGAGCAGCCGATCGCCGTCGTCGTCGACGAGTACGGCGGCACGGCCGGGGTCGTCACCCTGGAGGACATCGTGGAGGAGCTCGTCGGCGAGGTCCGCGACGAGCACGACACCGCGGCCGACGCACGGCCCGAGCTGGCGGCCGTGGCCGCCGAGGACGGCCGCCCCGCCTGGGAGGCCGACGGCTCCTGCCGGGTCCACACCCTGCACCGGATAGGTCTCGACGTGCCCGACGGGCCCTACGAGACCGTCGCCGGGCTCGTCGCCGACCTCCTCGGGCGCATTCCCGCCCCCGGTGACCGGGCCGAACTCCCGGGCTGGCGCCTCTCGGTGCGGCAGGTGGACCGCTACCGCGCCGAACGGGTACGGATCGTCAGGACCGCCGAACTGCCGCTGGTGCCGGAGGCCGTCCGATGAACCTGCTCCACCTGCTGTTCGCCGCCCTGCTGGTGGTGGCCAACGGCTTCTTCGTCGGCGCCGAGTTCGCGCTCGTCTCCGTACGCCGCAGCCAGATCGAGCCACTCGGCGGCAAGCGGGCCCGCAAGGTCCTCTTCGGCCTGGAGAACCTGCCGGAGATGATGGCCGCCGCGCAGTTCGGCATCACGGTCTGCTCGCTGACCCTGGGCGCGGTGGCCGAGCCGACCGTGGCGCACCTCCTCGAACCGGTCTTCCACGCCGTCCACGTGCCCGCCGGGCTGATCCATCCCCTGGGGTACGTCCTGGCGCTCGCCGCGGTCGTCTTCCTCCACCTCGTCATCGGCGAGATGGTCCCGAAGAACCTCGCGATGGCGGCGCCGGAGAGGACCGCGCTGTGGCTCGCCCCCGGCCTGGTCGGATTCGCCCGCGTCTGCCGGCCGGTGACCCGGGCGCTCGGCGCCTGCGCCCGGCTGGTGCTGCGGGCCTTCCGCGTGGAGCCCAAGGACGAGGTGGAGGCGGTGTTCACCAGTGCCCAGCTCGGCCGTCTGGTCGAGGATGCGGGCCAGGCCGGGCTGCTCGACCCCGCGGAGCAGGAGCGGCTGGAGGACGCGCTCGAACTGGGCAGCCGTCCGGTGACGGACGTCCTCATCGCCCCGGCGACCCTGGTGACGGTCACCCCCTCCGTCACCCCGCGGGACATCGAGGAGCTGACCGTACGCACCGGGTACTCACGCTTCCCGGTCTGCGCCGAGGGGCGCGGGACCTACATGGGCTTCGTGCACGTCAAGGACGTGCTCGACCTGGAGGAGCGGGAGCGGGCGGTGCCCCAGCACATCTGGCGCCCCATGGCGACGGTACGGGCCGAGCTGCCGCTCGACGACGCCCTCACCGTGATGCGCCGCGCGGCCACCCACCTCGCCCAGGTGGCGGACGGATCGGGCCGCGTCCTCGGTCTCGTCGCGCTGGAGGACGTGCTGGAGACGCTGGTCGGCGAGGTGCGCGACCCCGCGCACCGGACCGCGGTGCTCACCGCCGTGCCACTGGGCGAACAGCGTCCCGAGCAGTCGGCCCAGGCGCTGGCGGGCTGACGGCGGCCCGCCGGGCGCACGCGTCCGGCGGGCCACCGGCCGCCGTCACATGCCGGGCGGCTCCTGGGGGCCGCGGGACGTCGGCCCGCGGCCCGAGAGCACCTCGCCATAGGCCTGCATCAGATCGGCCAGACGTAAGGTGGCCAGATCCTCGCGGGTCGGGGTGCACGGGTAGCCGGAGAGCCGCAGGTCCCGGTAGGCGCAGGACTTCTCGTACAGCGTGCGCAGGAAGCGGCCGTTGCCGAGTTCGTCGATCCAGCCCTGGTCGACGACATGGCCGCTGATCGAGCGGAGCTCGTCCCGCGCCTCCTCGTCCCAGCAGTCCCCGTTCGCCGCCGCCAGCACCTCGCCGATGGCGGTCAGTTCGAGCGGCCGGTACGAGGGGAAGTCGACCCGGGTCGTGAATCGCGAGGACAGCCCCGGGTTGGTGGCGAGCAGCCGGTCCATGCCCTCGGGGTAGCCGGCCAGGATCACCACCAGATGGTCCCGGTTGTCCTCGGCGCGCTTGAGCAGCACCTGCAGCGCTTCGTCGCCGTACGCGTCGCCCTTGCTGTAGCCGGTGTTGGAGAGGGAGTACGCCTCGTCGACGAAGAGGACCCCGCCGATCGCCGAGTCGATCAGCTCGTTCGCCTTGACCGCGGTCTGGCCGAGGAACTCGCCGACCAGATCGGCGCGTTGGGCCTCCACGAGATGGTCCCCGCCGAGCAGCCCGAGGGCGTAGAAGACCCGGCCGAGGATCCGGGCGACGGTGGTCTTACCGGTGCCCGAGGGGCCCGAGAAGACAAAGTGACGTTTCGGCGGCTGAACGGGGAGACCCTGACCCGCCCGCAGCCGGGCCATCTCCAGCTGCGCGGACAGGGCCTTGACCTGTCGCTTCACCGGCTCCATCCCGACCATGCGCTCCAGTTCGGCGAGCGCCTCGGCCAGCAGCGCCGGGTCCGTGGGGCTGGCGGGGAAGCGGGGCGGCGACGGCTGCCGGGGCAGGACCGCCTTCTGCCGTACGCCGTCCGGGGGTTCCGGCGGTGTGCCGGACGCGGGCGGGGGGCTGGGCTCGGTGCCCAGCAGAAGCGTGTCGGGGGGTGCGCCCTCGGCGTCGGTCTGTGTGGCGTCGGCCGTGTCCTGCCCGGCTCCGCCGAGGGTGACGGTGGCGAGTCCCGCCGGATCGTCCGGGCCCTCGAAGCCGTCGTACTCGGTGATCGCCGCGAGCCGGGCGGCCGTGTCCATGAACGCGGGGTCGATCCGGTGGACCGCCCGGTAGAGCGGCAGGGCGGCGGCGGACCGTCCGGTGCCCTCGTGCGCGCGGGCCAGCCAGTAGCGCAGTTCCTTGCGCTGCGGCTGCTCGCTGCGGCAGCGCATCAGCGCCGCCGACAGCAGCGGCTCCGCCTGGCCGTACATCTCCAGGCGCACCCGTGCCATGCCGCCGAAGAGGCCCGCCTCGATGCCGAGAAGGGGATCGTCCACGAGCGACTCGGTGTGCCGGACCAACTGGTCCCAGTCCTTGACGAGATAGGACCGGCAGGCGTGCAGGAAGCGGACCTGGGGGTCGGTGTCGATCGGCGGGAGCCCCGCCAACGCCCGGTCCAACTCCGGCACATGGCGTCCGTCCAGCCAGTGCGAGGCATGCGCGAGCAGGAGGTCGCGCGGGCTCTCCAGCACCGGCTGCACCCACCAGCCGAGCCAGTACCAGGAGTTCAGGGTCCGGCGGTGCCGGGCGCGCTGTTCTCCGAAGCGTTCGCGGTTGCGGTACATCCGCAGCAGCGCGGTGGTGGTGTCCACGCGCAGCGCGTGCAGCCCGAGCCAGGCGTCCGCCATGCCGGGATCGGCGCGTACCGCCGTTCGGAACTCTTCCTCCGCCTGCGGATAGGCGCCCATCGTGTAGGCGTCGACTCCCCGCAGCCAGGCGAGCTCGGCCGGGGCCTGTCCGCCCTGCGTGCCGATGTCCATCGGGTCCCCCACAAAACGTGCCCCCGTTGCTGTCCCGGCGGGCGGGCGCCCGCCGGAAGCCGTACAGAACCGCCTTCTCGTGGACGGGATATGACCCCACCGAGGGGCATCGTACCTGCACAGAGCGTGCGCGACGAAGGAGACGTGCATGATCCGGTGGCCGTGACCCTGGGTGAGCACGGGGCCTGGCGTCGGGCCGGAGAAAGGGGGTGATCAGGGCAGAACGAAGCCCCCGATCACGGGGGAACAACCGGGGGCTTCGTGTCCGCGGCGGCTCCGAAAAGCCGCACATTGAGAACGTAAGACCTGTACGCCCCTTGGGTCAAGGCGAGTTGAGGTACTTGCGGAAGTGGGCTTCCGGCTACTCATTTCCGGAGCCGGGATCCCTCACGCTCCGTGAGGATGTGGTTCGGGCTCGCTGTCACTGACGGCCCAGGAAGCCACTCGTAACCCTCAGGACACTCCTGCACCAGCGTGTCCGCGAAAGGCCGCGAAGGGTCCTCGGTGAAATGGCGAGTCTCCGCCACCGTCCAGCCGTTCCAGAACGTGGACTGCGCCGGTCCGTCGCGGTCCCGGCCACGTGTCCAGGACTCCTCGGGACCCCGTTCCATCCAGAGCAGCGCGGCGAGATGGGGCCGCAACGCCCGCCGCCCCGCCCCGACGCCCTCGACGAGGACGAGCGGCGCGGGAGGCAGCTCGCGCGGCGGGCCGAAGGCCCGCAGATTCCAGTCGTACGGGTGATAGAGCGCGCTCTCGCCCCGCGAGAGGGGTGCGAGCACCTGGTCCCGCATCCGCTCCGTCCATCCGAACAACTCCTCGTGGGTGGCGAGGTCGTCGAGATGGAGGACGGGCGCGACCAGCCGGGCGGCGAGACGGGCGGCGAAGGTGGACTTGCCGGAGCCGGCGTGACCGTCGACCGCGATCAGCCGTACCGGCCCGCAGGAGGGCGGCAGGCTGCGCAGCGCGTCGGCGGCGCGGTCGGGGTCGGTCATGGGGCAAGCCTAGGCGAAGGCGGTCCGCCGCAGGTCAGGGGCGTGGCGGCGCCAGTGGTGGAGACCAATATTGGTACGGCGACGCGAGGCGAATCGCTGGCAGAAGCCCTTCAGGAGCCGCGATAGTGGTCCACGCCCGGCACCGCGCACCACGGTGTCCGGGGACGCGCCCACCCGCAGCCCCGTCCGTTCGTCTCCACCGTTCTCGACTGGGGGTCACCGCCCATGACCAGCTCCACCCCGCGCAGAACCGTCCTCGCCGCCGCGCTCGCCGCCGCCGCGGGATCGGCCGCGGCCTCCGCCGCCCCTGCGACCGCCCTGGCCCGCGGCGACGCGGAGGCACCGGCGGCCGGAGCCGCACCCGGTCTCGTCGACAACCGCTTCTGGACCTCGTACACCGACTGGCGCTGCGGCGGCTCCGCCGGTACCCGGGCCGTCGCCGGCCACCGGCCCGGGCTCGTGATCGCCACCCCCACCGGCCGTCTCGACTACACCGACCCGCACACCGACACCACCTCCACCTGGGAGTACGCGAGCTGGACCTCCCCCGTCCACACCTCCACCGTCCCCGCGACCGAGGTCATCGCCTCCTGGAACGCCGACACCCCGCCCGGAACCTGGATCCAGATCGAACTGCGCGGCACCTACGACGACGCGGGCACCACCCCCTGGTTCGTCATGGGCCGCTGGGCGGCCGGCGACGGCGACATCAAGCGGACCTCGGTCGACGACCAGAGCGACGGCAGGAGCTCGGTCTGGACCGACACCCTCTCCGTCGACGACGCGGCGAGCGGGCTGCGTCTGGTCTCGTACCAGCTGCGCCTGACCCTCCACCGCGCCCCGGGCACCCGGCTGACCCCGACGGTCTGGCGGCTCGGCGCGATGGCCTCCGACATCCCCGACCGCTTCACGGTCCCCGCCTCCGTGCCCGGGCTCGACCGCGAGCTCGCCGTCCCCCGCTACTCGCAGAACACCCACGTGGGCCAGTACCCGGAGTACGACAACGGCGGCGAGGCGTGGTGCAGCCCCACCTCCTCGCAGATGATCGTCGAGTACTGGGGCCGCGGACCGAGCGCCGAGGACCTGGCCTGGGTGAACCCGGACTACGACGACCCGCAGGTCTGCCACGCCGCCCGGTACACCTTCGACCACCAGTACGAAGGCTGCGGCAACTGGCCCTTCAACGCCGCCTACGCCGGCACGTACCGGGACATGAACGCGGTGGTGACCCGGCTGAGCTCCCTCACGGAGCTGGAGACCCTGATCGGCGCGGGGATCCCGGTCATCACGTCACAGTCCTTCCTCAAGGAGGAGCTGACCGGCGCCGGCTACGGCACCTCGGGCCATCTGATGACCGTCATCGGCTTCACCCCGACCGGCGACGTGATCGCCAACGACCCCGCCTCACCCGACAACGAGGCCGTCCGCAGGGTCTACCGGCGCCGCGAGTGGGAGAACATCTGGCTGCGGACGAAGCGGTACGACGCGAACGGCAAGGTCAGAAGCGGTACGGGCGGTGTCTGCTACCTCTTCTGGCCGGCCAGGCCCACACCGAGCCGGCGCCGCGCGCTGCGGGAGCTCGGCCTGGCGTGAGCATGTGGGGCCCGACGGCCGTCTCGACGACCTGACGGCAGCGCTCCTGCCCGTCCTGCGTGAGGTGGCCGTACCGGTCCCCCGTGCGGGCGTAATTCGGCGTGTACTTTCCGGAGGCGTCCTCGTAGCGAGTCACCTGCCTCCGGATCCGCAGGGAGCCGAGTCAGCTCCCCCCCCGAGACGTACGAAGATCCCGAGGCGCCGCGGGATGCCGACGAAGGCCGGTCAGGCCCTGCCGGTGGGGAGAGTTGGCCACTGCGCTGATCTGCTTGGCTTTCCGACCTGTCGCAGCCGTCAGAGCTCGTTTCAACAGGACTTCATCGGAAGTGCAGCGCGGTGCGCCAGAGTCTGTCTGGCCCGTGGTCGGCCCTGCCTGGCCAGGTCGCGTTGCCTTCCTGCCCGGCCCGTGCGAGCACCGGGAGGAACGGGTCGGCAAACCCGACTCGGTGGCGAGGTCAGGGGCTGCTCCAAGACGCCTCGCCACGGGCCCGGCCATGCCAGTCCGTCGCGGACGCGGCAGCGGGCTCCGCCCGGCGGTCGACCCTGTCATCGAGAAAGGTCACCCGACCCCGACCCCGTCCGACGTCGCCGATCCCGTGCTTCGCGGTCCTCTACAGGGCGCGCCCACGCGGACCTGACCACCGTAGCCCTCGCTCAGAACAGCTCCCCGGATGCCAGCACTACGGGGAGGCCGCCCTCGTCGTCGTAGGAAGAAACCGGATGTCGCAGTCGAACGAGCCCTGGTACAAACACCGTCCGCCGTCGTGGCCTGTTCCGGACAATCCGTACGCACCCGAGGGCTATGGTCCGCCGCGGCCCCGCCCGCGCCATCGGCGGTGGCCGGTGGCTGCCGTGGCCCTCGCCCTGCTGCTGCTCGCCGGCGCCGGCGTGTACGCCGTCGGTGAGCGCTCGGGACCGGACCGTGCGGGATCGCACAGCACCGGGCAGGGCGGTGCCGGTTCGGAGAGCGGGGCGCCGTCGACCACGGCGCCCCCCACGGCGAGTGCCCGCCCTACCCCTTCGCCCACCCGCATCCTCACCACCGCGGAGATCGCGCAGCGCCGTAAGGCCGGCGAGGCGAGCGCGTGGATCGTCGACGACCGCACCGACCTGCCCCGCCGGAACATCCCGACCGAGGACCTCTGGATCGTCGGCGACACCGCCGTCCAGGCCATCTACAAGAGGGTCGTCGCCCACCGGCTCAGCGACGGCGCTCAGCTGTGGAGCGTCGACCTCCCGACCCCCGTCTGCGAGACCCCGGTCAACGCGGCCCCCGACGGCAAGGTCGTCATCGTCCTGCAGAACGTCGAGGCCTGGACCGGCGCCCGGTGCAACCAGCTCCGGATGATCGACCTGCGCACCGGAAAGGTGGGCTGGCACAAGGAGTTGACCGAGACGGGCGCGGGGGACGGCACGATCATCGTGGACAGCGCGATCAGCGGCGGCACCGTCGCGATCGTCCAGAGCATGAAGGCCGCCGCCTACCAGGTGGCCGACGGGAAGAAGCTGTACGACATTCCCCTGGAGAACCCCGGGAAGTGCTACCCCGGCAGGGTGGCGGGCGGCAGCCGGCTCCTCGTGGTCGCCGACTGCGCGATCACCGCGCTGGAGAAGGCGTACGACCAGGTCCGGGAGATCGACCCGGCCACGGGCAAGGTTCGCTGGCGCTACCGGACGGAGCCGGGGAGGAGGATCGGCCAAGTGCTCTCCGTCTCACCGGCCGTGATCACCACCGCGCATCGGGAGACCCATGCGGACGACTGGCGGGTCGTCGCCCTCGGACCCGACGGCAAGGTCCGCAGGACCATCGACCCCCGGCCGAAGGGGTTCAAGCACTGCGGAGACTCCCTCAACACGAGCGCCAACGCCCAGTCGTGTCGGGAGGCCGTCGTCGGCGGCGGCCTCGTGCTCCTGGGCGGCACCGACCGCGTCGGCGCCTACGACCTCGGCACAGGGAAACTCGTCTGGGGCGTGAAGTCCGAGGGGACCTCGAACGGCTACTACCCTCTGCGCGTCGGACCGGGCAGGACGGGGATCGTCTACCAGCCGGGCACATACAGCGATGCCGGGCGGGTCTTCCGGGTCGGACCCGGCGGCGTGGACACGATCAAGGACGTGCTGCGGCTCCCGGCGTCCACCGCGAAGCTCGAATTCGGGATGGCGGTCGTCGGGGAGAACGCCTACGTGGGTGACCGGCTCGTGATCGCGCCCGCCGGTCTGCACGGCGACGACGCCCAGCACGAACCCCGCATGCTCTCCTTCGCTCCCTGACATCGACGCGGTCGGCATCGGTGGGCGTGCCGCACGTCGTCGAGGACGACACGCACTACCTGGCACTGCTCCTCTCCTTCTGAGTCCGGTTCCCGGCTGCGTCAGGGCATCCGCCAGAGCAGAACCGAGTCCTTGGCTTCATAGCTGATCGCCATGCCGAGGCCGATCGCCACGGTCTTGCCGTCCGGGCTGACGGCCACCGCCCCGACCTGGCTGGGGCACTCGTAGCCGCCGACTTCCTTCCCCGCGACCGTGTCCCACACCTGGACGGTCGTGCCGGCGCCGCTGACCAGAAGGCGTCCCTCCGGATGGAACGCGAGGACCTCGGCCCCGCCCTTGAACCGGACGACCTCCGAGCGGGACTCGGTGTTCCACAGCACGATGTGGCCGTCGCCCTTGCCGAAGGCGAGGACGCTCCCGTCCGGGCTGAACACGGCGACCTCGGCGTTGTTGCCGTCCTTGACCGTGCCGGTGGACTTGCCCGCGGGGGTCAGGGTCACCAGGGAATTCCCACCGTTGACCAGCATCTCACCGTCGCCGCGGAACGCCACAGGGCCGCCAGGGTCGTCCAGGGAGACGGCCGTGTGCTTGCCGGACGGCAGCTCCCAAAGGTGCAGCCCCTCCCCGGTGCTCGCGGCCAGCCTCTTACCGTCCGCGCTGATCGCCAGGTCCGTGGGCCAGCCCTCCTGGCTCGTACCGCTCGTGGTGGACAGCGTGAACGTATGCACGATCTTGCCGGTGGTCGTGTCCCAGATGCGGACCCTGCCCTCCTCCGCCCTGACCAGGAAGCCGAGGTCCCGGCTGAACACCGCGGCCTGCAAGAACTTCCGGGCGCCGATGTGGACCGGGTCGCCTGCCCCGGTGCTCGGATTCCAACGCCGGATGGTGTCGGTGTCGGCGCCGTACAGCTGCTTGCCGTCCTCGCTGAAGGCGAGCACCCGCCCGTCTTCGAGGCCCTCGAGGTGGATGACCTCTTCGGCTTTGTCCGGCTTCGAAGTGCCCTGCGTGGGGCCGGGCTTGTCGCCGGCGTCGGAGGTTCCGCCTGCCTTGTCGTTGTCACGCAGCAGGATCGGCACCCCGACCGCCGTGGCTGCTGCCGCCGTCCCGAGCCCGGCGAACAGGAGCGTGCGCCGCGACAGCGCACCCGGGCGCGGCCTGTCGCCCGCGTCTTCGGTGGTGCTCACCGGCCCGAACCCCGGCGGCGGAGCACTGGGGGCCACGGCGACGGTCGGCGGGTGGGTCACCTGAGGGGACACGGCAGCCGCGGGAAGCATGGGGATACGAGGATCTACCGGGCCGGCTCCCACCGGCCGCGGCCCCCCAGCCCCGGCCCCGCCGGCGGCCGCACCTGTCGCGAAGCGCCCGGGCAGCTCATCGACGGCCGGCCGCGCCTCGGGGGCCTTGGCCAGGCACGCGGCGAGCAGCTCCCGCAGCGCAGCGTCGTCGATACCGTCGAGCGCGGGCGGTTCGTCCAGGATGCGCTGGACGATCTCGATCAGCGTGGGCGCGTCGAACGGCCCGCGCCCGGTCGCGGCGAACGCGAGTACCGAGCCGAGCGAGAACACGTCGCTCGCCACCCCCGCCCGGTCGGCGCGGATCTGCTCCGGCGACATGTACGGGTAGGTGCCGACGACTGTGCCCGTCGCGGTGAGCGAGCTGGCGTCCATGGCGCGGGCGATACCGAAGTCGATGACGCGCGGCCCGTCGTCGGAGATGATCACGTTGCCCGGCTTCAGGTCCCGGTGCACAAGGCCGCACTTGTGGATCGCGGTGAGCCCTTCCGCGAGCCCCGCACCGAGCCGCCGCACGGCGGGGGCGTCCAGCGGTCCGTTCTTGGCGACGACTTCATACAGCGTCGGGCCCGGGATGAACGCCGTGACCAGCCACGGGGACTCGGCCCCGGGATCGGCGTCGACCACCTGCGCGGTGTGGAAGCCGCCCACCCGCCGCGCCGCGTCCACCTCGCGGGCGAACCGCTCCCGGAACTGCGGGGCCGCCGAGAGCTCTCGCTTGATCAGCTTGACCGCGACCTTCCGGCCGCCCGGCGACGTACCGAGAAAGACCGATCCCATGCCTCCCTCCCCGAGCCGTCCGTCCAAGCGGTAGGGGCCGACCCACTGCGGATCGTCGGGCCTGAGTGCGTCCATGGGTTCCGTCCGGTGCGGGGAGGATCAGAGGGGTCGGGAGTGAGGTGGTGGCGTGAGTGGTCTCTCCGGCACTGCCGCTCACGGCAGCTTCCACAGCTGGATCGACGGCTCCATCCCGTCCTCGCCGTGCGCCGGGGTGCACACACCCGCCAGAGTGTGGCCGTCCGGGGTGAAGGCAAGGCGGCCGATGGAGGCCCGCATCGGGGTCTTCGGATCGCCGACGACCAGGGTGGTGGCGAGATTTCCGCTGGCCGCGTCCCAGACGCTGACCGTGCGGCCGACGGTGTCGGTCTTCTCGGTCTCCACGAAGCGGCCGCCGCCCACGACGATCGCCTTGCCCGAAGTCCCGGCGTCGGCGGGACGGTACGCCGCGCTGTCGAGGTGCTTGTGTTGATCGGTGAGCTTCCTGGTGAGTCTTCCGGATGCCACGTCCCACAGCTGGACGCCGAGTCCGCTCGCGATGAGAGTCCTACCGTCGGGGCTGAACGCCACCTCGGAGTGGTTCTCGAACTCACCGTCGCGCAGGGTCTTCAGCAGGCGGCCGTCCTCGGCGTCCCACAGCCGGATGCCGTTCGCGCTCTCTTCGCCGGCGACACCGGCGAGGGTCTTGCCGTCCGGGCTGAAGGCGATGCTCCCCGCCTTCCCTTCAAGCGTCTCGCGGACCCGGCCCGTGACCGGGTCCATCAGCTGGATCCGGTCGCCGACGCCGACGGCGAGGGTCTTGCCGTCCGGGCTCACGGCCAGGCACCTGACGAAGTCGTCCTCACTCCCGTACGCAGTCAGCTTCTTCTTCGGGGCCCCGCTGTTCGCGTCCCAGGCGAGCAGCTCCATGAGGGCGCCGGAGTACAGGGTGGTGCCGTCGGCGCTGAAGGCCACCGCCCAGACGGCCTTGGTGTGGCCTTCGAAGGTGGCTTTCTCACGGCGCGCGGTGAGGTCCCACAGCTTCAGCGTCGTGTCGTAGCCGCCCGTGGCGAGGAACTTTCCGTCCCGGCTCACCGCCAGGCTCTCGATGTCCCCTTCGTGGCCCTTGAGTTCGCCGACGGGCCTGGTGATGTCCCGGTCGGGGCTCTTGCTCGCCTTCGGCTTGTCCTTCGCCTCGGCGGGTGGGGCGTCCTTCGGCCACAGCACGAAGGCGGTGGGCACGGCGGCCACGGCCGTCGCGGCGGCAAGCCCGCCGAACAGTACGGAGCGGCGCCGGATCGGACGGTCGTCGACGGGAGCTGTGGCCGGAAGCGGGGGATTCGCCGGAGGCATGGCCGGTACGGGAGGTGGGGTGGGGGCTGTGACAGCCAACCGGCGCAGGAGCTCTGCGGTCGGTGGGCGCTGGGTGGGATTCTTGGCGAGGCAGTGGCAGACCAAGGCGTGCAGAGGGCTGCCCACGGCGATGTCGGTGAGTACGGGTGCCTCGCTCGTGACCCGGTGGATGATCGCCAGGACGGTCGACGCGTCGAACGGGCCCCGGCCGGTGGCAGCGAAGGCGAGCACCGAGCCCAGGGAGAAGACGTCGCTGGCGGGGGTCACCCGGGCGGGGGCGCGGATCTGCTCGGGCGACATGTAGGCGTAGGTGCCGATGACGGTGCCCGTGTGCGTCATCGGCCCGGCGTCGGGGGTGTGCGCGATCCCGAAGTCGATGATGCGCGGGCCGTCGGCGGCGAGTATGACGTTGCCGGGCTTCACGTCCCGGTGCACAAGCCCGCAGTTGTGGACCGCGGCCAAGCCCTCGGCGATTCCGGCACCCAGGCGGAGCACGGCAGCGGGAGGGAGCGGGCCTTGTGCGGTGACGACCTGCTGGAGCGTGGGGCCGGGGATGTACTCGGCGGCCAGCCAGGGCGAAGCGGCCTCGGGATCGGCGTCGACGATCTGGGCGGTGTGGAATCCGCCCACCCGCCGCGCCGCCTCGACCTCACGGGCGAATCGTGCGCGGAACCGAGCGGTGGCCGCGAGCTCCGTCCGGACGACTTTCACCGCGACCCTGCGTCCGGCCGCCGATGTTCCGAGAAAGACCTGCCCCATGCCGCCCGCGCCGAGTCGCCCTTCGAGCTGGTACGGGCCGATGCGCCGGGGATCCGAAGGGGCCAGAGGCTCCACCATGGCTACGCGAATCTTCCAGGTAGGTGTGTGATCACATGCGGAATTGACCCGTGCGCGGTGCACGGCGGAGGTGGGACTTCGCCCTGTTCCCGACGGTCGCGAATGCGCTTGCCCAGGCGTCGCGGGGCAGGCGGGGCTTTCGAAACACGCCCTAGGACTGTCGTGTGGCTTCGTGCAGTCTCTTGGCCACGGTGGAGAAGACCGGGAAGTTCGGGATCGACGACACCGGGACGTCCATCGCGAGGAGCCGTCGGCCCTCCTCCTTGACGTGGAGACGGCCGTTGACAGGCCGCATGTCGCGTATGCGGGCCCACGGCAGGGTCCGTCCTTTGAATTCCACCCCGTTCAGGCTCAGCCTGATCGTGTTGAAGATGAGTTCCTGCCCGCGCGCCACGTCTTCCATGGCGCCGCGCAGTTGGGATTCGCTGACTGCCTGCACGATGGCCGGTCCCCATTGTTCGGGATCGGTGAACTCCGCTCCCTGTACATGGGTGACGATGCCCGCGTAGCGGGAGGTCGACGTCCTGCGGGTGTCGCCGATGGTGAGGGCCATGCCGTCCTCACCGATGAGCGTGTACACATGGCTGGATTCTGTGATGCCGTTCTTCCGCGAGTGGAGCACGTCCTGGTGGACCTGGACGGAGTCCCAGCCGAAGGTGTGGGCCTTGCCGTCGTGGGTGGTCACCACCGCGCCGTGCTGGAAGAGGTCGAGCCGCGCGTCCTTGCCGCGCCGGGCCAGTCTGATCTTGTCGATCAGCATCCATCCGAACGCCACGTACATGAGTGAGAAGGCCAGCAGCGGTATCGAAGCGCCGAGTGCCACGACCATCGTGATCAGCAGCGGTGTGCCTCCGCCCAGGAGGACGATGCCCCCCAGTACGTATCCGGTCCACGGCGGGCGAATGGCTACGTAGGTGGCCTGCTGTGCGCCGAGCCATGCAGCCGTGCCTGATCCGGTCATGCCGCCCCTACCCCCGGGAATCCCATCATCGCCACGGTGATGTGGTGGATCCACAACTCCGGCCTCGAGTGCCACTGTGGGGCACTCCCATGGTCCGGCGCTGAAATCGGGCTGCAGGGTTCATGAACCCCGTGGTCGCACCCTCGTCGCGCCTGCCAGGAGGTGCCGCGAGTCCGGCTGACGGACGGTCACTGCTTGTGTCGCGCCACGTCGTCTTGTGGAGACGTCGGGCGTGTGGTCAGGAGGCCGGCGGGTGGGGTCGCCCGGACGGTGCCCGTGGCTTCCAGTCCCTCGCGTGCCATCCCGTATTCGCGGGCGTGGTCGTCGGCTCCGGGCAGGGCCAGAGCGGCCCGGAACTCCTGCTGTGCGTCGGTGTGACGGCCCGTTGCCGCGTAGGTGCTGCCGAGCCGGATGCGCACTTCCATCTCCAGCCATGTGCTCGTGTGTGGGGTGAGCGTCGACAGCGCCTCGTGGTGGAGGTCCACGGCCGAGCGCAGGTCGCCTCGGGTGTGCTCCGCGGCAGCAAGCCGTGACAGGGTCGCCGCGCGCAGTGGCAGGTTCTCGACCTCACCGGCCAGTGAGGCGGCCCTCCTCAGCAGGTTGGTGGCCACCTCGTACCGGCCGAGCGCCAGCTCGCTCTCGGCCACGAAGCACAGGGTGCTGCTGATCGTCCTGGGCCGGCCGTTCTTCTCCGCGAGTGCCAGGGCGGTTCTGTAGTGCCAGAGTGCCTCTTCGTACCGTCCCAGCCGGTGATGGATGGCGCCGAGGTTGCAGTGGGACACCCCCGTCAGCCAGTCGTCGGCGAGGTCGGATGCCAGCCTTACCGCCTTGTCCAGGCCGGAAAGCGCCTCCTCGATGTTCCCCAGCTGCCCCAGCACGACGCCCGTCCCGGCGATCGCGCGAGCCTCTTCTCGCACGTCGCCCCCCGCGCGGCTGTGTCGCAGGGCCTCGGCGAACCATGTTCCTGCCTGCCGGAATCGTCCCTGGTAGACATCGATGACACCCATGCAGTTGCGCAGCGCCGCGGGCATCCGTCGATCGGTGGTGGCATCCGCGCACGCCAGGGCGAGTTCCAGGGCAGTACGGCATTCTTGGTGGTGACCGTGCCCGGCCAGGTGGTCGACGAGGGCTTCTGCGAGCAGACACGCGTGGTCGGCGTGGCCGCCGGCTGCGGCGAAGGCCACGACATCGACGAGTTCACCACCCATGGAGCTCAGCCACGCCGACGCCTCCCGCCACCCGGCGAACGGCGAACAGGCGGGGGTCGAGCGGGGGGCGGCCGAACCGGTGGCGAGTGCGGGAAAGCCGCCGGGCCCCCAGTCGCTCGCCATGCGGCCCGCCACGGTGTAGAGGTGCAAGACGGCGTCGCGGTCTGCCGCAGCTACTTCGGGGGCCTCACCGGCCAGGCGGCGCGCATGCGCCTTGACGAGATCGTGCAGCCGGTATCGGCCAGGATGCGGTTGCTGCACGAGGCTGGCGTCGACCAGATCCTCCAGGACATCCTCGGCCTCCTCGCGGGAGCCGCCCAGCATGGCGGCGAGCGTGAGCCGGTCGAAGCGTACGGTGGGGTTCGTTCCCAACGCGCGGAAACCACGCCGCAATTCCGGGCCGAGCTGGTCGTACGAGACCCGGAAGGCGGCCTCCACACTGCGATCCTCTGCCCGCAGCTCGGCGAGACCGTGCGCGTCGTCGGACATCCGGCCGGCGAGAAACGCCAGGCTCCAGGACGGCCGGCTCTGCAGCCTCGCACTCGCGATCCGCAGTGCCAGGGGCAGGCCGCCACACCGCCCGGCAAGTTCACGCGCCGCCTCAGGCTCCCCGTCGGCCCGCACCTCGCCGACGAGCTCGCGGAGCAGTCCGACGGCAGCGCCCGTACCCAGCGGCTCCACCGTGAGCCGCAGGTCGGCGTCGAGGCCGGTCAGACGCTGACGGCCGACGACCAGGACTCGACTGCCCGGTCCTGCCGGCACCAGCGGACGCACCTGCTCGGCGCTACGTGCGTTGTCCACGACCAGCAGCAGCCGCAAGCCACTGGTGGCGCCGCGCCAGGCTGTGACGAGATCTGCCAGGTTGTCTGCGGCATCGCCGGGTCCGTGAGGCTCGTTCGCACGTTCCGGGCTTACGTCGTCGGCGGCGCGAACCGCACGGAGCAGCCGGCGCAGGGCCCGCTGCGGGGTGACGTCCTCGTGGGCGGCGCCGTGTGCGTGCAGGTCCACGAAGAGGCACCCGTCGGGGTGGGCGTCGCCGAGCGTCCAGGCGGCACGCACCACCAAGGCGGTCTTTCCCACGCCCGCTGTGCCATCGACCGTCATTACGGAGACCGCGTCCGGCGACACAGGGGTGGTGAGGAGAGCGAGCTCCTTCTCGCGCCCGACCAGGCAGGCGATGTCGCCGGGAAGTTCGTTGCGACCGCGCCAAGCACGGGGCCGGCCGGGGAGGCCGGTGAGATCGGACCCTGCGGAAGCGTGAGACGGGTCGGTTCCGCTGGGGAGGCCGTCTCGGTCACCGGAGGCCGCGTGCCCGCGCGAGGGGTCCTGGGGCTCGGGTCGCCCGGGGGCGAAGGCTGCCGCTGGGCGCGGGCGGACGGTCCGGCCGAGCAACGGCAGCTCGTCCCGGCGCAGGACGGCCTGGTGTATGCGGCGCAGCTCCTCGCCGGGTTCCACGCCCAGCTCGTCGATGAGCCGGCGGCGCGTCTCGGAGTACACGGAGAGCGCCTCGGCCTGGCGGTCGCTGCCGTACAGGGCACGCATCCGCAGCGCGGCGAGCGGCTCATCGTGCGGCAGTGAGAGGTGCGTCGACAGGAGGGTGTCCAAAGCAGCCGGGTAGTCACCGAGCAACACCAGACACTCCGCGCGGTCCTGGAGCAGCGCGCGCCGTTGCCGGACCAGACGCTGCCGTTCGGCAACAGCGAGCGGACCTGGCAGACCGGGCAGAGGCTCCCCGCGGAACAGATCGAGGGCCCTGCTGCCATGATCGAGTGCGGCATCCAGGTCGCCGGCGGCCTTCGCCCGCTGGGCGCTCCCAGCCTCCTTGGCGAGTTCGGCGGTGTCGGTCCGGACCTCGCCGGGCATGAGGCGATAGCCGCCGTTCTGCCCACGGATCACCGACCGGCCCCCGTGAGCGCCCGGCTCGTCCAGAGTCTTGCGCAGCGCGTAGACATAGCTCGGCAAGACCCGGTGTCCGGTTCCCGGGGGAGTGGCCCCCCAGACGTCGTCCAGGAGCTGCTGGTAGGTCACGAAGTCGGGCGAGCGCAGGACGAGAGCGGCGAGCACCGCCTGCCGTCGCGCGGGGCCCAGCACCAGCGGCGCGCTGCCGCGACGGGCCCGGACCGACCCGAGCAGATCGATCCGCAGATCACCTGCGGCATCGGCAGTTCCCTTACCCGATGAATTCACGCTCACGCCGAATCCCCATGCCCCGTGTGTCCGTTGCCTGCCCGCCGCAGGAGCCCCATTGCTTCAACAGGACTTCATCGGAAGAGCAGCGTGCAACACAGTCTGTCAGGCCGTGAGATCCGTGCATTCGGGGAGCCGACCCTTCACGCCCGGCGCGCCCGAGCTGAGACCGACCCGACAGATCCGGCGTCAGCGCCGCGCCGAACCGGCGAAGAGATGAGGGACTTCGGGCCGTGGACGGACACAACCAAGAGCAGTGGCCCATCCACGGGAGCAACGATGAAGACCCTGATCCACCCGACCGCAAAGCCCTCACCCCGGAGATGGGCCCTCGGGCCCTTGGCGCTCCCTGCCTGCGCCCGAAGGAGTCGGCTGCCCCGGGCAGCTCCCGGCCCCGCAGCGCGGGTCCGACGCTCCCAGGGGGCTGCGCGTTGCGTTGAACGGAAACATCTGGCTCCGTACCAAGCGGTACAACGCGAGCGGGAGAGTGGTCTCCGGCACAGGAGGGGGCTGCTACCTGTACTTCCCCGACCGGCCGACACCCGCCCAGCGCAAGGCGTTGGCGGCCGTCGGCGTTCGCTGACGGGGGTCCGGCGCGGCGCGGGGCGTGAGGAACGTCTCTACCCCGCGGCCGCCCCCGCTGGCACTGTGGTGGCCATGACCGCCACCACCCACTCCGCCGCCCGCTCCCGTGCCCGCACCGGCGGTCCCCGGGACGACGGACCGAAGATCCTTGAGCACGTCCTGGGCTGGACCCTGGTCGTCGTCCTCGCCATGTTCGTCACCCAGGCTGGACTGATGTGACCTCGTCCCCCCGGAGCCCGACCCCGAGGCGCCGCCCCGTGTGACGGAGGCCGTGCTCCCGGGCCCGGACCCCGAGGCGCCGCCCCGTGTGACGGAGGCCGCCGAACGGGCATACTCCCCGCGCCACGGGCGCCTGGCGCCCCCGAGCGTGATCCGCCGGGGGCAGCATCGGCGCAGCAGTGACCACCGGCGGCACCGCGCCACCCGCGCGCGCCGTCGCAGCGCCCGAGAGGGAGGAGTGCGCCGCCATGCCCGACCGCGCCCCGCAGACCGTGGAACGCCGTCTGCCCACCGAGGAGGCCGGGGACCTGTTCGCCCTGGTCCGGGAGATCACCGAACGGGAGATCGCGCCCCGCGCCGCCGAGGAGGAGGACGCCGGCCGCTTCCCCCGGGAGGTCTTCTCCCTGCTCTCCGCCTCCGGACTGCTCGGACTCCCGTACGCCTCCGAGTACGGCGGCGGCGACCAGCCCTACGCCGTCTACCTCCAGGTGCTGGAGGAGCTCGCGGCCGCCCGCCTCACCGTCGGTCTCGGCGTCAGCGTCCACTCCCTGTCCTGCCACGCGCTCGCGAACTTCGGCACCGAGGAGCAGCGGGCCGCGCATCTGCCCGCGATGCTGGGCGGCGGCCTGCTCGGCGCCTACTGCCTCTCGGAACCGGCCTCGGGCTCCGACGCGGCCGCGCTGCGCACGAAGGCCGTCCGGGACGGCGAGGAGTGGGTCCTCACCGGGACGAAGGCGTGGATCACCCATGGCGGGATCGCCGACTTCTACACGGTCATGGCACGGACCGGAGCCGAGGGCCCGAAGGGGATCACCGCGTTCCTGGTTCCGGGCGACGCGGCGGGGCTGAGCGCGGCCGCGCCCGAGCGGAAGATGGGGATGAAGGGATCGCCGACCGCGCAGCTCCACCTCGACGGGGTGCGGATCCCCGACGCCCGCCGTGTCGGCGAGGAGGGCCGGGGGTTCACGATCGCCCTCTCCGCCCTCGACTCCGGGCGGCTCGGGATCGCGGCCTGCGCGGTGGGGGTCGCCCAGGCGGCCCTGGACCACGCCGTCTCGTACGCCGGCGAGCGGCGTCAGTTCGGCCGGCCGATCGCCGACTTCCAGGGGCTCCGCTTCCTGCTCGCCGACATGGCGACGCAGATCGAGGCGGGCCGCGCGCTGTACCTGGAGGCGGCGCGGCTGCGGGACGAGGGGCGGCCCTTCGGGCGGCAGGCGGCGATGGCGAAGCTGTTCTGCACGGACGCGGCCATGCGGATCACCACGGACGCGGTGCAGGTGCTCGGCGGCTACGGGTACACCGCGGACTTCCCCGTCGAGCGCTACATGCGTGAGGCGAAGGTGCTGCAGATCGTCGAGGGGACCAATCAGATCCAGCGGATGGTCATCGCGCGGCACCTTGTCGGACCAGAGACCCGCTGACCAGGGTTCCGCTCACCCCGCTGGCCCGTACGGTGCGGTCGACCCAGACGGGGGCGGCCATCAGCCGGTTCCACTCCTGGTCGCTACGGCCGGGAAGCGTCCGGCCGTGGCTGGCCCACTGGGTGAGCAGCGCCTTGTAGATGGGTGGGTCGGTGAGGTGCGCCGCCTGGTGCGGAACCGATTCTTCAACGCGCGGCTCAGCGAGGCGACGCCGTCCGCTCCCGACCGGGGTGGTGTACAGCGAGGTCATGCCCCTCCCAACGCGCCCGGCCGGTCGGGGGTCACCGCCCGACGCCGTCGAGCGGGAGTTCGGGTGCTACCCGGGACCGATCCGGGGCCGCACGACTCTGGCACTCGGCCTGTCTTCTGACTTACCGTCAGATCTCGCTCGCCGACCAGGAGGTCAGCCATGTCCGAGGACCGGCACGCCGACGACCGGCCCGTCGCACTCGACGAGTACCCGGTGCACCAGGCGCCGCTCTCGATGAAGCACCACGTCAGCGGCGATCGCAACGCCTACGACCGCTGCATCTTCCACGTCCTCGACCACCAGGGCCGGGCGCTCCTCATCGCCGGGCTCGGCGTGTACCCCAATGCCGGGGTCATCGACGCCTACGCCACGCTCCGTACGGGCGACCGGCTGCACGCCGTACGCGCGTCCGACGCCCTCGGCGACGACCGGACGAACCTCGCCGTCGGTCCGCTGCGCATCACCGTCGACGAGCCACTGAAGACGCTCACCCTGCACTGCGAGGCCGACCCGGCCGAACCCGAGGGGCTCTCGTTCGACCTCACCTGGAGCGGGGACTTCCCCGCCGTCTGGGAGCCCCACCACACCCAGCGCCGGGGCGACCGGCTCATCCTCGAAGGCCGCCGTTTCGTCCAGGCCGGCCACTGCACGGGCGCCATCCGGGCCGGCGGCGAGGAGTTCACGGTCACCCCGGGGGAGTGGACCGGCACCCGTGACCGCAGCTGGGGCGTCCGGCCCATCCCCGGCGAGGAGCCGGGCCGCGCGGACGAGTTCCGGCCCGAGGGATTCCACTGGCTCTGGATACCCATGCGCTTCGACGACCGCTTCGTCATGGTCATTGCGCAGGAGGACGCCGACGGCTACCGCACCCTCAACGAGGCCGTGGTCGTACGGAACGGCCGGCGCGACACCCAACTCGGCTGGCCCCGCACGGACATCACGTACCGGCCGGGCACCCGCCATCCCGAGCGCGCCGTCGTCCACCTCACGGACCCGACGGGCAAACCCCTGGAGGTGGAGGTCGAGATCCTCTCCTCCTCGCCGCTCGCCGTCGGCGCCGGCTATCCGCCGGCGAGCGACTGGCAGCACGGCACCTGGCAGGGCCGCGGCTGGATCGACCGCAGGGTCTACGACCTCTCCGACCCCGCCGCCCATCCCATGGCCGCCTTCGGCGTCACCGACCACGCGGCCCGCTTCACCCTCGAAGGGCGCACCGGGTACGGGATATTCGAGCACGGCTCCTTCGGCCGCCACGACCCGAGCGGCTTCGCCGACCACACCTCCACCGCCGGCTGACCCGAGCCCCCCAGAGAAGGAGCCGGCCCATGGCCACCGCGCCCCGCCCCCGTACCTCCACCCGTGATCCCGAGGAGCTCGGCCGTCGACTCACCGAGTGGCTCGCACCGGTCCTTCCCGGCGCCCGCGTCACCGGCCTCGCCGTGCCCGGCTCCAACGGCATGTCCAGCGAGACGCTGCTCTTCGACATCGACCATCCCGACGCGCCGGTACGCGGCTGCGCCCTGCGGCTGGCCGCCGACCCCGCCGCGTACACGATCTTCCCCGTCTACGACATGGAACGGCAGCACCGGGTGATGAGCCTGGTCGGTCGGCACACCGACGTTCCCGTGCCGCGCGTGCTGTGGCTCGAACCCGAGCCGGGGCCGCTCGGCGCACCGTTCTTCGTGATGGCCCGCGCCGAGGGCCGGGTCCCGCCGGACGTCATGCCCTACACGTACGAGGGGAACTGGCTGCACTCCGCCAGTGACGCCGAACGCGCCCGCCTGGAGGCCGAGTCGGTCTCGGTGCTGGCCCGGCTCCACGACCAGTTCCCCGCGAAGGAGGCCGAGTTCCTGCTGCCCGAGGGCCACGGCAGCCCGCTGCGCCGGCACGTCGACGCCCAGCGCGCCTACTACGCGTGGGTGGTGGAGGGGCTCGCGCCCTCGCCGCTGATCGAGTCCGCCTTCGACTGGCTGGAGGCGAACTGGCCCGCCGACGAGGGCCCCGCCGTCCTCAACTGGGGCGACGCCCGCATCGGGAACATCGTCTACGACGGATTCCGGCCCGCCGCCGTGCTCGACTGGGAGATGGCCGCCTTCGCCCCGCGCGAGGTGGACCTCGGCTGGACCGTCTATCTGCACCGCTTCTTCCAGGACCTGACCGTGAGCTTCGGCCAGCCCGGACTGCCCGGCTTCCTGCGCCGTGAGGCGATCGAGCGGCGCTACGCCGACCTCACCGGCCACACCCCGCGGGACATGGAGTTCCACACCCTCTACGCGGCGCTGCGGCACGCGATCGTGATGCTCAGGGTCGCGTACCGCCAGGCGCACTTCGGAGAGGTCCAGGTGCCGGAGAACCCGGACAGCCTGATCCTGCACCACGCCACGCTCGCGGCGATGGTGCGCGGCGGCTACTGGTAGGCGTCGTTACGCCGCACGCCGCATCTGCGGCACCTTGATCGGACGCGAGCCCGGACCGCCGACGTGCGAGAAGGGCTGCGTCCGCCAGTCGAGACCCTGAGGGAGCGTCAGCAGGAGCGCGGTGTCCTGCTCCTGGAGCTCCAGCGTCTCGTCCGCGGGGCGCGCCTCGGCCGCGGCGCGGCCCGTGCCGGGGCAGACCGTCAGCACGAACGGGTTCCACGGCGTCGGGCACAGCGCGTGCTCCGGCAGCACGTCCTCGTCCGCGAGCAGCGCGATCGGCTGGACGCAGTCCGGGCAGACCACCCGGTACATCTCAAAGGTGTCGTAGGCGTCGAGCTCGTCGGTCGTCTCGACCGAATCAACAGGCTCCTGCATGGAGAATCTCCCCCTCGGGTGGGTCGACCACGTTCGGATGGCCTCGACCACAGCAAGCAATTCCCATACGGCCCGGCGCATAACCGTGAGGTCTCGTACGAGCTGGCCGCAAACCTGTGGTCTTCGTCACATGCCTGTCGCAGGTGCCCCGAGGATGCCCATTGATGCCTTTGGCGCAGGGCCCCCGGCTGTGCCGATGACGCCCCGGGGCAATAGGTTGACCGCATGGAGGAGCTGGATCGTCAGATCGTCGAGTTGCTCGTCAGGGACGGGCGCATGAGCTACACCGACCTGGGCAAGGCCACCGGCCTGTCCACCTCGGCCGTGCATCAGCGCGTCCGCCGCCTCGAGCAGCGCGGGGTCATCCGCGGCTACGCCGCCGTCGTGGACCCGGAGGCCGTCGGGCTGCCCCTGACCGCCTTCATCTCGGTCAAACCCTTCGACCCCAGCGCCCCCGACGACACCCCGGACCGGCTCGCCGACATCCCGGAGATCGAGGCGTGCCACAGCGTCGCGGGCGACGAGAACTACATCCTCAAGGTCCGCGTCGCGACCCCGCTGGAGCTGGAGCACCTGCTCAGCCGCATCCGCTCCCAGGCCGGAGTGTCCAGCCGCACCACGGTCGTCCTGTCGACGCCGTACGAGGCCAGGCCGCCGCGCGTCTAGGGCGTGCATCGAAGTAGCGCCGTCCGTCCGACCGGGGCGGCGGGCCCGGCGTTCGGCCGGGTGCCGCCCCGCATCTAGCCTGGTCACCATGAGCGAGTCCCTTCCTGACAGCGAGCACTCCACCGTCCTGCTGCGCGGTGGAGACGTCCACAGCCCCGCAGACCCCTTCGCCACCGCCATGGTGGTCGAGCGCGGTCACGTCGCCTGGGTGGGTTCGGAGGGTGCGGCCGACGCCTTCGCCTCCGGGGTGGACGAGGTGATCGACCTCGAAGGGGCGCTCGTCACCCCCGCGTTCGTCGACGCGCACGTGCACACCACGGCGACCGGCCTCGCGCTGACCGGGCTCGACCTGTCCGCCGCCGCGTCGCTCGCCGAGGCGACGGAGACGATCCGCGCCCACGCCGCCGCCCGCCCCGACGACCGGATCCTGATCGGGCACGGCTGGGACGCCTCGCGCTGGCCCGAGCGCCGGGCGCCGCGCCGCGACGAGTTGGACCGCGTCACCGGCGGCCGCCCGCTCTACCTCACCCGGATCGACGTCCACTCCGCCGTCGTCACCACCGCCCTGCTCGACCTCGTCCCCGGCATCCGCGAGCTCTCCGGATTCCGCGACGGCGAGCCGCTGACCGGCGACGCCCACCACGCCGTCCGCCGCGCCGCCTACGCCGCCCTCTCGCCCGCGCAGCGCACGGAGGCCCAGCGCGCGGCCCGCGCGCACGCGGCCTCCCTGGGCATCGGCACCCTGCACGAGTGCGCCGGACCCGAGATCTCCTCCGAGGACGACTTCACCGGACTGCTCGGCCTCGCCCGCGAGGAACACGGGCCGCGCGTCGTCGGCTACTGGGCCGACCTCGACATCGAGCGGGCCCGCGCGCTGGGCGCGGTCGGCGCGGCCGGCGACCTGTTCGCCGACGGTTCGCTCGGCTCGCACACCGCATGCCTCCACGACCCGTACGCGGACGCCGGCCACACCGGCCACGCCCACCTCGACGCCGCCACGGTCGCCGCCCATGTCGTCGGCTGCACCGAGGCCGGCCTCCAGGCCGGCTTCCACGCCATCGGCGACGCCGCCGTGACGGCCGTGGTCGACGGTGTCCGGGCCGCCGCCGAGAAGCTCGGCCTCGCCCGGATCCGCGCCGCCCGCCACCGCGTCGAGCACGCCGAGATGCTCACCCCCGAGACGATCGCGGCCTTCGCCGAACTCGGCCTCACCGCCTCCGTGCAGCCCGCCTTCGACGCGGCCTGGGGCGGCGAGGAGGGCATGTACGCCGAACGTCTCGGCGTCGAGCGGGCCCGCACCCTCAACCCGTACGCCGCCCTGCTGCGCTCCGGGGTGCCGCTGGCGTTCGGCTCGGACAGCCCGGTCACCCCGCTCGACCCCTGGGGCACCGTGCGCGCGGCCGCCTTCCACCGCACCCCCGAGCACCGGATCTCCGGCCGCGCCGCCTTCACCGCCCACACCCGGGGCGGCTGGCGGGCCGTCGGCCGCGACGACGCCGGCACGCTGGTCCCGGGCGCCCCCGCCGACTACGCGATCTGGCGAGCCGACGAACTCGTGGTGCAGGCGCCCGACGACCGGGTGGCCCGCTGGTCGACGGATCCGCGCTCGGGGACGCCCGGCCTGCCCGATCTGACGCCCGGCGGCGACCTCCCTGTCTGCCTGCGCACGGTGGTGTCCGGACAAACGGTCTTCGTCCGGCCGAACGAGTGACACAGGGACATTTCGTACCGCCGATCGATGATCAACCGGCTCGTCCACGACCTGCGGATCCGCCCCACTGACCTGGCACTATCGGTCATCTCCGCAGGTCGAACGAGTGTTGACAGCGAGCGGCCACCGGCCGGTAGGTTCGGCGAGTCCACCACAGGACGTCCGACCGGGTTCACCTCCACGCAGTCGTCGAACGCCGCTGGGTCAAGGAATGGTGTGCCGCACCGGCTCACCATCACCGGGAACCAGGTTCAGCGCCCGCGCCTCGGGGGCGAGGGAAGGTTTCTCCGGCGGATGGTGCGACCCGGGTGGGGCCCGGACGTTCAGTAGACAACGGCTCTCGGTCGACCCGCAGCCAGCGGGTTCCAGGTCGGCCCGAAGGGCGCCGGGCCCCGATCCGCACCTCGCGCAGCACGCCGTGCGCGCCCACGGAGCCCCGCAACCGGGCAGCCGCGACCGAGCCGAGCCCGGGGCTCGCTATGGTGGGGGTTCGCGTATGTATCCGAAGGGGCAGCAGTGAACGACGGTGGCCAGAGGCGTTACGGCCCGCTCGGCAGAGCCTTGGTGATCATTCCGACCTACAACGAGGCGGAGAACATCAAGCCGATCGTCTCGCGCGTACGGGCGGCCGTACCGGAGGCGCACATCCTCGTCGCCGACGACAACAGCCCCGACGGCACGGGCAAGTTCGCCGACGAGATCGCGTCGGACGACGACCACGTCCACGTCCTGCACCGCAAGGGCAAGGAGGGGCTGGGCGCCGCCTACCTCGCCGGCTTCCGCTGGGGCATCGAGAACGGCTACGGCGTCCTCGTCGAGATGGACGCCGACGGCTCCCATCAGCCCGAGGAGCTGCCCCGGCTGCTCACCGCCCTCAAGGGAGCCGATCTGGTGCTCGGCTCCCGCTGGGTGCCCGGCGGCCGGATCGTGAACTGGCCCAAGTCCCGCGAGTTCATCTCCCGTGGCGGCAGCCTGTACTCCCGCGTCATGCTCGACGTCCCGATCCGCGACGTCACCGGCGGGTACCGGGCCTTCCGCAAGGAGACCCTGGAGGGCCTGGGCCTGGAGGACGTGGCCTCGGCCGGCTACTGCTTCCAGGTCGACCTCGCCCGCCGCGCCGTCGCCGCCGGCTTCCACGTCGTCGAGGTCCCGATCACCTTCGTGGAGCGCGAGATCGGCGACTCGAAGATGAGCCGCAACATCGTCGTCGAGGCCCTGTGGCGGGTCACCGGATGGGGTCTGACGGCCCGTGCGAACAAGGTGGGCAAGCTGATCGGCCGCAAGTCCGCGAACTGACCCCTCTCCGCGTACTGATCTCTCCTTTACGGCGTTCCTGCGACGGTCCAGGCACACTGGGGGGCATGACCAACGGCGCACCGCCTCCCCTTGCCCCCAAGCGCTCCCGCGCGCGTACGTATCTCCCGCTCGCCCTCGCGGCCTGGCTGGTCCTCGAGATCTGGCTGCTCACCGTGGTGGCGAACGCGGTCGGCGGGCCGGCGGTCTTCGGTCTGCTGGTCGGTGGCGCCGTGCTCGGCGCCGTGGTGATCAAGCGGGCCGGCCGCAGGGCCTTCAAGAACCTCACCGACACCTTCCAGCAGGCGCAGGAAGCGGTTCAGTCCGGCGTCGCGCCGGACGTCGGCGACCGCTCGGGCCCGCGCGACCGCAACGGCTTCCTGATGCTGGGCGGTCTGCTCCTGATGATCCCCGGCCTGATCTCCGACGCGGCCGGTCTGCTGCTGCTCCTCCCGCCCGTGCGCACGTTCCTCGGACGCCACGCGGACCGGGCCGCCGAGCGCAGGATGAACGCCGCCGCGACTCCGGGCAGCCTCCAGGACGCCTTCCAGCAGGCCCGTATGCGCCGCCCCGACGGCAAGGTCGTCCAGGGCGAGGTGATCCGCGAGGAGGGCCCCCAGGGGCCTCAGCGGCCCCAGGAGCCCCGCCCGCCCCTGATGCAGTGAGGAACCGCGCGCCCGGTGCCCGTCCGTGAGGACGTACGCCGGGCGCCGGGGCGTACGACGGACGACAGACGCCGCGGGGGGCCGGGGAACAAGGGTTGCGGGGGCCCCGGGGGGGGGGGCGGCCTGCGCTGCGCGCGGGGGGAGTGCGGGGGTGCCGGGGGGGGTACG
>NZ_JBEZNW010000053.1:0-38888 GCF_040653355.1 Streptomyces sp. NPDC047971 | reverse complement strand
TCACCCTCTCGGGCTTTCCTCCGGGCTTTTCCCTTCGGTCTTGCGTTTCCGACTCTATCAGATCTTTCCGATCCGATTTCCTCGGTGCTTTCCGGCTTCTCGGTTTTCCCGATCTGCTTTCCGGCGTTGATCCGACTTTATCAGAAGTTCTGAGTCGAATTCCCCGCCCCTGCCGGTCACCCGTTCAGGCACACGAAGGTGCCGGGTTCCCTTGCTGGCGGAGCCGTAAACGTACTGGAGCGGGGCGCCCCGATGCAAATCGAGGCGCCCCGCTCCGGGTTGACGCTGGTCAGGCAGCGCGAGCCGCTCAGACCTCCACGACGACCGGAAGGATCATCGGGCGGCGGCGGTAGGTGTCGGAGACCCACTTGCCGACCGAACGGCGGATCAGCTGCTGGAGCTGGTGGGGCTCGACCACACCGTCCTGGGCCGACTTGTTCAGGGCCTGCTCGACCTTCGGGATCACGGCGTCGAACGCCGAGTCCTCGATGCCGGAACCGCGGGCGTGGATGTTCGGGCCGCTCACGATCTTCCCCGTGGAGGCGTCGACCACCACGAAGACCGAGATGATGCCCTCGTCGCCGAGGATGCGGCGGTCCTTCAGGGAGGACTCGGTGACATCGCCGACCGAGAGGCCGTCGACGTACACGTAGCCGGCCTGGACCTTGCCGACGATCCGGGCCTTGCCGTCGACCAGGTCGACGACGACGCCGTCCTCGGCGATGACGATGTGGTCCTTCGGGACACCGGTCATCGCGCCGAGCTCGGCGTTGGCGCGCAGGTGGCGCCATTCGCCGTGGACCGGCATCAGGTTCTTCGGCTTGCAGATGTTGTAGAAGTACAGCAGCTCGCCTGCCGAGGCGTGGCCCGAGACGTGGACCTTGGCGTTGCCCTTGTGGACGACGTTGGCACCCCAGCGGGTCAGGCCGTTGATCACGCGGTAGACCGCGTTCTCGTTGCCCGGGATGAGCGAGGACGCCAGGATCACGGTGTCGCCCTGGACGATCCGGATCTGGTGGTCCCGGTTGGCCATCCGGGAGAGGGCGGCCATGGGCTCGCCCTGGGAGCCCGTACAGACCAGCACGACCTCGTCGTCCGGCAGGTCGTCGAGGGTCTTCACGTCGACGACGAGGCCGGCCGGCACCCGGAGGTAGCCCAGGTCGCGGGCGATGCCCATGTTGCGGACCATCGAACGGCCGACGAAGGCCACCCGGCGTCCGTACTCGTGGGCGGCGTCGAGGATCTGCTGGATGCGGTGGACGTGGCTGGCGAAGCTGGCCACGATGATCCGCTTCTGGGCGTTCGCGAAGACGTTCCGCAGGACGCTGGAGATGTCCTTCTCCGGCGGGACGAAGCCCGGGACCTCGGCGTTCGTCGAGTCGGACAGCAGGAGGTCGATGCCCTCCTCGCTGAGCCGCGCGAACGCGTGGAGGTCGGTGAGGCGGCCGTCCATCGGGAGCTGGTCCATCTTGAAGTCGCCGGTGGCGACGGCCATGCCCGCGGGGGTGCGGATGGCGACCGCGAGCGCGTCCGGGATGGAGTGGTTGACCGCGATGAACTCGCAGTCGAAGGGGCCCAGGGTCTCCCGGTCCCCCTCCTTCACCTCAAGGGTGTAGGGGCGGATCCGGTGCTCCTGCAGCTTCGCCTCGATGAGGGCGAGGGTCAGCTTGGAGCCGATGAGCGGGATGTCCGGCTTGAGCCGGAGGAGGTACGGGACGCCGCCGATGTGGTCCTCGTGACCGTGCGTGAGCACGATGCCCTCGACCTCGTCGAGGCGGTCCCGGATGGTGGTGAAGTCGGGCAGGATCAGGTCGATGCCGGGCTGCTCCTCCTCGGGGAAGAGCACGCCGCAGTCGACGATCAGCAGACGGCCGTCGAACTCGAAGACCGTCATGTTCCGGCCGATCTCACCGAGCCCGCCGAGCGGGGTGACGCGCAGGCCGCCCTTGGGCAGCTTCGGCGGGGCGCCGAGTTCAGGATGCGGATGACTCAAAAGACTCTCCTCACCACACGCGCCACGTACCGCTTGGGCACGTGGCGCGCATGACATTCGTGCACTTGCTGTTGTCAGTCGATCGTTCAGCGATCGGATATTCAGTTATGAAGTCTGTTGTTACAGCTGTACCCCGCCAGCGGCGAGATCGAGCTTGAGCTGGGCGGTTTCCTCAGGAGAAAGCTCCACGAGGGGCAGGCGCAGCGGGCCGGCCGGGAGTCCCTGGAGGGCGAGGGCGGCCTTGGTGGTCATGACGCCCTGGGTCCGGAACATGCCGGTGTAGATCGGCAGGAGCCGCTGGTGGATCTCGGTGGCCTTCTGGACCTCGCCGTTCAGGTGGGCGTCCACGAGGGCGCGCAGCTCGGGGGTCACGACGTGGCCGACGACGGAGACGAAGCCGCAGGCGCCCACGGAGAGCAGCGGCAGGTTCAGCATGTCGTCGCCGGAGTACCAGGCCAGGCCGGACCGGGCGATGGCCCAGCTGGCGCGGCCGAGGTCGCCCTTGGCGTCCTTGTTGGCCACGATCCGGGGGTGCTCGGCGAGGCGGACGATCGTCTCGGTGTCGATCGGGACGCCGCTGCGGCCGGGGATGTCGTAGAGCATCACCGGGAGCTCGGTGGCGTCGGCGATGGCCGAGAAGTGCCGGCGCAGGCCCTCCTGCGGGGGCTTGTTGTAGTACGGCGTGACGGCGAGCAGGCCGTGTGCGCCGTCGCGCTCGGCGGTGCGGGCCAGCTCGATGGAGTGGTGGGTGTCGTTGGTGCCGACGCCGGCCACGACATGGGCGCGGTCGCCGACCGCTTCCAGTACGGCTCGTACCAGCTCCGATTTCTCCGCGTCGCTGGTGGTCGGGGACTCGCCGGTGGTGCCGTTGATGACGAGGCCGTCGTTGCCTGCGTCCACCAGATGGGCGGCGAGTCGCTGGGCACCGTCGAGGTCGAGTGCGCCGTCAGCCGTGAAGGGCGTGACCATGGCGGTGAGGACCCGCCCGAAGGGGGTCTGCGGAGTGGAGATCGGAGCCATGGGTAACACGCTACTCGCTGCTCAGCGCCCGGTGTCCCCTCGGGGGACGTGTGAAAGGAGCCCGGCACTGTCTGCTCGGGGGTTCAAACAGTGCCGGGTCCGTTTGATCAGCCTAGATGAACTTCGTGAAACGTCGCAATACGGACACTTCGCGTGACGACCTCGTACATCTGTGCTTTACGGGGCCACACGGCCGTTCTTGTTGAAGGCGGCATAGGTCAGCGGCATGAGCTCCGCCCAGTGCTGCTCCATCTTCTCGCCGACCATCTCGATCTCCCGCTGCGGGAAGGACGGCACCTTGGCGAGCTCGTGCTGGGTCCGCAGGCCGAGGAAGTGCATCAGCGAGCGCGCGTTGCACGTGGCGTACATCGAGGAGAAGAGGCCGACGGGGAGGACCGCGCGGGCGACCTCGCGGGCGACGCCGGCGGCGAGCATCTCCTGGTAGGCCGCGTACGCCTGGACGTACGCGTCCTCCATGACGCGGCCGGTCAGCTCCTGCTGGGCCTCGCTGCCCTCGACGAAGACGTACTTGCCCGGGCGGCCCTCCTGGACCAGCTTGCGCGAGGCGTCGGGAACGTAGAAGACCGGCTCCAGCTCCCTGTAGCGACCGGATTCCTCGTTGTACGACCAGCCGACGCGGTGGCGCATGAACTCACGGAACACAAAGATCGGCGCGCTGATGAAGAAGGTCATCGAGTTGTGCTCGAAGGGGCTGCCGTGCCGGTCCCGCATCAGGTAGTTGATGAGCCCCTTGGACCGCTCGGGGTCCTTCTGCAGCTCCTCGAGCGACTGCTCGCCCGCCGTGGAGACGCGGGCCGCCCACAGCACGTCCGAGTCGGCGGCGCTGTGCTTCACCAACTCGACGGTCACATCGCTGCGGAAGCTGGGCTTGAGATCTGCTGCGGGGGTGTCGGTCACCGGCGGGGTCCTTCCAAAGTGCGTCGCTCGGGCGGCGCCCACTCTACGGGGACCCACCGACAGCGGAGTCCCTCACCTGCGCCCACACCCACCCGGACCACTTTCTTTGGCCAATTCGGGGAAAACGGGCACCGAATGGTGACTTTGCTCGTCTGTCTCTGTGACACCGCACACCACAGAGCTCCAAGGAGAGTGACCCCATGTTCGGCCGGCGAGAGGCTGTCCCGTTCGCGTTCGTCGCAGATGCCGACCGCTTCCGCAGTAACGTCACTCCGCCGCCGAGGGAGCGCCTCAGCGTCTCGGAGGTCATGGGCCGTACGCTGGTCGGGCTGACCGTCGTGGCCGGACTCGTCGGATCCCTGCTCTTCGGAATCCCGTCGATGCAGTCCGGTGCGGGCGAGGGCCACCGGCAGCAGTCCGAGGCTTCCGACAGCCGTTGAGCAGTACGGCCCCCCTGGGGTGGCCCGGTCGAGACCACCTGGGTAGCCTCACCGGGCACAGCCCCTTCGAGCGTGCTTGTGAGTGAGGATCCGTCGTGCCCCTGCCCTTTCTGACGGCCGACCGCGCTTTTGACGCGACCGACGACATCGCGCTGCCGTACGACGACCACGACGAGTGGCGTCGTCCGTACCGGCCGGGACCCTGGCGGGTCGGGGCGGCGGCGCTCGCCCTGCTGTTGGCGTCGTTCGTGCTCTTCGCCGCGGTGATCATCGCCGCCGCGTCGGCCCCGGGCGGTGCGCTCGCGACCTTCGCGCTCGCCGCGGTGATCATCGTCGTCGCGCTGCGCGCCCTGCGCGTGGGCACCTGGGTGAGCCGGCACGGTGTGCGCCGGGTCGGCTTCTTCTCGACGGCGACCGTGGCCTGGCCGCAGGTGACGGAGCTGCGCACGGTGCAGCAGCCCGTGCGCTGGCTGGGGCTGCCCCGCACCGTGCAGGGCCAGGCGCTGATCCTCGTCCGACAGGCGGGCGAGCAGCTCACGCTCCTCACCGACCACAACGCCGACTTCCTCTCCCGCGTCGAGGCCTTCGACCGCGCGGCCGACACGGTCGAGGCGTGGAACGCCGAGTACGGCGTCCACGCCTCGCGTTGAGCTGACCGACCGCGCTACGCCCCGGCCGTGCGCCCCTCGTGAAGGGCGATCGCGCGCTGCATCGCCTTGCGGGCGCGCGGGGTGTCGCGGGCGTCGTGGTAGGCGACCGCGAGCCGGAACCAGCAGCGCCAGTCGTCCGGGGTGTCCTCGGTCTCGGCGCGCCGCCGCGCGAAGACCTCGTCGGCCGAGTCCCGGTCGATCCGGCCGCCGGCCGTGCGCGTCAACTCGTCGACGGGAAGGCCGCCTTCGGCCTCCAGCTCGCGGGCGAGCCGCTGCGCGTTCCGCGCGAAGGCGGTGTTCTTCCACAGGAACCAGCCGCCCACGCAGGGCAGCAGGAAGGCGACGGCTCCCATGCCCATGGCGGCCGGCTCGCCGGTCAGGATGAGCAGGACGCCCTCCATCGCCACCACGCCGAAGACGAGGACGAGGATCGTGGCGAGGAAGACGTAGGTGATCTTTCCGCCCATGGCCGTCAGCCCAGGTCCAGGAAGTGCTCCAGGCCGAAGGTGAGGCCGGGAGTGGTGACCACGCGGCGGGCGCCCAGGAGGATGCCCGGCATGAAGCTGGAGTGGTGCAGCGAGTCGTGACGGACCGTCAGGGTCTCGCCCTCGCCGCCGAGCAGCACCTCCTGGTGGGCCAGCAGGCCCCGCAGGCGTACGGCGTGGACCGGAACGCCGTCCACGTCGGCGCCGCGTGCCCCGTCCAGGGCGGTCGTGGTCGCGTCCGGCTGGGCGCCGAGCCCGGCCTCGGCGCGGGCCGCGGCGATCAGCTGGGCGGTGCGGGTGGCGGTGCCGCTGGGGGCGTCGACCTTGTTGGGGTGGTGCAGCTCGACGACCTCGACGGACTCGAAGTACGGGGCGGCGATCTGGGCGAACTTCATCGTCAGGACGGCGCCGATGGAGAAGTTCGGGGCGATGAGCACACCGGTCTCCGGGGAGGCGGCGAGCCAGGTGTTCAGCTGCGCGAGGCGCTCCTCGGTCCAGCCGGTGGTGCCCACGACCGCGTGGATGCCGTGGCTCACGCAGTAGTCGAGGTTGTCCATGACCGAGGCCGGGGTGGTCAGTTCGACCGCGACCTGGGCACCCGCCTCGGCGAGCGTCTCCAGCTTGTCGCCGCGGCCGAGCGCCGCGACCAGTTCCATGTCCTCGGCGGCCTCGACGGCCCGTACCGCCTCGGAGCCGATACGGCCCTGGGCTCCGAGGACCGCCACGCGCAGCTTGCTCATTGCTCTCTGAACTCTCTCTAGGAGACGGATTCGTGCAGGCGTGCCGCCTGCTTGTCCTTCAGCGGCCCTATGACGGACAGCGAGGGGCGCTGTCCGAGCACATCACGGGCGACCTCGCGGACCTCGTCCGGGGTGACGGCGGCGATCCGGGCGAGCATGTCGTCGACCGACATCTGGGTGCCCCAGCACAGCTCGCTCTTGCCGATGCGGTTCATCAGCGCGCCGGTGTCCTCGAGGCCGAGGACGGTCGAGCCGGAGAGCTGGCCGATGGCGCGGGCGATCTCGTCGTCGGTCAGTCCGTCGGAGGCGACCTTGTCGAGTTCGTCCCGGCAGATCCTCAGCACGTCGTGGACCTGGTTGGGGCGGCAGCCGGCGTACACGCCGAAGAGGCCGCAGTCGGCGAAGCCCGAGGTGTACGAGTACACGCTGTAGGCGAGGCCGCGCTTCTCCCGGACCTCCTGGAAGAGGCGGGAGGACATGCCGCCGCCGAGGGCCGTGTTCAGCACGCCGAGCGCCCAGCGGCGCTCGTCGGTGCGGGCCAGGCCCGGCATGCCGAGGACCACGTGGGCCTGCTCGGTCTTGCGGCTCAGGTGCTCGACGCGGCCCGCCGTGCGGATCGTGCGGTGACCGTCGCGCGGGGCGACCGGGCGGGCGTCGGTACGGGTCAGGGCGCCGGCCTTCTCGAAGGCGCGGCGGACCTGGCGTACCACCGTGGCGTGGTCGATGTTGCCCGCGGCGGCGACGACCAGATGGGTCGGGTCGTAGTGCTTCTTGTAGAAGCGGGCGATCCGGCCGCGGTCGAGGGCGTTGATCGTGTCGACCGTGCCGAGGACCGGGCGGCCCAGCGGGGTGTCGCCGAACATGGTCTGCGCGAACAGGTCGTGCACGACGTCGCCCGGGTCGTCCTCGGTCATGGCGATCTCTTCGAGGATGACGCCGCGCTCGGCGTCCACGTCCTCCTCGAGGATCAGCGAGCCGGTGAGCATGTCGCAGACGACGTCGATGGCGAGCGGCAGGTCGGTGTCGAGGACCCGCGCGTAGTAGCAGGTGAACTCCTTCGCCGTGAAGGCGTTCATCTCGCCGCCGACCGCGTCGAGCGCCGCGGAGATGTCGAGGGCGCTGCGTCGCTTGGTGCCCTTGAAGAGGAGGTGCTCCAGGTAGTGCGTGGCGCCGTTCAGCGTCGGCGTCTCGTCGCGGGAGCCGACGTGCGCCCAGATGCCGAAGGTGGCGGAGCGTACGGAGGGCAGCGTCTCGGTGACGATCCGCAGGCCGCCGGGGAGGGTCGTGCGGCGGACCGTGCCGATGCCGTCCTTGCCCGGGAGAAGCGTTTGGGTACGGGCGACGGCCCGCCCCTCCGAAGAGGGGCGGGCCGTCACACGGGAACTACGGGACGTCACTGGTCGGTGTCGTCCTTCGCGCCCTCGGCGGCGTCCTCGTCCGCGATCACGGGGATCAGGGAGAGCTTGCCGCGCTGGTCGATCTCGGCGATCTCGACCTGGACCTTGGAGCCGACCGCGAGCACGTCCTCGACGTTCTCCACGCGCTTGCCACCGGCGAGCTTGCGGATCTGCGAGATGTGCAGCAGACCGTCCTTGCCCGGGAGCAGGGAGACGAACGCACCGAAGGTGGTGGTCTTGACGACCGTACCCAGGTAGCGCTCGCCGACCTCCGGCATGGTCGGGTTGGCGATGCCGTTGATCGTGGCGCGGGCGGCCTCGGCGGCCGGACCGTCGGCGGCACCGATGTAGATGGTGCCGTCGTCCTCGATCGTGATGTCGGCGCCGGTGTCCTCCTGGATCTGGTTGATCATCTTGCCCTTGGGGCCGATGACCTCACCGATCTTGTCCACCGGGATCTTGACGGTGATGATGCGCGGCGCGTTCGGGGACATCTCGTCCGGAACGTCGATCGCCTCGTTCATCACGTCGAGGATGTGCAGACGCGCGTCACGGGCCTGCTTCAGCGCGGCGGCCAGGACCGAGGCGGGGATGCCGTCGAGCTTGGTGTCGAGCTGGAGCGCGGTGACGAAGGTCTTGGTGCCGGCGACCTTGAAGTCCATGTCGCCGAAGGCGTCCTCCGCACCGAGGATGTCGGTGAGGGCGACGTAGTGGGTCTTGCCGTCGATCTCCTCGGAGATCAGGCCCATGGCGATACCGGCGACGGGGGCCTTCAGCGGCACACCGGCGTTCAGCAGCGACATGGTGGAGGCGCAGACCGAGCCCATGGACGTCGAGCCGTTGGAGCCGAGGGCCTCGGACACCTGACGGATCGCGTACGGGAACTCCTCGCGCGTCGGCAGCACCGGCACGATGGCGCGCTCGGCGAGCGCGCCGTGGCCGATCTCGCGGCGCTTGGGCGAGCCCACGCGGCCGGTCTCACCGACGGAGTACGGCGGGAAGTTGTAGTTGTGCATGTAGCGCTTGCGGGTCACCGGGGAGAGGGTGTCCAGCTGCTGCTCCATGCGGAGCATGTTGAGGGTGGTGACGCCCAGGATCTGGGTCTCGCCACGCTCGAAGAGCGCCGAGCCGTGCACGCGCGGGATGGCCTCGACCTCGGCGGCGAGCGTACGGATGTCCGTGATGCCGCGGCCGTCGATGCGGACCTTGTCCTTGATGATCCGCTCGCGGACCAGCTTCTTGGTCAGCGCGCGGTAGGCGCCGGAGATCTCCTTCTCGCGGCCCTCGAAGGCCGGGAGGAGCTTCTCGGCGGCGAGCTCCTTGACGCGGTCGAGCTCGGTCTCGCGCTCCTGCTTGCCGGCGATGGTGAGCGCCTGCGCGAGGTCGTTCTTGACGGCGGCGGTGAGCGCCTCCAGGACGTCGTCCTGGTAGTCGAGGTAGACCGGGAACTCGCCGGTGGGCTTGGCGGCCTTGGCGGCGAGGTCCGACTGCGCCTTGCAGAGGACCTTGATGAAGGGCTTCGCGGCCTCGAGACCGGCGGCGACGACCTCCTCGGTCGGCGCCTCGGCGCCGCCCTTGACGAGCTCGATCGTCTTCTCGGTGGCCTCGGCCTCGACCATCATGATCGCGACGTCGCCGTCCTCCAGGACGCGACCGGCGACGACCATGTCGAAGACGGCGTCCTCGAGCTCGGTGTGCGTCGGGAACGCGACCCACTGGCCCTTGATCAGCGCGACACGGGTGCCGCCGATCGGGCCGGAGAAGGGCAGGCCGGCCAGCTGCGTGGAGCAGGAGGCGGCGTTGATGGCGACCACGTCGTAGAGGTGGTCGGGGTTGAGCGCCATGATCGTCTCGACGATCTGGATCTCGTTGCGCAGGCCCTTCTTGAAGGAGGGGCGCAGCGGGCGGTCGATCAGGCGGCAGGTGAGGATCGCGTCCTCGGAGGGGCGGCCCTCCCGGCGGAAGAAGGAGCCGGGGATCTTGCCGGCCGCGTACATCCGCTCCTCGACGTCCACCGTCAGGGGGAAGAAGTCGAGCTGGTCCTTGGGCTTCTTGGACGCGGTGGTGGCCGAAAGGACCATCGTGTCGTCGTCCAGGTACGCCACGGCGGAGCCGGCGGCCTGCTTGGCCAGGCGGCCCGTCTCGAAGCGGATGGTGCGGGTGCCGAAGGTGCCGTTGTCGATGACGGCCTCGGCGTAGTGGGTCTCGTTCTCCACTAGCGGTTTCTCCTACGTGATTCGTCTTTTCGTCCGTCGGCCCGTGTGGCCGGGGACGGTGGTGGAGGAGAAGCGCGCCTTCGGATGCGGGCCGGTCTTCGATCGAAGCACCCGGGGATGTTGGGGTCCGGGGGCCACTACCGAGGACCGGCGGCGTGCCGGCGGCCTCTCGCTCGTGATGTGGCGTTGTCCGACCAGCCTAAGGGCCGGTCGGTACATCGCGCACGTACAGCAAAGGGAGCGGCCCCCTAAAAGTGGGAACCGCTCCCTTCACGGCGTCCTTACTTGGCGCCGCCGGCCGCACCGCGGCGGATGCCGAGGCGGTCGACCAGGGCACGGAAGCGCTGGATGTCCTTCTTGGCCAGGTACTGCAGCAGGCGGCGACGCTGGCCGACCAGGATCAGCAGACCACGACGGCTGTGGTGGTCGTGCTTGTGCTGCTTGAGGTGCTCGGTGAGGTCCGAGATGCGGCGGGAGAGCATCGCGACCTGGACCTCGGGGGAGCCGGTGTCGCCCTCCTTCTGGCCGAACTCGGCGAAAATCTGCTTCTTCGTAGCGGCGTCGAGAGACACTCGGTACTCCTCTTGGTGTTCGTGCGCCCACGAGTGCCCCTGGTCTTGGTCTCAGGGGAGCTTCCGTGACTCGGAGGCGAAGGACCGATGAGCGCTGCTTCCAGAGATTCCGGGAGCGCGTACACGGACGGCCGTCACACAGCGTACCAGCTGTCCGGAGTGCCCCTTACTTACTGGTGAGGGAGCGGGCCGCCATGAAGACGTCCAGGACCGCCAGGCAGAGCGGGACGAGGGAGAGCAGGACGAAGCCCTCGGTCAGGTCGAGCATGCGGCCCCAGAAGGGCGAGAGGCCCTTCCGCGGGATGGTCAGGCCGATGGCGGTGACCAGCGCGGCGCCCGCGGCGACGGCGGCCGTGAGCCAGATCGTACGGATGTCCAGGCCGCCGCGGTCCCCGTAGATCAGCAGGTCCTTGACGAGGTCGGCCGGCGGGTTCAGGGAGAGGCCGAGGATCAGCAGGGCGATCGCGGCGATGCCGGCGACCAGGACGCAGGCGACCTGAGAGGTGTAGCGGAAGAGCCGGGCGCGCAGCAGCATCGCGAGGCCGGAGGCGAGGGCGAGGAGCTGGCCCCACATGTTGCCGGCGAAGCCGAGGACCGCGGCGGAGCCGACGACGACGGCGGCGCAGCCTCCGACGAGGCCGAGGAGCATCTCGTGACCGCGCCGGGCCTGGAGAGCGATGCGCTCGCCGTCGACGGGCTGGGCCTCTTCGGGGGTCTGGTTCGGGTCGGCGTGGAACTCGTCGTCGGTGGCGCTGCGCGGGGAGGCGTAGCCGATGGGGAGCCGGGCGAAGCGGGCGGAGAGGCCGGGCAGGAAGGCGACCAGGCCCACGGCGACCGGGGCGCAGACCGCGGCGGTCTCGGTGGCCGAGGACTCGGAGAGGATCGCCAGGAAGGTGGCGAGGGTGCCGACGGTGGCCAGGAAGGTCGCCGCGACGAAGGGCGCGTCGCCGCTCGGGGTGAGCGCGACCAGCGTCACGGAGGCGACGAGGACGGTCACGCAGCCGAGCAGGAACTGCAGCCGTCCCGGGCCCTGCCCGGCGTCGGGTCCGATGATGCCCGAGCCGGCGATAAGCAGCAGCGGGAGAGCGCCGAGGCCGAGGGCGACGGCGGTGGCGCGGTCGCCGTAGACCCGGGCCCGCACGCCAGCGAAGGCGGTCAGCAGGACGCCCGCGGCGCCGGCGACGACGCCGGGGAGGCTGTGCATGTCGTGGCGTACGGGGTCGGCGAACCAGAGCACGAAGCCCATGAGGACCAGCAGCAGCACTCCGCCGACGAGTCCGGCCCCGCGCAGCAGGTCGTCGCTCCACAGGTGCCGGTCTCGGGTGACGGCGGAGGCGACGGCGTCGGAGACGTCGTCGAAGACGGCGGGCGGCAGCGACTGCGCGAACGGGCGCAGCGAGAGGACCTCGCCGTCGAGGACCTGCTGGGCGGCGAGGGTGCGCGCCCCCTCGAGGACCGAACCGTCGCGCCGGACGAGGTGGTAGCCGGTCGGGGTGCCGGCGGACTGGGTCTGGCCGGTGAGCCGCAGGATCTCCGGATAGACGTCGGCGACGGCGATGTCCTCCGGGAGCGCGACGTCGATACGACTGTCCGGCGCCACGACGGTGACGCGGCAGAAGCCGGTCGCTGCGGTCGTACTCACGTGTCTGGACCCCCTGATTCGCGGTTGCGCACAGTGCGCGCGCCACCCTACCGGGGACGGGCACAGGTGGCTGCAAGTAGGATCGCCGTCTCATGGGGGAGGCCGTCGCTCACGGGGGCGCCGGTGCGGAACTCCCGCACGAAGTCCGCCCGTAACGAGGGATTGATGCGCCGGTGAGCCAGATCGTCGTCAAGCGCCCGCCGAGGTCGCTTCCTCCGGAAGTGCCCAGTGAGGAACTGGTCCTGGAGGCCCCGCCCGAACTGCCGCGCGGGCAGCAGGAGGGCATGCTGATGCAGCTCCTGCCGATGCTCGGCATGGGCTCCTCCGTGGTGTTCTTCTTCATGCCTGGGGCGCATCCGTTCATGCGCATCATGGGTGTGCTGATGCTCGTCTCCACACTCGCGATGGCCATCGCGCAGATCGTGCGGTTCCGGAAGGGTACGCAGGGGCAAATTGCCGATGTCCGGCGCGACTACCTCAAATACCTCGCGCAGACCCGGCGTACGGTGCGGCGGACGGCGCGCAAGCAGCGCGACGCGCAGCTGTATCTGCACCCCGCCCCCGAGCAGTTGTGGTCGGTGGTGGCCGAGGGCTCGCGCGTGTGGGAACGCCGCGTCGGCGACAAGGACTTCGGGCAGGTACGGATCGGGCTCGGCGCCCAGCAGTTGGCGACGCCCCTGGTCGCGCCGGACACGGCGCCGGTGGACGAGCTCGAGCCGCTGTGCGCGGGCGCGATGCAGCAGTTCCTCGCCGTGCACGGTTCGCTGGACGGGCTGCCGATGGCGGTCTCGATGCGCGCCTTCTACCACGTGACGGTCTCCGGGGAGCCGGAGGCGGCGCAGGCCGCGGCGCGCGGCATGGTCTCCCAGCTGGTGACGATGCACTCCCCCGACGATCTGCTGGTGGCCGTGGTCGCGGCCCGGGGCGCGCAGGACCGCTGGGACTGGACGAAGTGGCTGCCGCACACTCAGGTGGCGGGGCAGGTCGACGGGGCGGGCAGCAAGCGGCTGTTCGGCGACGACCTCGGTGAGCTGGAGTCGATGATCCGCTCGCGGCTCGACGGCCGGCCGCGGTTCAGCCGCGACAACCAGCCGGTGCTGGACCAGCCGCACGTCGTGGTGGTCCTCGACGGCGGGATGGTGCCGCCGGACTCGCTGTTCGCGGCGCCCGAGGGTCTGCAGGGCGTGACCATCATCGAGGTGGTCTCCGGTGAGCTCGACGAGCCGCGCGGCGGCCTCTCGGTGGTCGTGCGGCCCGGGCGTCTGCGCCTGGAGTCGGGCGGCGGTTTCGCCTACGAGGGCGTGCCGGACGGGATCTCGCCGCCGGCCGCCGAGGCGCTGGCGCGGCAGCTCGCTCCGCTGCGGATGGGCGGCGGTGACGACGACGAACCGCTGCTCGCCAACCTGGACTTCACGGATCTGCTGAACCTGGGTGACGCGGCGTCGGTGGACGTGGCGCGGACCTGGCGGCCCAGGTCGGTGGCGGAGCGGCTGCGCGTGCCGATCGGTGTCGGCGAGGACGGCCAGCCCGTCATGCTGGACCTCAAGGAGGCGGCGCAGGAGGGCATGGGCCCGCACGGTCTGTGCGTGGGTGCGACCGGTTCCGGAAAGTCGGAGCTGCTGCGCACGCTCGTCCTCGGTCTCGCGGTGACGCACTCCTCGGAGACGCTGAACTTCGTGCTCGCGGACTTCAAGGGTGGTGCGACCTTCGCGGGCATGTCCCAGATGCCGCACGTCGCGGCCGTGATCACCAACCTCTCCGACGACCTCACGCTCGTGGACCGCATGGGCGACGCGATCCGCGGTGAGCTGCAGCGCCGTCAGGAGCTGCTGCGTTCGGCGGGCAACTACGCCAACATCCACGACTACGAGAAGGCGCGGGCGGCCGGTGCTCCGCTGGAGCCGCTGGCCTCGCTGGTGCTGGTCATCGACGAGTTCTCCGAGCTGCTGACGGCGAAGCCGGACTTCATCGACATGTTCATCCAGATCGGCCGCATCGGCCGCTCGCTGGGTGTGCACCTGCTGCTGGCCTCGCAGCGTCTGGAGGAGGGCAAGCTCCGCGGTCTGGACACGTACCTGTCGTACCGGATCGGTCTGCGGACCTTCTCGGCGGCCGAGTCGCGCACGGCGATCGGCGTGCCGGACGCCTACCACCTGCCGTCGGTGCCCGGTTCGGGTTACCTGAAGTTCGGCACGGACGAGATGACCCGGTTCAAGGCGGCGTACGTCTCCGGCACGTACCGCACGGGCGGGCCGCGGCTGACGGCCGGGCAGATGCCGATCGAGCGGCGTCCCGCGGTCTTCACCGCCACGCCGGTGCCGGTCGTGTACGCGGCGCCTGACCCGGCGTATCTGACGGCGCAGCGCGAGGAGGAGGACGAGGCGCTCGCGGACACCGTCCTCGACGTGATCGTGCGCCGGCTGGAGGGGCAGGGCGTGCCCGCCCACCAGGTGTGGCTGCCGCCGCTCGACCAGGCTCCGTCCCTGGACCAGCTCCTTCCGGGTCTCGCGCCGACCGCGGACCGGGGCCTGACGGCGACGGAGTACACCCGTCCCGGCGGTCTGACCGTGCCGCTCGGCCTCATCGACAAGCCGTTCGAGCAGCGGCGCGAGGTGCTGTACCGGGACTTCTCCGGTGCGGCGGGCCACATGATGGTGGTCGGCGGTCCGCAGTCCGGCAAGTCGACGCTGATGCGGACGCTGATCTCGTCGTTCGCGCTCACCCACACCCCTGCCGAAGTGCAGTTCTACGTGCTGGACTTCGGTGGTGGCGGCATGGTGTCGCTGGCCGATCTGCCGCATGTCGGCGGGGTCGCGTCCCGGCTGGACCCCGAGCGGGTGCGCCGTACGGTCGCGGAGGTGCTCGGCGTCCTGAACCGGCGCGAGGAGTTCTTCCGCTCGAACTCGATCGACTCGATCAGCACCTACCGGCGCAAGCGTGCAGCGGGTGAACTGCCCGGCGAGGCATGGGGCGACGTCTTCCTGGTCGTCGACGGCTGGGGCGGTTTCCGCAACGAGTACGACGGGCTGGAGCCGGTCGTGTCGGACATCGCGGCGCGCGGTCTGGGCTACGGCATCCACGTGGTCATCACGGCGGCCCGCTACATGGAGGTGCGGGCCGCGCTGAAGGACCAGATGCTCGGGCGTCTGGAGCTGCGGCTCGGCGACGTCATGGACTCCGAGTTCGACCGCAAGGTCGCGGCGAACGTGCCGGCGGGTGTGCCGGGTCGTGGCCAGGTGCCGGAGAAGCTGCACTTCATGGGCGCGCTGCCGCGGATCGACGGGTCGAGCTCGGCGTCGGACCTCTCGGACGGCACCGGCGCGTTCGTGCAGGCCGTGAAGAGCAACTGGGCGGGCGCGCCGGCCCCGGCGGTGCGGCTGCTGCCGCGCCGGCTGCCGGCGGAGCAGCTGCCGAAGGGCTTCGAGTACCCACAGCACGGCATCGCGATCGGTATCGACGAGACGAACCTGGAGCCGGTGTTCGTCGACTTCGAGACGGACCCGTTCTTCCTGATCTTCGGCGAGAGCGAGAGCGGAAAGACGGGCCTGTTGCGGCTGATCGCCAAGCAGCTGTGCGAGCGGTACACCCCGGAGCAGGCGCGGATCGTGGTCGGCGACTACCGGCGCACGATGCTGGAGGCGGTCGCCCCCTCGCACCTGCTCGAGTACGCGCCGATGGCGTCCGCCATGCAGATGCACATGGACGCCATCAACACGGTGATGACGAAGCGGGCGCCGAAGCCCGACATCACCCCGCAGCAGCTGCGGGACCGCAGCTGGTGGACGGGTCCGCAGCTGTACGTCCTGGTGGACGACTTCGAGCTGGTGGCGACGAACTCGGGCAACCCGCTCCAGGTGCTGGTGGAGAACCTGCCGTTCGCGCGGGACGTGGGTATCCGCTTCATCGTCGCGCGCAGCGCGGGAGGCGCGTCGAGGGCGATGTACGAGCCCTTCATGCAGCGCGCCAAGGAGCTGGGCGCCCAGGGCGTCATCCTCTCCGGCGACCCCGGCGAGGGCGACATCCTCGGCAACGTCCGCGCCCGTCCGATGCCTCCGGGCCGCGGCACCTTCGTCTCCCGCAAGCGCGGGACGCCGCTGGTGCAGCTGGGCTGGCTGCCGGAACAGCACTAGGAGCGCGCGCAAGTACCGCCGACCGTCCGAGGACGGCCGGCGGTACTTGCGCTCCTCGGCCGTCCTGGTGCCGCTGGACACGCGGGCGGCCTGTGGGCCGCGGACTTCGGTGGGACGTTCCACGAGCAGAAGGCATGCGGAAGAGCGACCACTCGGTCTGCGTGGGTACCACCCGTGATCCCGGTCCGGGCTGGGGGTCGCGCTGCCGGTACGACATCGACGCTCCGGGCGGCATCGACGTCAACGCGTCCGTTCCGAACAACATCTTCGCCAACGAGAAGGAGATCGCCTTCCCCGCCGCCCGCACCCCCGACCAGTCTGCTACCCCCTGGATGGACGCAATGAGCGAGAGGCTGCTGGGCAGCCGGGACGACGCCACAGCCGTGCGCGGCACGGAGCGGGTGCGATGCACCGTGCGGTGGTGGATCGACGACGCGCTGACCATGCCGTACGGCGTCGAGGCGACCGGGCCGTGGGGGTCGGCGCCGGCTCGGGGCAGGGACCTGTCCGGGGCGTTGCGGGACGTACGGCTCCGGCTGGAGGAGGGTGGCTGGCTGCTGGCCGTCAACGGGGCCCGGGCGGAGGTACGGCAGAGCGGCATGCTGGCCGGCGGCGGGAGCGACCGGGCGTACGTGCTGAAGCCGGGTGAGCCCGCCGATCCCGCGAACACGGTCGGGCTCTTCGACGACGCCCCGGTCGACAGCGTGCTGGGCGTCGAGCAGCAGGAGGCCGCCTACCGGCGGCTGCTGGACGAGTGGGACCGCCGGGCCCAGCCGTCGGTCCCCCAGCAGCCGCAGGCCCGGCAGGCGGCGGGGCGGCCCGTGCCCGAACTCACCGAGGAGCTGCGGGCGCAGGCCCGGCGGGCGCCGGGCACCTGGCTGTACTCGATCGACCCGATGTACGACCCGGCCGGTCAGGTGCCGCCCTTCGCGGTGATCGGGGCGTGGCAGGTGGACCCGCAGGGGGAGCCCGGAGCGTTCCAGCACAACCCGAACTACCGCCCCTCCCCCGTGAGTCTGGGCTGGCCGCGGCCGACGGACCCGGTGGAGGCGTCCCTGCAGCTCGCGGCGAGCGGGCACGGACCCGACGAGGCGCTTCCCGAGGCGCTCGCGGCGGCGACGGTGTACCTGCCGGACGAGGGCGCGGACATCGCCGTCTACACGGACGCCGAAGGCCGGTTCGTCCCGGTGCTCACCCACCCCGACCACGCTCCGGCGGACGTGCCGCGGCTTCGCCCCGTGAACGGTGCCGAGTTGGCCCGGCTGCTCCCCGCCGATCTGGCTCTCAAGCTCAATCCCGGCGGCCGGGTCTCCGTGCGGGTCCCGGTCTCCGACGTACGCGCCGCGGCGGAGCGGCTCGGCCACTAGGCTGATCCACACGCTTGACCACGCACGAGGCTCGTTCACAGCACAGATAAGGATCGCGCCGATGGCCGACGCCACTGAGAAGGAACGACAGAAGGAAGAGCTCTACGCGCTCGACATCTCCGACGTCGAGTGGGAGGGCGCTCCCGGGACCTCTCCGGACGAGGAGCGGGTGGAGATCGCCCGTCTCCCCGAGGGTGCGGTGGCGATGCGGTCGTCGCTCGACAGGGGCACCGTGCTGCGGTACACGAAGGCCGAGTGGGACGCGTTCGTCCTGGGCGCGCGTGACGGGGAGTTCGATCTCCGCTAGCCGCGGCGCATACGTGTGAGGGGGTGGCCCGTACGGAACGGGCCACCCCCTCACACGTGTTGGCGTGATGTCACATCATCATGCGGAAGCGGGCCGCGTTGCCCTTGTCGGTGTCCGTGTAGCCGATGACGGACTCGTCGAGCAGCCGCGCGATGCGCTGCAGGTCCGCGTTGATGGCGGCCTGGTCCTTGGTGATGCGGGTCTGGCTCTCCTGGTACGCGGTCTTCGCCTCACCCTCCCAGGCGGAGGCGACGCGGTTGACGTCGGCCATGAGGTCGGACAGCTTCTGCGAGAGCTGGGTGGCGGTGAGGCGGACGTCGCCGGCCGCCTGCGTCACGGTGTCGTAATTGACGGCAGTCGTCATGGTGTTGGCTCCTGGAGTGAGAGATGCGCGAAGGCGAGAAGGTGAGGACGAGCCCTGTGGGCTCAGGCCATGCCGAGGATGGCGCTCTGGCCCTGGCTGGTGTCGTCCATCGTCCGGAAGCTCCGGATGCGATCCTCTTCCTCACGCGTGAAGCCGTCGGCGCTCATCCGCATGAACTCCTCGAGCTTGATGAGCTCGACGCGCATGTTCTTCAGGCGCAGGTTCAGGTCGTTCTGCACCCGGTCGAACTCCTTCTGCGCCGCACCCTGCCAGCCGGCCTGGATGCGGTCCACCACGCCGTTGAGCGAGGTGATGCGGGCCTGGATCTCGTCGTGGAAGTCCTGGATCCGGCCGGCGAGCTTGGTCTGCTCGGAACTGGTGACATTCAGGTTTGGCGTCGACATCTTGCCCCTTCTTCCTTCGGTGGCGTCTCGACGGTCGCTGCCGTCGGGCCTTCCGGTCGTGATATGGACGGGTATCTCTTGATGCCGCCCCCGTGCAGGGTCACTTCACTGCCGTGCCCCCGACAGTCACTCTAGCCAGTTGGTACGACAGTTCCAACTGCAAAGGACCGAACTGGTACATGACTGTTTCGGTTCATCGGGCGGCTCCCTGACGCCGCCGCCCGTCGCGGATCACGATGGCCGTGCCGGCGACCACGGCCACCAGCACACCGCCGATCCCCAGCGTGTAGGTGGCGAGCCGTTCGGTGCGCTCCTGGGGCGTCTCCGTGACCGCGAGATGGGCCGCCTCCGGGGCCGGCGGCTTCGGCGGTCCCGGGTCCTCGGTGGGCGCCGTCGGCTGCGGTTCGGGACCGTCGGCGAGCGCCTTGACCGGGTCGACCACGCCCCAACCGACGTGGTTGTCACGGCCGTTGATGGACCGTACGGCGGTCTGCTCGATACGGGCCACGATCTGGGCGGGTTTCCAGTCCGGGTGCTTGGCACGCAGCAGGGCGGCGACGCCGGAGACGTACGGGGCGGAGAAGCTGGTGCCGTTGTCGACGCACTGGCCGCCGCCGGGGACGGTGGAGACCATGTCGACGCCCGGCGCCGCGACGCCCACCATCGTCCCGGACTGCGAGAACGGGGCCCGCTCGTTGTTGCGGTCGGAGGAGGCGACGGCGAGCACTCCGGGGAAGGCCGCGGGGTAGGTGCTCTTGAGGTTTCCGTCCATGCCGTCGTTGCCCGCGGAGGCCACGACGACGATGCCCTGCGCCACGGCCTTGGCGACCGCCCGGCCCATCGGTGATTCGGGCTTCTGCGCCTTGGTGGTGTCCTGCGAGATGTTGATGACGTGGGCGCCCTTGGCGATCGCGTGGTCGATCGCCAGCGCCATCGTGTCGGAATTCCCGCTGTTCTTCTCGTCGTTCTGCCGGATCGGGATGATCGTCGCCTCGGGGGCGAGCCCCACGAAGCCGGTGCCGGAGCGCGGGCGGGCGGCGATGATGCCGGCGACCTTGGTGCCGTGGCCGACCTCGTCGACCGTGCCGTCGGTCTTGCCGCGCTTTTCGTCCCCGGGGCCCGGGTTCTCCTTGTCGGGCTTCAGGTAGTCCTTGCCCGCCTTGGCGTCGACCGCCGTCTTGAGCTGCGGGTTGACGTCGTCGACTCCCGTGTCGATGACGGCGACCCGGATGCCCTTGCCCTTGGTGTCCTGCCAGAGCTCGTCGAGCAGGACCCGCTGGAGCGACCAGGGAATGCCCTCGATCTGCTTCTTCATCGGGAAGGTGCACTCGCCGCTGCCGTCGAGGAGGACGTCGTGCGGCGGCGCCGCCGCGACCGCGGGCGGTGCGGCGAGGATCCCCGTGAGGGCCGTGACGGTGAGCAGGGCCGCCGTTCGGTTGGTCACCACTGCCACCTCCTCACGAACCCTGCGGCTGGCGCGCGCTGTTGGTGTCGAGCCTCGGACCCTTGGACAGGAACTCCGACCACGCGATCGGGACCAGGAGCGGAGTGACCTTCTCGTAGCCGAGACGGGTCTGTGCCTCGCTCGGTTCCGGGCGGCCGTCGGTCTGCTTGCCGTCCTGGTCCCCGGCGCCGATGTCGGAGCGGCCCGCGTCGCTGTCGCCGTTGGCCTGCACCGCGTAGCGCAGGCCGGTGTCGGTGACGAGGAAGAGCGAACCGTCGGGCTTGGTCTGGTTGCCCTGGACCTGGGTGTAGAGCAGGCCGCTGCCCGGCGTGACGTACGTGCTGGTGCCGCCGGCGGTGATCTCGGCCGGGTACTTCGTGCCGGCCCAGGTGGTCAGCGTCGTGCGGCCCTTGTCGTCGACCCGGTTGAGCACGCTGCACAGGGTGTCCCGGGCGCCTCCGCCGGTCACCGTGTTGATCTGCACGGACTTGCGGGTCGGCCAGCGGTACTGCGCGCCGAAGGTGGTGGCGTCCGGGATGAAGGAGGCCGCGTCGACGGATGTCGCCTCGCCGTCCATGTCGAGGGCGTCGGTCTGCGGCGAGTTGATGAGCAGCCAGGCGGTGAAATCCGACACGGGCTGGACCTTGCCGGGCAGGACGACGTAGTGCTGCGGCCCGGAACCGGTCTGGCCCCGCAGCACCATGCCGACCCGGTCCTCGGTCTGGCTGAGGTTGCCGCCGCCGATGCCGGCCGGGTCGCCGACCTTGCCGGGGATCTGTGGGAACTCGATGGGGCTGCCGGTGTGCAGGGTGGCCAGCCAGTCGTCCGTGACCTGCTGGGGCTCCTTGTTGAGGCCGACGAGCGCCGTGGTGAGACCGGCGGACTCGGCGGGGTCCCCGGGCACCCGGTACTTCGTGCCCTGGTGGTCGACGAGGTAGCGGGCCCTGTCCTTCTGCCCCTGGACGTACATGATCTGTCCGTCCTTGAGCTGCCCGCTGTCCTCGGTGCGCTTGAAGTCCCGCTGGGCGAAGACGAAGGTGGCCTTCTGGACGCTGGATCCCTTGCCGCCACCGGGCTGTTCGCAGACGGCCCAGTGCTTGGCCACGCCGGCCTCGTCGGCGGTCGGGAGCCGGTCGGGGGCGTACGGGATGCCGAGGATCGGGCCGCGCGGCGGCTTGCCCGCGTCGAGCAGCTTGTCGTCGACCTGGATGACGGAGAACTGCTGCGGAGTGAGCAGGAGCCGCGCCGACGCCAGGTTGAGGACCGGGTGCAGCAGGGTCTTCTTGTCCTTGCCCTTGCCCGTGGTGAGTACGACGTAGCGGGTGGTCGACTGCTTGCCGACGATCACCTTGGTGCCGGGCTCGTCCCAGCCCTTGGGGGCCTTGGGGCTGAACATGCCCCAGGCTCCGAAGCCCGCGAGCACCACCGCGCCCACGATCAGGCCGGGGACGATCGCGCGCAACGGGCGCGGCGCCCCCTCCTCCGTGCCCGAGGGCGAAGGTTGGAGGAATGCGGCCACCGTGCGCTTCTTCGCAAAGGTGTACGCGTTGAGCTCATCCCGCCGTGATGCCATGAGTCCCCATTTTCGTCAGGCGCAGTCTTCACCGACGAGCCCGGGGAGCATGGCGCCCGGGCCCCGGCAGTCGGACCGGCCCCCTACTATGCCTGCTGTCCGGTGGTGCTTGTGGGGCGGGTAGGGTGATCGAGCCGCCAAAGCCCTGGCGGGCCAGGGTGATCGGGACGAATTGGGGGGATTCTCCATGATGGCATCCGCTACGCGGACGCGGACGCGGCGTGCGGCGGCCGCACCCTCCTCGGCGCCTGCGGCGCAGACTCCGGCGGGTGCACCGCCGGCCGCCGCTCCTCGACTTCAGGCACGTCCGGGACACTTCGGATCGTTCCGATTGCAACAACTCGTACTGATTGAGGTCGCTGCCGCGCTGCTGCTCGTGGCGTGGGTCATCGAACCGCTGCTGCTGGTGCCCGCCGGTGTCGTCGCCGCGCTGCTGGTGCTGCTCGCGGTGGTGCGCAGACACCGCCGCTCGATGCCGGAGTGGCTGGCCACCTATCTCGCCCTGCGCACGCGGACGCGGCGGGCCGCCTCGCTCGTCCTCCCCGAGGGCACGGAGCCCGGCCTCGCGCCGGTCGTGGAGTGCGATCCCGCGCTGCGCACCTACGGGTACAGCGACCGGGACCGTCGGCCGGTCGGGATGGTCGGCGACGGCACGTTCCTCACCGCGCTGGTGCGCGTCGAGTCGGAGGCCACGGGGCTGCGCGCGGACCGCGCGGCACGGCCGCTGCCGGTCGGCCTGGTCCGGGACGTCCTGCACGTCGACGGGATCAGGCTGGAGTCCGCGCAGATCGTGCAGCACACCCAGCCGGCGCCCGCGCCGCATCTGCCGGACCAGTCGATGGCCAAGCGGAACTACGCGCCGCTGCAGGCGCAGACGGGTTCCCCGGCCCTGCGCATCACGTGGGTGGCGCTGAAGTTGGACCCGGAGCTGTGCCCGGAGGCGGTCGCCGCCCGCGGCGGCGGCCTGGAGGGTGCGCAGAAGTGTGTGGTGCGGGCCGCCGACCAGTTGGCGAGCCGGCTGGCCGGCGCCGGCTTCAAGGCGACCGTCCTCACCGAGCAGGAGCTGATCGGCGCGCTGGCGACCTCGACGTGCGCGAGCCCGATGGCGATCGCCCAGGCGGGGCGCGGCCAGGCGCAGTCGCGTCGGACCCAGGAGACCGCGCGGACCTGGCGGGTCGACGACCGACGTCACACGACGTACTGGGTGGGGCGCTGGCCCCAGCTGGGCAGCGCGGGTGGCGCGGGCGCGTCGATGCCGCAGCTGATCGCGCTGCTGACCTCGCTCCCGGCTCTCGCGACGACGTTCAGCCTGACGCTGAGCGGCGGTGACCGTCAGGAGGTGACGGTGGCCGGACACGTACGGATCACCGGTCGCAGCGACGAGGAGCTCGTGGCGGCGCGGCACGAACTGGAGCGTGCGGCGCGCGGGGTGAAGACGGGTCTGGTGCGGCTCGACCGTGAACAGGTTCCGGCCATGCTTGCTTCGCTGCCGCTCGGGGGTGCGCGCTGATGTCCTTCTCCACCACGCCTTCTGCTTCGTCCTCTCCTCAGCCGTCCCCCGGGAACCGGGGTACGGGTGCCGGTTCCGGCAGACGCGGCGCCGGCCGCGGTGCCGGACGCGCCGCGAAGCCCAGGTTCGGCTTCGGGCTCGTCGGGCCGCGCCGTGACCGGCACGCGGTACCGCTGGAGCAACTCGGCGCGCTCGGCCTTCCGGTCGGCGACGACGGCATGGTCATCGGCGTGGACGCCGAGGGCAGGCCCGCGGTGCTCGGCATCAACCGCCCCACCCCGTACGACGTGACGCTGATCGGCGGTCTGTGGACGGCGCAGGTCATGGCGCTGCGCGCGGCGGCGACCGGGGCCCGGGTGGCCGTGGAGACCGGTCGCGCGCAGGCGTGGACCGCGCTCGCGCAGGCCGCGGGCGGCGGTCAGCCGTGCATCACGCTGCACGACGTCGGTCGCGTCCCTCCGCAGGGCGCGTCGGCCGGCAGTCCGGTGGTCGTGGTGCGGGACTGCGGCATGCGTCCGCCGCGCGGGCGCGTCGTGTCCGGCCCCTGGCAGTCGGTGGTGACGCTGCTGCCGTATCTGAGTCCGGTGGCGCCGCGCCTTCTGGAGAAGTCCTCGCTGGTCGGGGTCCAGCGGGTGTCCCCGGACGAGGCCACGCAGATCGGCCGCATCATGGGGCTGCCACGAGCGGAGTCGGAGGCGTTGTCGACGCTCGCCGACGGCGTCACCCTGTGGTGCACGCCGAGCGACCGGCAGTTCGTGATGACCCAGGCGACGGACGCCGAGACCGGATTGTTGGGCAGCGCGCGCCGGATGGACTGACGGCGGGACATTCTCCCATCACGTCCTTTTTTGTACGCATGTGAATCGCCACGTGATCACCCGAGGTTCACTCTGCGGTGCCCGTAGCTCACTTGGGGGCGAGACGTGATCTACGGGACAGACGTGGGCGGGCGGCCGGGCCTGCCCCACGGACACGGTTGGCGTTTAGGGTGGGTAGGGCCCGCCCACGACAGCACAAGGGTGCGCGACCACACCAGGAGGCAAAGTGAACGGCGATCGGGACGAGATCCACGGGGGTTGGAATCCACCCGCCGATGATCAGTCCGACGCGGATCCCGCCGAGATGACGGGTGAGTTCACCATCGACTACACCCCTCCGGCCTGGTACACGCAGAACGCGTCGGGATCGGCCGGCTCCGGGACGTCCGGTGGCGCGACGCCACCGCCCCCGAGCGGTGCGCCCGTTGCCGTCCCGGGCATCCCGGCGGGCAGCGGCTACGAGCCCCACTGGGCGCCCCAGCCGCCGGTACCGCCGACACCCACGCCGGCCGCTCCCGCCCCCGTGGCCCCGGCTCCGGTCCCGCCCGTACCGCCGGTTCCCGTGCCTGTCGCCCCGGTCGCTCCCGCCGTGCCGGACCCGTCACCGGTCGCGCCGCCCGCCGTGCCCGCCGACGGCGGGTCGTTCGGTGGCGGTGACCTGGAGAGCGGCGCCACCATGCGCTTCTCCCCCGCCGCGCTGAAGCGCGAGATGGAGGAGATCTCCGAGCGCGCGGCCGCGGCCGGGACCACGGACGGCGCCGCGGGCTCCCCCGCCGAGGCGCCGACGGACGGCCCGGTGGCCCCCGCTGCCACGCCGTCCGTGCTCGACACCCATGGCACTCCCGGCGAGGCGACCGGATCCGAGGACGGATCCGCCGTCTCCGAGGACCGGAACACCGACGTCGCCGCGGGCGGCGCCACCGGCCTGCCGGAACAGGACGCGGCGACCTCCACCGACACCGCCGCGGCCGAGTCCTCGCCGTCGGACGCCGAGGGCTCCGCCCCGGCCGGCGACGGCACGGAGTCGGCGCCGCGGGCGGACGAGACGCCGGCCGCGCCGGCCCTGCCGGCGGGCGACTCCCCCCAGCAGGACGCGTCCGGTCCCGCCGACCCCGCGGCGCCCTCGTCCGGCGCCCCGTCGGACGAGGCGCGTGACGACGCCGTGCCCGCTCCGCAGGCCGTCGGCACGCCCGAGGACGCCGCTCCGGCGGCCCCCGAGCCGCAGGACGCCGTCCCCGCCGCGCTGCCGCCGGCGCTGCCCCCGGCGCCCGAGCCGTGGAGCCCCGCCGCGCCGCAGGGTGGTGCGGGGCTGCCGCCGCTGCCGCCGTCGTTCCAGCCCGCGGCCCCGTCCGCGGCGCCGCAGTGGCCCGCCCCCGCCCCGACCGGCGACCAGTCGGTGCCGCCGCCGGGCCCGCTGCCGGCCGCCGCCTCCTGGCCGGCCCCGACGACGCCGAACGCGCCCGTGCCGCCCCAGGGCGCGCCGGGCGGCTACGGCTTCCCGCAGCCCGGTCAGCCGCAGCCCGCGCCCGTACCGCAGCAGGGTCAGGGCGCCTACGGATTCCCGAACCCCGCCCTGCAGCCCGCGCCGCAGGCCCCCGAGGTCGGCGCACCGGCACCCCAGGACGGTTACGGCTTCCCGCACCCGGGAACGCCCGGCGCCCAGCCCGCCCCGCAGGCTCCTGACGCCCCCGCCCCCCAGGGCGGCTACGGCTTCCCGCACCCGGGAACGCCCGGCGCCCAGCCCGCGCCGCAGGCGCCCGGAGCCGGCGCACCCGCCCCCCAGGGCGGCTACGGCTTCCCCCACCCGGGCGCCCAGCCCGCGCCGCAGGCGCCCGAAGCCGGCGCACCCGCCCCCCAGGGCGGCTACGGCTTCCCGCACCCCGGCGCCCAGCCCCCGCAGGCACCCGAGGCCAACGCCCCGACGCCGCAGGGTGGTTACGGCGTTCCGCAGCCCGGCACCCCCGGCGCCCAGCCCGCGCCGCAGGTGCCCGGAGCCGGTGCGCCCGCCCCCCAGGGCGGCTACGGCTTCCCGCACCCGGGTGCCCAGCCCCCGCAGGTGCCCGGTCAGATGCAGCCGGACCACCAGGCGCCCGTGCCGCCGCAGGCCGGCCAGCCGCCGGTCGACCCGCGGACCGGGGCCGCCTGGCCGACCGCGGTCACGCACGACCAGCGCGAGCGTTCCGTGCCGGGCGCCCCGCTCGGCTACAACGCGGCCGTGGAGCTCTCCTCCGACCGTCTGCTGCGCAACAACAAGCAGAAGGCCAAGTCCAGCCGGAACCCCGGCGCCTCGGCCCGTTTCAAGATCGGCGGCAAGAAGGAGGAGGCCGAGCGGCAGCGCAAGCTCGACCTGATCCGTACGCCGGTGCTGTCCTGCTACCGGATCGCGGTCATCTCCCTCAAGGGCGGTGTCGGCAAGACCACGACGACCACCGCGCTGGGCTCGACCCTGGCCACCGAGCGGCAGGACAAGATCCTGGCGATCGACGCCAACCCGGACGCGGGCACGCTCGGCCGTCGGGTGCGACGCGAGACCGGGGCCACCATCCGTGACCTCGTGCAGGCGATCCCGTACCTCAACTCGTACATGGACATCCGCCGCTTCACCTCGCAGGCGCCCTCCGGCCTGGAGATCATCGCCAACGACGTGGACCCGGCCGTCTCGACGACGTTCAACGACGAGGACTACCGGCGGGCGATCGACGTCCTGGGCAAGCAGTACCCGATCATCCTGACCGACTCGGGTACGGGTCTGCTCTACAGCGCGATGCGCGGGGTGCTCGACCTGGCCGACCAGCTGATCATCATCTCCACCCCGTCCGTGGACGGTGCCTCCAGCGCGTCGACGACGCTCGACTGGCTCTCCGCGCACGGATACGCGGAGCTGGTCCAGCGCTCCATCACGGTCATCTCCGGAGTCCGCGAGACGGGCAAGATGATCAAGGTCGACGACATCGTGCAGCACTTCCAGACCCGCTGCCGCGGAGTCGTCGTCGTGCCCTTCGACGAGCACCTGGCCGCGGGCGCCGAGGTCGACCTCGACATGATGCGGCCGAAGACGCGCGAGGCGTACTTCCACCTGTCCGCGATGGTCGCCGAGGACTTCGCGCGGGCGCAGCAGGCGCAGGGGCTGTGGACCGGCGACGGGCAGGGCGGCGTTCCGCCGCACATGGCCCCGCCGATGCCCGGTCAGCCCATGCCCGGTCAGCCGATGCCGGGTCAGCCGTACGGCGGCCAGCCGGCACCCGGTCAGCCGTACGGCGGTCAGCAGGCACCCGGTCAGCCGTACGCCCCCCAGGCTCCGCAGCCGGGTCAGCCGTACGGCGGACAGCCGGGCGAGCAGCCGTACCCGCAGGCGCAGCCCCAGCCGTACCCGCCCCAGCAGCCCGGTCAGCCCGGGATGCCGCAGGGCTGGCAGCAGCCTCCGCAGGCACCGCCAGCCCCTCAACAGTAAGGCGTCAGAGGACTGGACCAATGAGGCTCCGCACCGGCTCCCCGGTGCGGAGCCTCTTGGCATTCCCGCAGCCCACAAGGGGTTTGAGTCGTCGTTGACGCCGCTCCGTCACCGCTGATAAACCTTCGCTTCACCAGATGGCGCCCCAAGATCGACGACAGAACCCCAACGCGAGGTCACGTCCCATGGTCAAGGTCACGAAGGTTCACTCCCGCCAGGTCGCCCCCCGAAGACTTCCCCGGCTGCTCCTCGCCGCGGGAGTCGCCGCCACCACGCTCGTGGTCGCGCCCCAAGCCACCGCCCGGACCACCGCCCAAGCCGCCGAGGGAGACACCACGCTCACCGTCGCCGTCTCGCAGAGCGTCGACTCGCTGAGCCCCTTCCTCGCGCAGAAGCTCGTCTCCACCAGCATCCACCGGTTGGCCTACGAGTATCTGACGAACTACGACGCGAACGACGCCAAGCCGATCCCGGGCCTGGCGACCGAGTGGAAGTCCTCCCCCGACAAGCTGACGTGGACCTACACGATCCGCAAGGACTCGAAGTGGTCCGACGGGAAGCAGGCCACCGCCGAGGACGCCGCCTGGACCTTCAACAAGATGATGACGGACGAGAACGCCGCCACCGCGAACGGCAGCTTCACGTCCAACTTCAGGAAGGTCACCGCGCCGGACCCGCAGACGCTCGTCATCGAGCTGAAGAAGCCTCAGGCCACGATGGCGGCGCTGGACGTGCCGATCGTGCCCAAGCACGTCTGGGAGAAGGTCGGCGACTTCTCCAAGTTCAACAACGACCAGCAGTTCCCGATCGTCGGCAACGGCCCGTTCGTCATCACGGACTTCAAGGTCGACCAGTACATCAAGCTCAAGCCGAACAAGAGCTTCTGGCGCGGCGTACCCCAGTTCGACGAGCTGGTGTTCAAGTACTACAAGGACGGTGACGCCGCCGTCGCCGCCCTGCAGAAGGGCGAGGTGTCCTTCGTCCCGAACCTGACGCCCGCCCAGGCCGCCGCCCTGAAGTCCGCGAAGAACATCAAGGTCAACGACGCGCCCGGCCGGCGCTTCTTCGCGCTGGCCACCAACCCGGGCGCCCGCTCCAAGGACGGCAAGACCTTCGGCAACGGCCACAAGGCGCTGCTCGACCCAGTGGTCCGCAAGGCGCTCTTCCTCGCCGTGGACCGGACCACCATCGTCGACAAGGTCTTCCAGGGCCACGCCGTCGAGGGCGAGGGCTACATCCCGCCGCGCTTCGCCTCGTACTTCTGGAAGCCCGAGGCGGCGCAGAAGCTGGCCTACGACCCCGCCAAGGCCGCACAACTGCTCGACCAGGCCGGATACAAGAAGAACGGCGACGGCAAGCGGGTCGGCAAGGACGGCAAGCCGCTCGACTTCCGGATCCTGTGTCACGCCACGGACCCGAACGACAAGGCGATCGGCAAGTACCTCCAGGAGTGGTGGGGCGAGCTCGGCATCGGGCTGAAGGTCGAGTGCCTCGACAACGTCGGCGACCCGTGGACGAAGGGGGACTACGACCTCGCCTTCGACGGCTGGTCCGTCAACCCCGACCCCGACTACGTCCTGTCGATCCACACCTGCGGCACCCTGCCCGCCACCCCGAAGGACTCCGGGGCGACGGACAACTTCATCTGCGACAAGCAGTTCGACGCCCTGTACGCGCAGCAGTCGGTGGAGTACGACGCCGCCAAGCGGGCGGATCTGGTCAAGCGGATGCAGTCACGCCTGTACGACACCGGGTACATGAACATCATGGCGTACCCGAACGCCCTCGAGGCGTACCGCACGGACCAGATCAAGTCCATCACGACGATGCCGGCCGCCGCCGGCAACCTCTACGGCCAGGACGGCTACTGGAGCTGGTGGTCGGCCGTTCCCACCACCACCGCCGCCGGCTCCTCGGCGGACGGCGGATCGAGCGGCTCCGACAGCGGCGTGATCATCGGCATCGGTGCCGCCGTGGTGGTCGTGGTCGCCCTCGGCGTCTTCCTCGGCATGAGGCGCCGTTCCACCGCGGACGACCGCGAGTAGTCCGTGACGACAGCAAGCACGCCCGCCGACGTGGTGCGGACCGAGAAGGTCCGCACCACGGACGGCGCCTCCCGCACCGGTACGACCCTCCAGTACCTCCGCTACGTGGCCGGGAAGCTGGGCGGCGCCGCCGTCTCGCTCCTCGCCGTGCTCGTCACCAGCTTCTTCCTCTTCCGGATCATCCCCGGTGACCCGGTCAAGGCGATGACGCACGGTGTGCCCACCTCGGCCGAGCAGCTGGCGACCCTGCGCCGTCAGTTCGGGCTCGACCTGCCGCTCTGGCAGCAGTTCACCGACTACTGCGCCAAGGCGCTGAGCGGCGACCTCGGCACCTCGTACCAGTTCCACGCCCCGGTGGGCGACCTCATCGCGCAGAAGCTGCCGGCCACCCTGCTGCTCACCGGGGTCGCCGTCGTCATCTACTCGGCGCTCGGACTCTGGCTCGGCACCCGGTCCGCCTGGCGCCACGGCGGCCTCGGCGACAAGCTGAACACCGGCGTCGCCCTCACCCTGTGGTCCGTGCCCTCGTTCTGGCTCGGACTCCTCCTGATCATCGTCTTCTCGGTGGGCATCGGCCCGGTCCCGGGGCTCTTCCCGACGGGCGGCATGGAGTCGGGCGCGGGCGAGACCGGCTTCGCGTACGTCCTCGACGTCGCCCACCACATGGTGCTGCCGGTCCTCACCCTGGTCGCGGTGGGCTACGCGCAGACCCTGCTGGTGATGCGTTCCTCGCTGCTCGACGAGATGGGCAGCGACTACCTGACCACCGCGCGGGCCAAGGGACTCCGGGACGATGTCGTACGCCGCCGGCACGCCGTGCCGAACGCGCTCCTGCCGACCGTGACCATGGTCTTCATCAACCTCGGCCATGTGGCGGCCGGTTCGATCCTGGTCGAGACGGTGTTCTCCTGGCCGGGGCTCGGCGGACTGTTCTACCAGGCGCTGAGCGTGCCCGACCTGCCGCTCGTCCAGGGACTCTTCGTCGTCTTCGCCGGCGCGATGATCGTGATGAACCTGATCGCCGACCTGCTGTATCCGCTGCTCGATCCCCGGGTGGGCCGATGACCTCTCTCGTATGGGAACGCCGACGCGGTTCGGTGTCCCGCTTCTGGAAGCAGTACCGGACCCATCGCGCCGGCCTGTACGGTCTGGCCGGGCTCACCGTCATCGCGCTGCTCGCGCTCGCCGCTCCGCTGATCGTCGGCGCCGACGTGCAGTCGGTCACCAACGCGCCGGGGACGGCCCTGGAGTCACCCAGCGCCGAATTCCCGCTCGGGACGGACCAGTTCGGGCGCTCGCTGCTCGGGCTGCTCATCTGGGGGGCGAGGATCTCGCTCCTCGTCGGCCTGCTCGCGGCGGCGCTGTCGGTCGCCATCGGCACCCTGGTCGGCATCATCGCCGGCCACTACGGCGGCTGGTTCTCGACCGTCGTCATGCGGATCACCGACTGGTTCCTGGTGATGCCGACGCTCGTCCTCGCCATCGTCCTCGCGACCGTGCTGTCCCGCTCGATGTGGACGGTGATCCTCGCGATCGGCGTCACCACCTGGCCGACCACCGCGCGGCTGGTGCGGGCCCAGACGATCGCGGTGGAGTCCCGGCCGTACATCGAACGGGCCACCGCGCTGGGCGGCGGGCACGGGCACGTCATGAGCCGGCACGTGCTGCCCAACGTGATGCCGCTGGTGCTCGCGCAGACCACGCTCGGCATCTCCACCGCGATCCTCACCGAGGCGACGCTGGCCTTCCTCGGCCTCGGCGACCCGACGGTCGTGTCCTGGGGCGGCATGCTCCAGGACGCGCGGGAGGCGGGCGCGGTCTCCTCCGGCCACTGGTGGTACCTCGCCCCGCCCGGGATCGCGATCGCCCTGGTCGCGCTCGCGTTCACGCTGTGCGGACGCGCCGTCGAGTCCGTCCTGAACCCGAAGCTGGGGGTGGGGCGATGAGCCTCCTGGAGGTACGGGACCTGAGCGTGACATACGGGACGGGGGCGGCCGCCGTCCCCGCCGTACGAGGGGTCGATCTCACCCTGGCCGCCGGGCAGAAGCTCGGGGTCGCGGGCGAGTCGGGCTGCGGGAAGTCGACGATGGCGCTCGCGCTGCTGCGCCTGCTGCCGCCGTCGGCCCGGATGACCGGGCGGATCCTGCTCGACGGCGAGGACGTCCTCACCATGAAGTGGGGCAGGCTGCGAGCCGTGCGCTGGGCCGGCGCGTCGATCGTCTTCCAGGGGGCGATGCACTCGCTGAACGCGGTGCACCGGATCGGCGACCAGATCGCCGAGCCGCTCCTCACCCACGGGCGCTCCACCCCGGCGGCGGCCCGCAGGCGGGTCGGGGAGCTCCTGGAGCACGTAGGACTGCCGGCGGCGCGCGCGGTGGCCTATCCGCACGAACTGTCCGGCGGGCAGCGGCAGCGGGTGATGATCGCGATGGCGCTCGCCTGCGATCCGCGGCTGATCGTGGCCGACGAGCCGACGACGGCGCTGGACGTGATGATCCAGGCACAGATCCTGCGGCTGATCGAGCGGCTGGTGGCCGACGAGGACATCAGCCTGCTGATGATCAGCCACGACCTCGCGGTCCTCGCCGACACCTGCGACCGGCTCGCGGTGATGTACGCCGGGCGGGTCGTGGAGGAGGGCCCGGCGCGGGCCGTGTACGACGCGGCCCGGCACCCGTACGGGCAGGCGCTGTCCTCGGCCTTCCCGAGGATCGGCGACCCCGCGTCCCGGCGGGCCCCGCGCGGGCTTCCGGGCGATCCGCCGGACCCTGCCGATCTGCCGGCCGGCTGCGCGTTCCACCCGCGCTGCCCGGTGGCGGTGGAGGTGTGCGGCGAGCAGGACCAGGAACTGCGGGAGGCGGGCGCGGGGCGCCGGGCGGCCTGCGTACACGTAGGGAGCGGCTCGTGAATCCGTTGACATCCGACGGCGGCGCGTCCGAGGTGGGCTCGCCGGTCCGGGGCGGGGCGTCGAGCCCCGCGCCGCCGGTTCCGCTGTTGTCGGCGACCGGTCTGCGGGTCACCTTCCCCGGACGACGGGGCGCGCCGGCCGCCCGCGCGGTGGACGGGGTGGACCTGGACATCGGCGCGGGCGAGATCGTCGCGCTGGTCGGCGAGTCGGGCTGCGGCAAGACGACGCTGGCCCGTTCGCTGCTCGGCCTGGTGCCGCCCACGTCCGGGACCGTCGCCTTCGCCGGAGAGCCGCTGGCGTACAGCTCCCGCGCCCTCAAGGCGTACCGGAAGCGGGCCCAGCTGGTCCTGCAGGACCCCAGCGGGTCGCTGAACCCGCGCCACACGGTGTACGACGCCGTGGCCGAGGGGCTGCGGATCCACGGCTGTGCCGGGGACGAGCGGGCCGCCGTCGCGGAGGCCCTGTCCCGGGCGGGACTGCGCCCGCCGGAGCGCTTCTTCCTGCGCTACCCGCACGAGCTGTCCGGCGGGCAGCGGCAGCGGGTCGTCATCGCGGGCGCCCTCGTCCTCCAGCCCGAGCTGATCGTCGCGGACGAGCCGGTGGCCTCGCTGGACGCCTCGGTGCGGGGCGAGATCCTGGCGCTGCTGCTCCGTCTGCGGGACGAGCTCGGCCTGTCGGCGCTGGTCGTCACGCACGATCTGGGGCTCGCGTGGAACATCGCGGACCGGGTGGCGGTGATGTACCTGGGGCGGATCGTGGAGACGGGCACGGTGGAGTCCGTCCTGACGTCGCCTCAGCACCCGTACACCCGGGCCCTGTTGTCCGTCCTGCCGGAGTCCGAGGCCGAGCCGGTGATCCTCAGCGGGGAGCCCCCGGACCCGGCCCGCATCCCGTCCGGGTGCCGCTTCCACGCCCGCTGTCACGTCCTGGCCTCGGGAGAGGCGTCGGCGGTCGCGGACCGCTGCCGTGGCGAGGACCTGCCGATACTGGGCGGCGGCGGGGCGCGGGACGTGGCCTGTCACTGGGTCCGTGACGGGGCGGAGGTCGCGAGCGGGGGCTGACGGCCGGGCCGTTCATCGCGCCGCCCCGCCCGCGCCCTCGCGGCGCGGGCGCAAGGAGGGGTCCTCGGCCCGGTCGTGACCGGTCCCGTCCGCGCCCTCGCGGCGCGGGCGGGGCGGCCGCGGTCAGCTGTTCCGGTCGTACGCCTCGGTGAGCTCGCGGCAGCGCTTCACGTCGCCGGCCATCGCCTCCAGCAGGGCGTCCAGCGTGTCGAACTTCAGCATCCCGCGGACGTACGCGAGGAAGTCGACGGAGACGTGCAGTCCGTACAGGTCGAGCCCCTCGCGGTCGATCGCGTACGCCTCGACCGTCCGCTCGGTGCCGTCGAACTGGGGGTTGGTGCCGACCGAGATCGCGGCCGGCATCCGCTCCCCCGCGGCCGTCAGCCAGCCGGCGTACACGCCGTCGGCCGGGATGGCGGTGTGCGGCAGGGTCTCGACGTTGGCGGTCGGGAAGCCGAGCTCGCGGCCGCGCTGGGCGCCGCGCACGACGATGCCCTCGACGCTGTGCGGGCGGCCGAGGATCTCGGCGGCGCCCTCCATGTCGCCCTCGGCGACGAGACGGCGGGTGAGCGTGGAGGAGAACGGCTCGCCGCCGCCCGCCGTGCCGCTCACATAGAGGTCGACGACCTCGACCTCGTAGTCGTAGGTGGCGCCGAGCTCGGCCAGGAAGTCGACGTTGCCGGCGGCCCGGTGTCCGAAGCGGAAGTTCGGTCCCTCGATGACGGCCTTGGCATGCAGCTTGTCGACGAGGACCTTCACGATGAAGTCCGCCGGGGAGAGCTGCGAGAACTCGGCGGTGAAGGGGAGCACCAGCACGGCGTCCACGCCCAGCTGGGCCATGAGCTCCGCGCGCCGGTGGTGCGGGGCCAGCAGGGGCGGGTGGCTGCCGGGCCGTACGACCTCGGAGGGGTGCGGATCGAAGGTGACGACGACCGAGGGGACGCCGAGCTCGCGGGCCCGGTCCACCGCCCGCCCGATGATCAGCTGGTGCCCGCGGTGCACACCGTCGTAGGAGCCGATGGTGACGACGCTGCGCCCCCAGTCCTGGGGGATGTCCTCCAAGCCACGCCAGCGCTGCACTGTGACCGCTCCTCGTCCGCCTGTTCGCCGATTACGCAGGTCTAAGACTGCCATGCCCGGGGCCGTCGTCCCGCATCGGCATGGAAGTGCCGAGGCTCAGGACCGTACGGCGGGTGCCCGCGCCGACGACGGCGGTCCAGTCCGCCGGCTCGGCGGTGAGCCAGCCGGCCAGCTGGACGGCGAAGCAGGGGACTTCGCGGGCCAGCTCGACGAGCCTGCGGTCGAGGCAGGTGGCGCCCTCGTGGGTGCGGACGAGGAGGAGGCCGGCGCGGCGGACGATGTCGCGGGTACGGACCTCGGCGCGCCGCTCGCAGCCGTGGGCGGCGGCGCGCAGCAGGGCGTCGAGGACGGCCAGGTCGCGGGCCTCGTACCGCTCGTGGTCGAGCAGCATGTCGAGCAGTTCGGTGCGCAGGAGCCGGGAGGCTCCGGTGCCGGGTGCGGCGAACACGGGCGCGAGGGCGCTGCGGACCTGTACGGGACGGTGCTTGAGGAGGCCGGTGACGAGCGGGAAGAGGATCGCCCGTGCGGCCGGTCCGTGTTCGAGGCGGCGGTCGAGGAAGGCGGCGGCGTGGCGGACGCCGGCGGGGTGGCGGTCGACGTAGTCGAGCACGAGGGCGGCGGCCCGGCGGGCGAGGGCGGGGGTGGTGACCTCGGCGAGGGCGCGGAGCACGTCGCCCGCGGCCTCCCCCGGGCCGTGCAGGCGGGTCTGGAGGGCGGCGAGGACCGGTTCGGGGTGGGTGGGGAGCGCGGCGGCGAGCGCGCCCGCCGGGACGCGGGGGTCGGTGAGCGCGCGGGGCAGGTGGCGGGTGCGGGTGTGCGGGTCGCGGACGAGGAGGCCGAGGGCGGGGCCGTGCAGGGCGGCGTCGCCGGGGCGGGCGAGCAGGGCGAGGGCCGTGAAGCGCAGGAGCTCGCGGTCGGGTCCGCTCGTGGCGTGCTCGGCGACGAGGTACGCGTACGAGGCGGCGGCGGCCCGGCGGGCGGGGCGCCCGTCGTCGTGGGCCCACCGGTCGACGGCCCGGCACACGGCGGACGGCTCGTCCTCGGCGAGGGCGGCGAGGAGCCCCTCGGCGAGCGGATGGGCGGTGGAGACGAGGGCCTCGCAGAGGTCGTCGACGGCGAGGCTCCGATGGGTGTGCAGCAGCGCCTGCGCGGCGGCGGCGACGGTGGCGTCGGGCGCGGCGGCGAGCGCCCGGCCGTCCCCGAACCACCGGCAGAGCAGGGGCTGCACGCCCCGGGGCTCGGCGACGAGCCGGGCGGCGACGGCGTCGAGGAACCGGGGCCCGGCGTCGTCCCCGGGTCCGGCGTCGGCGGGCACGACCCGCCGCAGGAGGTCCAGCCGCTCCCCTTCCCCGATGCGCAGGGCTCCCCAGAAGGCGGGCCCGAAGGGCGCGAAGACGTCACGGCGGGATGCGGAGGCGCGTGGAGCGGACGGGGCGGGCGAACGCTGGGCGGGCACGTGCCCCGCCGGCGTCACCCGTCCGGGCACGCGCCCCGGCCCGGAGCCGGAGCCGGGACCGGAGCCGAGGCCGGAGCCGGGACCGGGGCTGGAGCCGGGACCGGGACCAGGACCGGAGCTTGGACCTGAGCCGGAGCCGGGACCGAGTCCTGAACCGGAGCCGGGACCTGAGCCGGAGCCGGGACCTGAGCCGGAGCCGAGGCCGGGCACCGGCCGGGGAAGCCGGTCGTCGGGCCGTACGGAGGCGGGGGCGGACGCCGGCCGGGGAAGCCGTTCCTGGGGCCGTACGGGCGCCGGGGCGGGCACCGGCCGGGGAAGCCGTTCCGCCGCCCGTGCCGGGGCCGGGCCCGGCGCCCGCGACGCGGCGGGGCGGGGCGTGTCGGCGCCGACGTGGTCGGCGAGGTGGCGCAGGACCCTGAGGTAGGGCCTGAGGTCGGGGAGGCGCAGCAGGGTCTGGGACAGGAGCTGGGCTCCCCACCACGCCGCGTCGGTGGACTCCCGGTCCGCTGTGGACAGGCGGTCGAGGGCGTCGGCGAGGGCGGTCAGCCGGCGTGCGAGCGCGGCCGGGCCCTGTTCGCGGTCCAGGAGCAGCAGGGCCTGGACGACCGGGCCGATCCGGTGGCGGGGCACGGGCGGTGCATGCGGCGGCTCCGCCGCTGCCGCGCCGTGCGCGCGGGGCGGCGGCGGGGTGGCGCGCGGCGTCCCGGTCCGGGACGGGAGCCCGAGGGGCGCGCTCTCGTGCCAGCGGTGGACGAGCGCGTGCAGGGCCCCGTCGATGTCCAGATGAGCCCCCTGGACCCAGTCGGCGAGCTCCTCGTGTCCGAAGCGGTAGCCGGATCCGGCGGGAACGACGAGGCCCTCGGTGAGGACGGCGGACGCCCAGCCGGTCCGCCACGGGAAGATCTCCTCGAAGGACTCCCGGTCCAGTTCGCCCTGCCCCGGTCCCAGGCACCGGCGCGCCGCCTCGTGAACCTGTCCGGCCACGCGCGCCGCGAGCCGCCGTACGGCCGCGCCGCGCGGGAGAGGACGGGAGCCGGCCGCGATCCGTACCGCGACGCGCAGGCACATCAGGTCCAGGTAGGCGCCGAAGATCTCCTCCCGCCCCGGGCGGCCGGGCACGTCGCCGGGCAGCGCCTCACGCACCTCGGCGAGCAGCCGCAGCGCGAGCGGATGCCGTGTGTCGTCCTCCGCCAGATCGACCGGGCGGAGCCCGTACCGCGCCAGGGCCGGTGCGGCCTCCCGCTCGGTCAGGTCCCCGATCGGCACGGCGCCCGCGCCGGGAAGCGGTGCCCTCGGTGCGGGGACCGGTGCGTGCGCGCCTGCGCCGGACCGCGGCGCGGAGGGACCCTCCCGCCCCTCCGCGGGCGCGCTCACGCCGGTACCCGGCCGGGTACCGGCGTCCGTTCCCGCGCGGTCCCCGCGGCCCGGCACGGATCCGCCCGCTCCCCCGTGCAGCGAGTCCGGCGCGTAGAGGCCGCTCGCCTGCTCCCAGTGTTCCGGGCGGCAGCCGAGCATCAGGCGGACGCCGTGGGTGCGGAGCCAGGACTCCGTGCCCGCCGTCCAGGCGGGGAGGCGGTGGGCGAGCGCCGGTGGCATCTCCTCCGGGCCGTCGAGGATCACGAGCAGCGGGCGGCCCGCCTCGCGGGCGAGGGCCGCGGCCCGATCCGGGGTGGCGGTGGTGGCGTCGCCGCGCGTGCCGGTCGTCGCGACGATCCGGCCGGCCTGGCGCAGGACGCGGGCGACGGCGTCGGCGACCGAGGTGTCCGCCGCGCGCAGGTCCGCGCCGCGCAGCCAGACGGTGGGCGCGGGCTCGGCTCCCCGGGCACGGTCGGCGCAGTGGGCGGCGAGCGCGGTGGTGCGGCCGGTGCCGGGTGCGCCGACGAGCGCGAGGACCCGCGCGCGGCCTGTCGCGAAGGCGGCGAACTCCCTGACGCAGTCGGCTCGTTCGACGGGTTCGGTCCACGCCTTGGGTCCCGCCGCCGCTCCGAGAGAGGTGGCGGCGAGTTCCAGGACGCCGGCCAGGTTCAGGTCCTGGCCGTAGCAGGGGACGGTCGCGGCGTTCCGCCGCAGCAGCGCGGCCAGCGGCTCCACGGCCGCGAGGGGGACCGCGTACCCGCCCGCGCCGCGGCGGTCGCCGTGCAGCGCGGTGCCGAGGACCGCGACCACGGCGCCGGTCTCGGGGTCCACGACCGGCCCTCCGGCCGCCCGGCCGCCGAGGCGCAGTGCCTCCGCGCCCTCGGTGCCGATGGCCAGCTCCAGGGCGTGGCCGAGGACGTGGAAGCGGTCGGTGGCGGTGTACGTGACGGACGCACCGCCCAGGACCCGCGCCTCGCGCCAGCCGTGCGCCGCGATCCGTACGTATGTCCCGGGCTCGATCTCGGTCCGGGGCGAGACCGGGAGGGGGCGGACGCCGAGGCCCTCGGTCCTCACGAGCGCGAGTCCGGCCTCGGGCAGCGCGGTGATGGAGTCGGCCTCGGCGAGACACATCCGCTCGTCGGCGGCGTGCAGCATGATCCGTCCGAGCCCGTCGACGGCCTCGTGGCTGGTGACGACGGTGCCGCGGTCGTCGGCGACGAAGCCCGTCCCGCGCGGTCGGCCCGCCGGATCGCAGATCCGTACCAGCGTCGCCAGGTCCCCGCGTCCCATGAGGACGACGGTAGGTCTGCGGTGATCACTCCGAGAAGCGCACAGGACGAACGCGCCCCCCAGTGCTCCCCCGTTTCACTCCGAGCGCCTGCCCGAAGGGGTGAATGCGGGGTTCGGAATGGATAGACAGTCCCCGGAGGGGGATCGTGGGGGGGGGGGGCGCCCCCGGGCCCCCCCCCCCGCGCGCCGGGCCCCCCCCCCCCCGGGGGGGCGGCGGGGGCCCCCACCGCGCGGGGCCCGGGGCCACCCGC
>NZ_JBEZNW010000052.1:0-41070 GCF_040653355.1 Streptomyces sp. NPDC047971 | reverse complement strand
AGTGGAGTGGCATGAAGGTGTCGTGGAGTTGGAGATCTGTGGTGGTGCCGGTGGTCGCGGTGGGTGTGTTGGCCGTGCCGTTGGTGGGGGTGGCTGCTGCGGAGGATCACCCGTATCCGCCGCATTCGTCGGGGCATCCGTATCCGCCGAAGCCGCCGAAGCCTCATGAGCCGGATGAGGGTGAGTGGGGGCATGGGGATCATGAGGGGCATAAGCCGGGGAAGCCGCATCTGGCGGACACGGGTGGTGATAACACCGGGGAGCTGGTGCTGGGTGGTGTCGCGGCTGCTCTGGTGGCTGCGGGTGCGGGTGCTGCGTGGGCTGCCCGTCGTCGTCGTTCTTCGTGATGACGGGTGTGTGGCGCAGGGCGGTCGGGCGGGGTCCCGGGTGTGTTCGGGGTGCCGGCCGGGAGCGGCGGGGCGTGTGGGGGTCCTGGCGTTGGAGTGTCCTGTGGGCGGTCGCTGCCGTGTCGGTGGCGGCCGCCGGGTGGGTGGGTGTGACGGGCTGGCTGGCTCGTGGGGAGCTTCTGGCCGCGCAGGAGGATCTGGGGCGGCTGCGGGGAGTGCTGGCGGGCGCGGTCGAGGGTGAGGGTGGGGGTGGGGGTGGGGTGGTGTTGTCCGCGGGGTCGGTGGGGGAGTCTCGTGCGGAGGGGTTGTTGCGTTCGGCGGCGGGTCATGCGGAGCGTGCGCATGGGTTGACGACGGGGCCTGCCTGGTTTGTCGGTGCGTGGCTGCCGGTGGTGGGTGAGCCGTTGGAGTCGGTGCGTGGTATCGCGCGGGCTTCGGATGTGGTGGCGGGTGAGGTGCTGCCGCCGCTGGTGCGGGCTGTGCCGCGGCTGAAGGCGGATGCGCGGGCGGGTGGGATGTCGGGGGTCATGGCGGAGTTGGAGCGTGGGGCGCCTGGGTTCGTGCGGGCGGGTCAGGCCGCGGTGCGGGTGCGGGAGGACACCGGCCGGCTGCCGGTGTCGACGTGGCTGCCGGCGGTGGACCGGGCGCGTGGGCAGTTGGCGGGGCAGGTCGACAAGCTGGCGGGGCAGGCGGAGGAGGCGGCTTTCGCGGCGCGTGCGCTGCCGGGGCTGCTGGGGGCGCACGGGCCGCGGCGTTACATTCTGGTGTTCCAGAACACGGCGGAGGCGCGGGGGACCGGTGGTCTGCCGGGGGCGTTCGCGGTGTTGCGGGCGGATGGGGGGCGGCTGGCTTTCGAGCGTTTCGGCAATGACACGGACATGGACGGTGTGCGTGCGGATGTCGATCTGGGGGCGGAGTTCACGGCGCGTTATGGGGAGAACGCGCCGGGGACCCTGTTTGTGAATTCGAACCTGAGTCCGCATTTTCCTCATGCGGCGCGGTTGTGGACGGCGTACGGGGAGAAGTTGACGGGGGTGCGGCTGGATGGGGCGATCGGCACGGATCCGGCCGCGCTGGGTCTTCTGCTGCGGGCCACGGGGCCGGTGACGATGTCCGACGGTACGGCCATCACCGCAGACAACGCGGTGGATCTCACGCAGCGGACGAGTTATGTGAAGTACGCGGATTTCGAGCGGCGCAAGGCTTTCTTCATCGATGCCGCCCGTGCCGCGGCGACCCGGTTCATGGCCGCGGCCGAGGATCCGGGGGTGTTTCCCGCTCTGCTCGGTGCGTTGCGTCAGGTGCAGGAGGAGGGCCGGGTGCAGCTGTGGAGTGCGCATCCGGGGGAGCAGCGGCTTGTGGAGCGGCGGCCGTTGGGTGGTGTGCTGCCGCGGGAGGGTGGCCCGTTCGCGGGTGTGGTGGTGAACAATGCCGCCGGTTCCAAGCTGGACTACTACCTGGAGCGGAGTCTGGTGTGGGAGCCGGGTGCCTGCACGCCTGAGGGCCGGCAGGTCACCGCGACGGTGGCGCTGACCAGCCGGGCGCCGGTGTCGGGTCTTCCCGAGTACGTCACGATGCGGGCCGATGCCCCGCCGTATCCCACCCGGCCGGGTGACAACCGGCTTCTGGTGTCGTACTACGCCGGTTCGGGGGCGAAGCTGACGCGGGCCACGCTGGACGGCCGTGCGGTGGCGCTGATTCCCGGTGTCGAGCGGGGCCATCCGACGTACACGCTCGATCTGGAGCTTCCCCGGCAGAGCAGCCGCACTCTGGTGCTGCATCTGGTCGAGCCCGATGCCGACCGGGCCCCGACGGTGCTGCGGCAGGCTCTGGTGTCGCCGCTGCGGGCCACGGTCACACCCGCCCGGCCGTGCCACGCCTGACACCACATCACCACCCCATCACCCGTACGCTCCGGCCCCCTGGCCCCGGCCTCCGGTCTCCGGGCCTCCGGTCTCCGGGCCTCCGGTCTCCGGCCCCACCGGTCTCCGGGCCCCCGGTCTCCGGGCCCCCGGTCTCCGGCCCCACCGGTCTCCGGGCCCCCGGCCTCCTGGCCTCCTGGCCTCCTGGCCTCCCGGCCTCCGGCGTATCCCGCGCGGCACGATCCCGCAGGAGTATTCGTTTCCGGGGAACGTGGCCGGGGGCGCGCCACACGAACCCGTGTGGTGCGCCCCCGGTAGGGGTGTTTCAGGGGGCGAGGATGCCGGCCAGTGCGCGGACGGCGTCGTGGACTTCCCTTGCCCGTGCCCGGTGCACCTTCGGGGGAGCGCCGACCGGGTCGTCGATGCCGTCCGACTCGTCCGTCGGGGGGATCACCGTGCCACGGCGGGAGGCCGCCAGCCGTACCGTCTCGCGTGGTGTGCCGGCCGCGGTGCCCTGTGCGAGGCGGACGAACTCTCTCAGGGTGAAGCAGCGCCGTAGTGCCAGCGGGTGGAGCCGTACGGCGGCCTCGCGGTGGCAGCATTCCAGCCCGAGGACCAGATCGGCCCGTTCGACCTGGCCGGCTTCCAGCCGCAGCGCGGTGAAGCCGTGGGGGTCGCCGCCGAGTTCGCCGAGGATCTCCCGCGTGAGCGGGTCCAGCGGTACCGGCCGGGCGGCGGTGCCCGCGCTGCGCACCCGGAAGCCCTGCTGGGGCAGGGCTGCGGCCAGCAGCCGTTCCGCGACGGGTGAGCGGTGCATGTTGCCGGTGCAGACGAACAGCACCTCGAACCCGTCGACCGCCACTGTGCCTGTGGTTGCGGTTGCCGCGCGGCCGTTCACGATTTCCCCGCGGCAGTCGGCGCGGCGGGCTCTTTCGCCTTGCCCGCGCCGGCGGCGGCCGTGACGCCCTCCTTCGTTTTCCCTGCGCCGGCCCGCTTGCGTGTGCCCGTCCCGCCGGCGGCGGCCGTGACGGGCTCCTTCGCCTGCCCCGTGCCGGCCGGCGGAACAGCCGCCTTCCCCGCGCCCGAGGCGCGAGCAGCGCCGGACTTCTGCGCCCCGCCCGCGCCGGCGGTGGTGGCCGTGCCGGGCTGCTCCGCCCTGCCCGCGCCGGTGGTGGCCGTGCCGGGCTGCTCCGCCGCGCCCGTGTCGGTGGCGGCCGTGGCCGGCTGCTCCGCCGTACCCGCCGTGGCGGCTGGTGTGCCGGGCTCGTTCACCTCACCCGCGATGGTGATGGTGGTGGTTGCGGGCTGTTCGGTTTCGTCCGCAGTGGTGGTGGCGGGCTGGTCGGTCTCGTGTGTGGGGGTGTGGGGTCCCTGGGTGTCGGTCGCGGGTCTGGGGGTCGGCAGTTCGGTCGGGGCGTAGCCGTATCCGTAGCCGTATCCCTTGCCCTTGTGGGTGGAGGACATGTTGAGGGCTGTGCCGAGGACGGGGACGCCGATGCGGTGGAGGGAGTCGGCCGCGTCGACGATCTGGTCGCGTCCGGTCTTGGAGGCGCTGACGACGAGCAGGACTCCGTCGGTGAGGGGGGACAGGCCCAGGGTGTCGGCCACCGGCAGCAGGGGGGCGCTGTCGACGACGACGATGTCGTAGGTGTCGGCGAGTTCCCGCAGGACTTCCGCCATCCGGCCGCAGGAGAGCAGTTCGGTCGGGTTCGGCGGCAGGGTGCCGCTGGTGAGGACGGCGAGGCGGCCCGCGGCTTGCTGCATCACGTCCTCGGTGGCGGCCTGGCCGATGAGGACGGTGGTCAGTCCGGCGCCTTCGACCAGTCCGAAGGTGGGGGCCACGGAGGGGCGGCGCAGGTCCGCGTCGACCAGGCAGGTCCGCAGGCCCGCATCGGCCAGGGACAGTGCCAGGTTGACCGAGGTGGTGGTCTTTCCCTCGCCGGGCAGGGCGCTGGTGACGACGATCACCCGCGGCGGGTCGTCGACCTGGGCGAACTGCAGGTTGGCCCGCAGCTTGCGGAACGCCTCGGCGCGCGGGGAGGTGCTGGCGGCCTCGAGCGCGATTCTCTTGCGGCCGGCGCTCTTGTCGTAGGGGATGGCGGCGAGTACCGGCAGCGCGGTGAGTTCCCCCAGCGCCTCGCTGGTCTTGACGGTGGTGTCGAGTGCCTCGCGCAGCGCGACGATTCCGGCGGCGAGCAGCAGCCCGCCCAGCACGCCGAACGCGAGAGCGAGCAGACGGTCGGGTGACACCGGCTTCTTGGGGACGGACGCCTTCTCCGTGACCCCGAGCGAGACCGGCGAGACGGTCGGCTGCGGGGCTGCGTTCTCCTTCTGACCCGGCGCCGGCTGGGCCTTCTTCGGCGTCTCCAGCCGTTCGACGAGCCCGATGAAGCGGGCCGCGACCGCGTCGGCGATCCGCGCCGCCCGTACCCGGTCGGTGTCGCGCACCTTGATGTTGATCAGGACGGTGTTGAGCGGGGCCTCGGCGGTGATGCGCGAGGCGAGTTCCGAGGGCGAGTACGGCAGCCCCAGCTGGCGCACGACGGGCTGCGTCACCTGGCTCGTGGCGACGATCGCCGAGTACGACTGCACCCGGGCCTGCGAGAAGCTCTGACCCTGGTTCAGCTCCGAGGTGTCCGCACCGGTCCGGGTGGCCACGAACAACTGGGTGCGGGCCTCGTAGACCGGTGTTCTCACCATCGTGACGACCTCTGCCGCGACGATGCCGAGCAGCAGACAGATCAGGACGGTCGGCCAGCGTCTGGCCAGCAGCTTGAGGTATCCACGAAGATCCAACGTTCACCCCTCACAGGGCAAGCAGCGCCCAATTCACCCATTTTCATGCCAATTTTCCCGTTTACCATAGACGCAGGGGTGCCGTGGACCCGGCAGCGACGGCCGCAAGGGCACCCCGACCGGCCTATCGTTCGGACGTGTTGCGCCGGATGCGCCCCGCCCGGGCGGCAGGGTGATCCCCATGGACAGGCAGATCTCCTCGCATCCCGCCCCTCTTCGGATCGTGCTGGTCGCGTTCGCCTGCGACCCGACCCGGGGCAGTGAACCCGCCATCGGGTGGGGCTGGGCCGAAGCGCTGGCGGGCCGCGGCCACACCGTCGAGGTCCTCACACACCCCGTGGACGGCAACCTGCGGGCCATCGAGCACCGGATCACGGAACTGGGGGCGGTGGGCGAGCGCATCCGCATCCATACCGTCGCCCTGCCGCCGACGCCCGCGTGGACCCGCGCACTGCCGCCGCCGCTCAGGGACATGGCCGCGGAGGTCCGGCGCTACGACGCCTGGCAGCACCGGGCACTGGCCCATGCCCGTAGCCACGGGCTCGATACGGCCGACGTGGTGCACCACGTGTCCTACGGTTCCCTGCAAGGGGGCTCCGCGCTGCGCCGCCTGGGACCGCCGTTGGTGTTCGGGCCCGTCGGCGGCGGGCAGATCGCCCCGCACAGCCACCGCCGCTACCTCGGCGCGGCCTATTGGCAGGAGGCGCTGAGGACCCTGGTGTGGGCGCGGTTCCTGAGCCACCGTCCGGCATGCCGCCGGACGGTGAGCGAGGCGGCGGTGGTGCTGGCCACCAACCGCGACACGCTACGGCTGGCCCGCCGTCTCAGCCGCGCCCCCGAGGCCCGGCTGATGCTGGCCGACGGCATTCAGGAGTCGCTGATCCGGGACGAGCCGCTGATCCGGGACGAGCCGCTGACCGGAGACGAGCCGCTGACCGGAGACGAGCCGCTGACCGGGGACGAGTCGCCGACCGGGGATGCGTCGCTGAGTGGGGACGAGTCGCTGACCGGGGATGCGTCGCTGACCGGGGATGCGTCCGGGGAGCGGGCGGAGCGGCCCGGCCGGCCGCCCACCGTGTTGTGGGTCGGCAGACTGCACCCGCGCAAGACCCCCGATCTCGCGCTGCGGGCACTGGCCCACCTGCGGTCGCGGATCCCTCGGGCCCGTCTCGTCGTCATCGGCGACGGCCCGTCACGTCCCGAACTGCAGCGGCTCGCGGCGCGTCTGGGCGTGGCCGAAGCCGTCGACTTCCGCGGCCGGCTGCCCCGGGAGGAGGTCTTCGCGGCCTGCGACGACGCCGACGTGTTCCTGATGACCAGTCTGCGGGACTCCTCCAGCACCCAGACGCTGGAGGCGTGGGCCAGGGGACTGCCGGTGGTCCACCTCGGCCACCACGGCATCAGCGACTTCTCGGCGCCCGGCGGAGCGGTCTCGGTGCCCCTGGGCGACCCATCCGACCTCCCGCAACGCCTCGCGTGGGCACTCGGCGGCGTCCTCGGCGGCCGGCAGGCCCGCCAGTGCATGGCACGGGCCGCCGTGGAGTGGGCGCACCAGCACACCTACGCGGCGAAGGCGGACATCGCCGAACAGCTCTACCGCACCGCCCTCACCCGGGCCGCCACCCGGCCCCGGACCCCAACCCGACCGGACCACCCCCACACCCCCCACACCTCTGACACCCCCGACGCTCTCGAAGGCTCCGGTGTGCCGGGTGCGTCCGGTGTGCCGACGGCAGCGGTCGTATCAGCCCCGCCCCGCCCCGCGCAGTAGCGGCGGCACACGCCCCCACACCCCCAAACCCACGACCCAACACCCCCAACACCTGCTCCCGATCACCCCGCCACCCCCACCCCCCCCCGGGCACTGCCGACGGTCCGAAGTCCCGGCGGCAGCGCCCGCGTCCGCTTCAGCCGGAGGGCAGCGCCCGCGTCCGGTTCAGCCGGACGGCAGCGCCCCTGTCCGTTTCAGCCGGTCGGCAGCGCCCGCGTCCACTCCAGCCCCGGCGGCAGCGGCCCGCGTCCAGTTCAGCCGCGCCCTCAGCGCCCCTGACCGCTTCAGCCGCAGCGGCACTGCCCCGTGTCCGGTTCAGCCCCAGCGGCACTGCCCCGTGTCCAGTCCAGCCCCGGCGGCAGCGCCCCAACCGGTTCAGCCCCGGCGGCAGTGCCCCGTGTCCGGTTCAGCCGCGGCCCGCGGAGGGGACCGGGGCCAGGTGGCCGGCGGCCGCCTGCTGCGCCGGCAGTGCGGGCGGCGCCGGCCGGCCCAGCGCCCGCAGGGTCCAGCCGGCGGCCTGCCACCGCGCCGCGTCGAGGGCGTTGCGCGCGTCGAGGATCCTGCGCGCGGGGGTCACGGCCCCCAGCGCGGCCGGGTCGAGACGGCGGTAGTCGGACCACTCGGTCAGATGCAGCACCAGATCGGCCCCCGCACACGCCTGTTCCGCGTCCGGCACGTAGTCGAGCAGCGGCAGGACGGCCCGCGCGTTGTCCATGCCCTGCGGGTCGTGCAGCACGACCCGCGCGCCTTCGCGGTGGATCGCCGCCGCGACCGCCAGCGCGGGCGAGTCACGGACGTCGTCGCTGTCGGGCTTGAACGTCGCGCCCAGAACGGCGATACGACGCCCGGTGAACCCACCGCCCGCCATGTCCCTGGCGATGTCGACGGTACGGCGCCGCTGCCGCGCGTTGACCTCGTCGATCTCGTGGAGGAACCGCACCGCCCCGCCGACACCGAGCTCCTGCGCCCGCGCCGCGAGCGCCCGGATGTCCTTGGGCAGGCATCCGCCGCCGAACCCCAGCCCGGCGGACAGGAACCGGCGCCCGATCCGGCTGTCGTGCCCCAGAGCGTCGGCCAGGGTGGTCACATCGGCGCCCGCCGCGTCACACACCTCGGCCATGGCGTTGATGAACGAGATCTTCGTCGCCAGGAACGCGTTCGCCGCCGCCTTCACCAGCTCCGCGGTCGCCGGATCGGTGCAGATGTAGGGCACACCGGCGCCCAGCATCGGCGCGTACACCTCGCGCAGGACCTCATCGGCCCGCGGCGACAGCACCCCCGCCACGATCCGCTCCGGGCACAGCGTGTCCTTGACCGCGAAGCCCTCCCGCAGGAACTCCGGGTTCCACGCCACCTCGACATCCGCGCCCCGGCCGGCGAGCTCCCGCACACGCGCGGTGAGCCGGTCCGTCGTCCCCACCGGAACCGTCGACTTGCCCACGATCAGACAGCGCCGCCGCAGCAGGGGCGCCAGCCCGTCGACGACGGCGTCGACCGCCCGCAGGTCCGCGCAGGGCGCGTCCGCGTGCTGCGGGGTGGGCACACACACGAAATGCACCTCGCCGAACTCGGCGGCCTCGGCGAGCGACGTGGTGAACCGCAGCCGGCCCGAGCCCACGGCCCGGCCGAGCACCTCGGGCAGACCCGGTTCGTGGAACGGCGCCACGCCCCTGCCCAGGGCCGCGATCTTCCCGGCGTCGATGTCGACACCGAGGACCTCGTGCCCGATGTCCGCCATGCACGCGGCATGCACCGCGCCCAGGTATCCCGTCCCGATGACGGTCAGTCGCATGTCACTCGCCTCTCCTCGAATGTGGTCCGGTCCACGCTTCAGTCCGGATAGCCGCACGGATTGAGCTCCTGGAACCGCCACGCGTCCTCACACATCGCGGCCAGGTCCCTCCTCGCGCTCCAGCCCCACGCCCGGGCCACCCGCCCCGGGTCGGCGACCAGCGCCGGCACATCGCCCGGACGACGGCCGGTGATCTCGTACGGGATCGGCGTCCCGCACGCGCGCTGAAACGCCGCGACCAGCTCCAGCACCGACGTACCCGACCCCGTACCGAGGTTGAACACCCGCATGCCCGGCTCGTCGTCGAGGTGCTCCAGCGCCACCCGGTGGCCCTCGGCGATGTCCATCACATGCACGTAGTCACGCACACCGGTGCCGTCCGCGGTGGGATAGTCGCCGCCGAACACCCGCAGCCGCTCCAGCCGGCCCGCGGCGACCTGCGCCAGATACGGCATCACGTTGCCCGGCGTGCCCCGGGGCACCTCGCCCAGCAGCCCGCTGGGATGCGCGCCGACCGGATTGAAATAGCGCAGCGACAGCACCGACAGACCGGGCAGATACCGGCACGTGTCGGCCAGGACCTGCTCGCACAGCCACTTCGACGTCGCGTACGGGTTGGTGGGATCGGCCGGGTCCGCCTCCGTCAGCGGCACCTTGGCGGCGTCTCCGTAGATCGAGCAGGACGAGGAGAACACCAGCCGGCCCACCCCGTGCTCCTGCATGACACGCAGCAGCGCCACGGTGCCGCCCACGTTGGTGTCGTAGTACGCGACGGGCAGCTCCACCGACTCCCCGACGGCCTTCTTCGCGGCGAAGTGGACCACGGCGTCGACCGTATGCTCCTCGAACACACGCGAGAGCCCGTCCCGGTCGTGCAGAGAGACCTCGTACACGCCCGCCGGCGGCCGGCCGGCGATCTTCGCGACCCGCTCCAGCGCACCGGGCGAACTGTTGGAGTAGTCGTCGACGACCACCACGTCATGGCCGTGGCCGAGGAGTTCGACGCAGGTGTGACTGCCGATGAAACCGGCACCGCCGGTCACCAGCACCGTGGTGCGACCGGGCATGGGCCACCTCTCGTGATGCCGTCAGGGAGCATGAGCACACAGAACAACCGGGCGGGGGGCCGGTCAGGTGGCGCTGAACCATTCCACGGTCCGGCGCACACCGTCCGCGACCGTCACCTCCGGCCGCCACCCGAGGTGTTCCATCGCACGGGTGATGACCGGGCGGCGCCGGACCGGGTCGTCCACCGGCAGCGGCTCGTAACGGATCGGCGCACGCGAACCGGTGATGTCCAGGACCAGCTCGGCGAGCTCCTGCACCGTCCACTCCTCGGGATTGCCGAGGTTGACCGGCCCGGTCTGCGAGGAGTCCAGCATCGCCACCAGACCACGCACGAGATCACTGACATAGCAGAAACTGCGGGTCTGCTTCCCGTCGCCGTAGACCGTCAGCGCCTCACCGCGCAGGGCCTGGCTGATGAAGCTGGACACCACCCGCCCGTCGTGCGGACGCATCCGCGGACCGTAGGTGTTGAAGATCCGGACGATGCCCACATCGGTGCCCAGGGCGCGGTGATGGGCGAGCGAGACGGCCTCCGCGTACCGCTTCGCCTCGTCGTAGACACTGCGCGGCCCGACCGGGTTGACGTGCCCCCAGTACTCCTCGTCCTGCGGATGGACCTGCGGATCACCGTAGATCTCACTGGTCGAGGCGAGCAGGAAACGCGCCCCGTCGCGCCTGGCCAGACCCAGCGCGTTCTCGGTGCCACGGCTGCCCGCCGCCAGAGTCTGCAGCGGACGGCGCAGATAGTCCGGCGGGGACGCGGGACTCGCGAGATGCGCGACCGCGTCGACGGCACCGGACACCTCCACGGCCACACTCACATCCGCCCGGACGAACTCGAACCCGGGATACGACCGAAGGTGCGCCAGGTTCTCCGGCCGGCCCGTACTCAGGTCGTCCAGGCACACCACCGCGTCCCCGCGCCGCAGCAGCGCCTCGCACAGATGTGAACCGAGAAAACCGCACCCACCGGTCACCGCTACGCGCATGATGCATCTCCATGAATGCAGGAAAAGAAGAGGGAGGAAGATTTCCGCCCGGAATACGAGAAGAAATCTCCCGAAACATCGGAAGGATATGATCCGATTCCCTCGCGCCATTCACGCGGGAACACGGCTGTGCACCGTTTGGCCGGTAGAGCGGACGGCGGAATTCCCGGCCGCGAGCGCACAGCCCGAACCCAGAACGATGAACGGACAATCCCCCCGCCCCCGGCGCCGATCACTCGTACGTGTGAAACGACACCTCGCGCGTCGGACTGGGCACGGCCCGCCCCCGTGCGAGGGTGCGCACCTGACGCAGATCCACCGTGCCGAAGGCGAGAGCGACCACCCGATGACGCAGCTGGGCTCCGCCACCGTGAAGGGCATGCGCTGGACCTACCTCGCCGGCGTCGCCGCGATCGTCCTGCAGCTGCCCTACGCGGCCGTGATGGCCCGCCTGCTCACCCCCGAGGACTTCGGGCTGATGGCCCTGGCCCACCTGGTGCTGCGCTTCGCCCACCACTTCGCCCAGGGCGGCCTGCGCTCCGCGGTGGTCCAGCGCGCCACCCTCACCGACCGCGACATCCGCGTCACCTTCACCCTGGCGCTCCTCGTCGGCACCTGCTCCTTCGCGGCCGTGTGGTGCGTGGCACCGTACGCCACCGAACTGGTCCGCGGCCCGGCCGAACTGACCCGCGTCATCCGGGCGACCGCCCTGATGCTGGTGTTCATGGCCCTGGGCGCCCCCGCCGCCGGACTGCTGGCCCGCGCCATGCGCTACCGCGCCGTCGCCCTCACCGACTTCCTCTCCTTCGCCGTCGGCTACTGCCTCGTCGGATTCACCTCCGCCCTGTCCGGCGCGGGCGTATGGAGCCTCGTGTACGGCACGCTCTGCTGGTACTTCCTGCAGGCCCTGCTGCCCTGCCTGCTGGTCAGGCACTCACTGCGCCCGCTGTTCGACCTGCCGGCCATGCGGGACATCCTCGGCTTCGGCGGCAAGGTCTCCGTGAACGGGTTCCTCGAATACCTGACGGAGGACTTCGGCAAACTCGCCATCGGCCGCTACGTGGGAATCACCGCCGCCGGACTCTACGACCGCGCCGCGCTCCTGGCATCACTGCCCCTGCACCAGATCCAGACGGCGGCGAGCAAGGTCCTCCTGCCCGCGTTCAGCCGCATCCGGCACGAGACCGGCCGGCTCGGCGCCTCGTACACCGACTGCGTCTGCCTGACCGCCCTGATCCTCCTTCCCCTGTGGGCGGTGATCGGCGCGAGCAGCGACCAGCTGGTGGCCCTGCTGCTCGGCGGGCAGTGGACCGGAGCCGCGGAACTGGTGCCCATGCTGGGCCTGGTCAGCGTCCTGGCCCTGCTCGCACAGTTCCTGGGCACCCTGGTCGAGGCCATGGGACTGGTAGGCCCCAAGGTCCTCATCCACCTCGTGCAACTGGCGGTTCTCGTCACCGGCACGGCCCTGGCCCTGGCCGCCGGCGGCGGCATCCAGGCACTGATGGCGGTCGTGCTGACCGGACAGGCCATCCGACTCGCCCTGCTCCAGGCATGGCTGAGCCGGCTCTTCCCCGCCACCCGGCGACCGGTCGCGGCCGCCTACGCACAGGCGGCCGGGCTGGCCGCCGCGACCTGGACCGTACTGTGGTGCCTCCAGCACACCCTCGACGGCCGATGCCCCACGGCGCTGCTCCTCGCGGCCAAACTGATCACCGCGGGCGCCCTCGCGGTGTGCTGCGCACGATACGGCGGGAGCCTGCGAGGCGTACGCGTCGCCCGGGAACGCGGCCTGCTCCCCGCCGCGCTCACCCGCCACCACCCCGCACGCACCCAGTAGCCCCCGGAGCCGCCCTCGTACGGGAGCTGCCCCCGGAGCCGCCCTCGTACGCTCCCGGCACCGTCCCCGTACGGCCCCCGCCACCACCCCGCACGCACCCAGTAGCCGCCCCGTACGGGAGCCGCCCCGGAGCCGCCCTCGTACGGGAGCTGCCCCCGGCACCGCCCTCGTACGCTCCCGGCACCGTCCCCGTACGCCCCCCCCGGCACCGCGCCCCGGCCGCCGCCCCCGACCCGACACCGCGCCCGCGCAGGGTCAGTAGGCGCCGTTGCCCTCGATGACCGCACGCACCGTGCGGCGCAGGATGCCGAAGTCGACGCCGGGCGACCAGTTGTCGACGTAGCGCAGGTCCAGGGCGACCGTCTCGTCCCAGGACAGATCCGAACGCCCGCTGACCTGCCACAGCCCCGTCAGCCCCGGCTTGACGCTCAGCCGCCGCAGCTCCACGTCGGTGTACTGCGCCACCTCGCTCGGCAGCGGCGGCCGGGGACCCACCAGCGACATGTGCCCCCTCAGCACGTTGTAGAGCTGCGGAAGCTCGTCCAGCGAGAAGCGGCGCAGCACCCGGCCCACCCGGGTGATCCGGGGATCACGGCGGATCTTGAACATCAGCCCGTCGTGCTCGTTGGTCCGGGCCAGCTCCTCCCGCATCTGCTCGGCGGCCGTCACCATGGTGCGGAACTTCACCAGACGAAACTGCCGCCCGCCCAGCCCCACCCGGGTCTGACGGTGCAGAACCGTCCCCGGCGAGTCCAGACGCACCGCGAGCGCCACCACCGCCAGCGCCGGAGCCAGCAGCACCAACAGCAGCGCGGCACCCACCAGATCCGTCACCCCCTTCACCAGCACCGAGCCGCCACGGCGCACGGGCGCAGCCACGTGCAGCAGCGTCAGACCGGCCACGGACGAGACCCCGACCCGGCGCTGGGTCACCTCCGTCAGACCCGGCACCACGACGAGCGGCCGACCGTCCTCGTGCACCGCCCAGGACAGCCTCCGCAGCCGCTCACCGGCCATACTCGGCCCCGACATCACGAACACCAGATCGGGGTCGAGCGCACGGGCCGCCGCCAGCACCGGCACCGCGTCACCGGACAGCCGCGCCGGGGCCTCCCGCTCCAGCCGCGCCAGCACCGGCGCCACCGAATCGGGGGAGTCGTCCCCGATCGGACACATCCCGACCACGACGAACTCGTGATCGGTCCGGCGCGCCAGATGCCGCAACAGCTCACCCAGAGCCGGCGCCTCACCGATCACCAGCACCCGGCGCACGGACCGCCCGGCACGACGCCGCGCCACCAGATGGCGATGCGTCAGATGCCGGCAGGCCGCGGTGACCACGAGACACCCCGACACACCCGCCAGCACCGGAAGAACCGGCACCTCCACACCGGCCGCCGCCCGCACCACCACGAGCACGGCCAGCAGCACCACCCAGTCCCGCCCCAGCACCCCGGCACCGCCCCGCTCACCCAGCTCACGCCACGCGTAACGCATCCGCGAACCCCGCACCACCACCCACACCCCGCCCACCGCCGCCGCACACCACGGGGCGGATCCCTCACCGGCCAGCCGCAGAGCCGCGTACACCCCGACCAGCGCCCCCACCGCGTCGGCGGCGACCGCCGCCGGCCGGTACCAGGCCGGCTTGCGGCGCCGCCGCTCACGATGCGCACCCCCCGGGCCGGGCTGCTCCTGGGGCTGCCCCGACAGCGGCACATGAGGTACCTCTCCCCGAACAGTCACGGTGTCCCTCTCTAACCGGTTCCAGCGGAAGATCGCCGCCCTTCGAGCACCACCCGCACGCCCGGGACATCCGGCACCCACAGCCGTGCGGTCCAGGGCGTCCCGCGCGGCGCGGCGCAGCGGCGGACGGTACCGAGTGTGTCCGCCGGGCACCCGCCGACGCCGCCGACGGCGCTCGTCCGCACGGAACTATCACCCGATAAGCAGCGTGGAACCCCCGCCCGCCCCGATCCCCGCCCCCACCGCACCGCCCGGCCGCACTCGGCCAAGCGGGTGGGCTCACCGCGACGATCGCCCGAAACATCGAAGACGACCGCCCACGTGCGCGAATTTGTCTGTTGGCCTGCCCAGTCCTGCCCGCTCCCCGCCCCCACGCACCGGCGAGCACACCGCAGCGGGCACCCGCCCAGCTCCCGAAGACGACACACCCACGCCGACGACCAGAGGTGCCTGTCATGAAGATCGCGGTGGTCCACAGCTTCTACACCGCGGGGAAGCCCAGCGGAGAGAACCAGCTCGTACGGGACCAGGTACGCGCCCTGCGCACGGCGGGCCACACGGTGGAACTGTTCGCCGCGCACACCGACGAACTGGCACGCGACCCCCTCTACCCCCTGCGGGCCGCCGCCCGCGTCGCGACCGGCCGCGGCAACAACCCGCTCGACCAGCTGCGCGCCTACGGCCCCGACGTGGTCCACGTCCACAACCTCTTCCCCAACTTCGGACGCTCCTGGGTACGGCACTGGGACGGCCCGCTCGTCGCCACCCTGCACAACTACCGGCCCATGTGCGCCGCGGCGACCCTCTACCGCGCGGGCGCCGTGTGCACCCGCTGCCCCGACGGCGAGCCCTGGGCGGCCCTGAAACTCGGCTGCTACCGCGGCTCCCGGGCCGCCACCCTCCCCCTGGCCTGGGCCCAGCGACACGGCCCGACCCGCGACCCGCTGCTCGCCCGCGCCGACCGGATCGTCGTCAACTCCCCCCTGAGCCGGCAGACCTACCTGCGTGCCGGTGTCCCCGCGGAGCGCCTGACCCTCGTCCCCAACTTCGTCGACACCCCGTCCACCGCAGAAACACCCGCAGAAGCACCCGCACAGACACCCGGCGACACACCCGCGGAGACATCCGGTGCGGCATCCGGTGCGACGTCGAGTGCGGCGTCCGGTGTGGTGTCCGGTGAGGACAGCGGCCGCTGGCTGGTCGCCGCGCGCCTGTCCGCGGAGAAGGGCGTCCTGGAACTGCTGCGCCAGTGGCCCGCCGACGAGCCGCTCGACATCGTCGGCGACGGCGAACTCCTGGCCCAGTGCCGGGCGGCGGCCCCCTCCTCGGTGCGCTTCCTCGGCCATGTCGACCGCACCGAACTGTGCCGGCGGATGGCGACCTGGCGCGGCCTGGTCTTCCCCAGCCGCTGGTACGAGGTCCAGCCCTGCGTCCAGATCGAGGCCCTGGCGGCAGGACTGGCGACCCTCGCCTTCGAGGGCTCCTCGGTGGCCGAGTCGGTCCGCGCACACGGCACCGGCCTGGTCACCACGTGGGACGAACCCCTCGCCCCCGTCCTCGCCCGGGCCGCCGCCCTCTTCCCCACCCTGCGCACCCACTGCCGGCAGGTCTACACCGACCACTACACCGAACGAGCCTGGCTCTCGCGCATCACCACCGTGTACGAGGAGGCCGCGCGGATCGCGGGCGGCCGCGCCCTGACCACCACGTGACCCCCCACCCGGCACCCCCGGCGGACGGCCCCGCCCGCCCCACCCCGTACACCCCCGCCCGCGCCGTCCGCCCCGCGGCCACCGTCCGCGAACCCCACCCCACCACCCCCGCCCGCCCCACCCGGCACACCGCCGTCCGCGAACCCGCCGGCCGTGAGCCGGTCGTCCGCGAACCCGCCGGCCGCGAGCCGGTCGTCCGCGAACCCTCCAGCCGCGCGGTCAGCCGCGAACCCGCCGGCCGTGAGCCGGTCGTCCGCGAACCCTCCAGCCGCGCGGTCGTCCGCGAACCCGCCGTCCGCGAACCGGTCGGCCGTGAGCCGGTCGGTGACGACAAGCTGATCGCCGGCGTCATCGTCGTCGCCGTGATGCTCACCGGCGGCCGGTGGCTCTCCCACATGCAGATCGGGCCGCTCTACATCGGCGACATCCTGCTCGCCGCGGCCTTCCTGCACGCCCTGTGGTGGACCACCCTGTCCGCGAAACGGCACCAGCCCCTCCACAGGCCGGGAATCGCCCTCGCCCTGCTGCTGGTGGTGACCGGGGCCCACCTGCTCACCGTCGACGCGGACCTGCGCACGGCCGCCCGCGACGCGGCACCCTTCGTCTACGCCGCGATCGCCTACCTCGCCGCCGGCGGCTACCAGCGGGTGGGCGAGCACGGCAGACGGCGCACCATCCGCCTCCTGCACATCGCCCTGGTCCTGCACCTGGCATGGATGGCCGTGGCGACCCTCGCACCGGCCTTCGTCGCCACCCTGCCCGAGGTGGGCCGCACCCGCGTCTTCGAGATCAGGACCGACTTCGACGTGGCCGTCCTCGGCATCCTCGCGGGCCTGTCGATCCTGAAGATCAGACGCGGCCGGGTCTGGCTGCACGCCTCACTGGCCGCCGCCGCGCTCGTGACCGGCCTGGCCCAGGTGAACCGGGCGGGCCTGTTCTCCTGCTGCGCCTGCGTCCTGGTGGCGACCCTGTTCCGCGCCAGGGGCACCAACGGCCGTATCACCCCCCGCGCGGTGCTCCTCGCGGTGACCGCGCTGCTCACCGTGATCGTGGCCCTGCCGATGTCCCCGGCCGGCCAGCGCCTCCTCGCGCTGGGCACCGACACCACGGCCGCCCCCGAGGTCGTACAGAACGCCCAAGGCACCACACGCGCCCGCCTGTTCGCATGGGAGCGCGTGGTCACCTACACCCTCGACGACCCCACCCGCACAGCCGTCGGTGTGGGCTTCGGGCCGGACTTCCTGCAGAAGTCCGACGGCGACCTCCCCATCGGCCGCGGCATGGGCGTGCGCTCCCCGCACAACTACCTGATCACCGTCTTCGCCCGGCTCGGCGTCGTCGGACTCGTCCTCATCGTCTCGATCCTCGCCGGGCTCCTGGCCATCACCATCCGAACCGTCCGCACAGGACCGCCCGACGAACTGACAGCGCTGTGCGTCCTGCTCGTCGTCTCCCTCCTCATCGTCGCCCTGCTGGGCGTGATCCTGGAGTCGCCCTTCGGCGCCGCCCCCTTCTTCTGGGCGGCCGGAATCCTCCTCGCGGGGGACCGGTCGCGACGCGGATCCCACCGCCGCACCCCGGAACAGAAAACCTCGGTCAGCTCCTCTCGGAAAGTGATGGTATGAGCGTCGCTGTCGTGACCGGATCAGCCGGTCTCATCGGATCAGAAGCGGTACGGCACTTCAGCCGCCTGGGACTTGACGTCGTCGGCATCGACAACGACATGCGGGCCCGGTTCTTCGGCCCCGAGGCGTCCACCGCGTGGAACGCCACCCGCCTGTCCACGGACCTCGGCCCCGCCTACACCCACCACACCCTCGACATCCGCGACCGGGACGCGATGGCCGCACTCTTCCGCCGCTACGGCCCCGACATCGCCGTCGTCATCCACACCGCCGCCCAGCCCTCCCACGACTGGGCCGCCCGCGACCCGTTCCTCGACTTCGACATCAACGCCACGGGCACCCTCAACGTCCTGCAGAACGTCCGCGAACACTGCCCCGACGCCCCCGTCATCCACTGCTCCACCAACAAGGTCTACGGCGACCGCCCCAACTCCCTGCCGTTCGAGGAACACGAGACCCGCTGGGAGATCGCCCCCGGCCACCCCTACGCGGCCGGCATCGACGAGACCATGTCGATCGACACCTGCCTGCACTCCGTCTTCGGCGCCTCCAAGACCGCCGCCGACATCCTGGTCCAGGAATACGGCCGCTACTTCGGACTCCGCACGGCCTGCTTCCGCGGAGGCACCCTCACCGGCCCCGGCCACTGCGCCACCGAACTCCACGGATTCCTCGCCTACGTGATGCGCTGCGCGATGGAAAGACGCCCCTACACACTCATCGGCTACAAGGGCAAACAAGTCAGGGACGCCATCCACAGCCACGACGTGGTCGCCGCGTTCGAGGCGTTCTTCCGCGCCCCCCGCAGCGGCGAGGTGTACAACCTGGGCGGCGGCCGGCACTCCCACGCCTCCAACCTCGAGGCGATCGCGCTGGCCGAGAAGATCTCGGGCAACGAGATGCTCGTCGAGCGGCTCGACACCCCCCGCACCGGCGACCACATCTGGTGGATCAGCTCCAACCGGCGTTTCCAGGAGCACTACCCGACCTGGCAGCTCACCCACGACGTCCCCATGATCATGCAGGAGATCCACGACGCCAACGCCGACCGATGGACACCGGCCCGGTGAAGCGGAACATCCTCGGCGTCCTCGTCGACGCCACCACCTACGGCCAGGCCGTGGCCACCGTCCTGGACGCGGCCCGCCGGCGCCGCCCCTTCGCCCTGACCGCGCTCGCCGTGCACGGCGTGATGACCGGCGTACTCGACCGCGAACACGCCGCCCGGCTCAACTCCTTCGACCTGGTCACCCCCGACGGCCAGCCCGTGCGCTGGGCATTGAACGCCCTGCACCGCACCGGCCTGACCGAGCGGGTCTCCGGCCCGACCCTGACCTGGCACGTGCTGCGGGCGGCAGCCGACGAGGGCCTTCCGGTGTATCTGTACGGCTCCACGGAACAGACACTGGACCGCCTGGCGCTGAACCTGCAGAACACGCTGCCCGCGCTGAAGATCGCCGGCCGGGAGCCGTCCGGGTTCCGCACCGCCCGCCCCGGCGAGGACCGGGAGATCGCCGACCGGATCACCGCCTCCGGCGCCCGGATCGTCCTGGTCGGGCTCGGCTGCCCGCGCCAGGAGATCTTCGTCCACGCCATGCGCCCGCTGCTGCAGATGCCCCTGCTCGCCGTCGGCGCCGCGTTCGACTTCCACGCCGGGATCCTGCGCAGGCCACCGCTGTGGATGCGGCGCCACGGGCTGGAGTGGCTGTGGCGGCTCGCCTCGGAACCACGCCGGCTGTGGCGCCGCTACCTGAAACTCAACCCGCACTACCTGCTGTTGGTCGCAGCCCAGAAGACCGGTCTGAGACGCCCCGTCCCGCCGCCCCCCGCCACCGACCGCACCGGCTCCTTCCCCCTCTGAACCGCCCCCGGGCCGCGGCGCACCGCCGCGGCCACGCCGCCGCCCCGCCCGGCCCGGGTCGCCGGGCCGCCCACGCGCCCCCGTCGGCCGCCACCCTGCCCGGCCCGGGTCACGGGGTGGGGGTGATGTCCGCCCACAGGGCGGTGGCGTCGGGGGAGAGCGGTGCGGGCACCTGGCCCGGCGTGTGGTCGTCCTGCGCCCACCACACGCCCTGACCGTGTGTCATCACACCCCCGCCTCCGCCCCCGCCTCCGGCTTCGCCCGCGTGCCACTGTCCGCGCAGCACGTAGAGCACCCCGGCGTGTCCGGGGGAGGGCACCAGCGGTCCGGTGACCTGCTCGACCCGGGCGGTCCAGCGGCCGCGCCGCACCATGATGTTCAGCACCCGGCAGGCACCGCCCGGCAGCGTCGCGGCCGCCTGGTGGTCGCCGGAGAACGCGAACGGCTCGCCCACCCGCGTCAGCAGCCGGTCGAACACTCCGGGGCAGGCCAGCCGCACGCCGTCACCGGCCAGCAAGGTGAGCGTCCGGTCGACACCCGCGAACGCCGAGAACGGCCCGTCCCGGTCGATGTCCGCGACGCTGGCACGCCACCCGAACTCCCCGGCGCCCGCCGGACCCGACACGATCTCCCTGGTCGTGCCTCCGCCGTTGCGCCACCGGCCCGCCGTCAGCGACGCGGTATCGAAACGGTGCACGGGCGGGCTCCTGACCTGGATACGGCACGACTACGGATCACGGCGCACAGCGCACGGCGCCGGGGGACGCCGCCCCCGGCGGACCACCGGCGACACGAGGTGAACGACCGGCCGGCGGCCTGCCGGACCCGGTCGACGGAGTGTACGCGCACCACACCCCCGCCACGGTGCCCCTCCCGCCGTCGCCGGGACAGCACCCCACGACCCCGGTGGGCGCGCCGGACTTGTTGTCGGTGCGGGCTTCTAGGGTGCGAGCCATGGGTGGGCGCAGCGGGCGGGGGACGGGCGACACGGGCGGGGACCAGAGAGCGGACACGGTCGTGGAGATGGCGTACGCGCGGGCGTGGGATCTCCAGGCCCGTATGCCGTGGCGGCCGCTGACCGCCGAGGCGGCCCGGCAGCGGGACACCGCGGGGGAGCCGTACGTCGTGGTGTACCGGATCGCGGGCCGGGACACTCCGCTGGAGGTCCGCCTGGTCTCCTGGCGGGACCACTACGTGGGCATATGGCTCTACGACGCGCAGGGGCGCCGGACCGACGAGCTGGACCTGCGGCTGTTGGACGACGAGAGCCGGCTGCTCCACCGGCGTGTCCGCCAGTGGCGCTACCCCGGGCCGCAGACGGCGGAGTTCGACGACGAGTGCCCTCGCTTCGAGCGGGAACTGTTCCCCGACGGCAGGGGCTCTGTCACGCAGGAGCCGAGAGGTGCCCGCGGGACCATGCTCGTCACGGTTCCCGGCGCCGACGTACAGCGTTGGCAGGCCCGCCCGGGGTTCGACGCATGGCCGGTGGTGGCCGCCCTGTGGGAGAGGCTGCCGGGACCGGTGGCGCTCCGGGCAGCCGAACTCCCCCCGAACGAGGGCGCGCCCGAGACGGCCGAGACGGCCGAGACGGCCGAGGCGGCCGAGACGGCGGGCGGTGCGTGCGACGCGCCTGCGGCGTGCTGGCGCCCGCCCCGCCCGGCTCGGCCCGGGCCACTGGACGCGCTGTTTCGGCCCGGGACACACCTGTCCGACGGGTACCACGCCGAGATGACCGTCCTGCAGCCGAGCCGGACCGGGACCCTGCGTGTGCCGAGCGGCCTGCTGGCCGTCTCCGGGCCGGACGCCCTCGTCGGTGAACGGCCCGCCCTCACCATCCCCGTTCCGCCGGGGGAGCACGTGCTGGAGCAAGCGCGGGTCCGCGTCGGGTACGACTGCGAGTGGAGCGGGGGCCGGGTGACCCGCACGGACACCACGGCGGTGCGGTTGCGCGTCGGCGAGAGGCCCGCCGCGTCGTGGGAGATGGCCCTCGGACCGGACGACGACCCCCGGCTGCTGGGAGAGAACGAGCTCTTCGGCTTCGCCACCGACAGCGCGACCGGCTGCTTCGCCGACGCCGGAGCCTGGCCGTCACTCCACCGGCTCTTCGAACGCCACCTCGTCCAGGGGGAACCGGACGCGGGGGAGGACATCACCGACTCCCTGTACCTCCTGCGCACTCGGGACGAGGCATCCGGCGGGGAGCTGGTCGCGTTCGCGACGACCGGCGACGGCACCTACCCGGTGTGGGTGGGGCGTTGCGCGGACGGGGAGGTGGCCGAGGTGGTGGTGCTGGTGGACGGGATGCCGACGGTACTCCGGGACGCCGGCGCCGACGGGACACGGCCGGCACCGGCACCGGCCTGACCGTGGGGCGATGCCGGTGAGCCGGTGTGCCGCGGCCCGGCGGACAACCGGGGGTTTCTCGCTACCTCCCGCCGCAAAGAGGGCGGTGGTCGGCGTCACGGTCATGACGGACCCGACCCGCCGGTGCCGGTACCGCGGCGCCCCGCCGGCCGGTACCGCGGGCGATCCGGCCATGACGTGGGCGCAGGTCCCGGGGTCGGGGTGGCGGGTGGCCTCGGGGCAGCGGCCTCGTACCGGCCGAGGGCCACGACTACACTGCCGCGCTCCGGCGTACCCCCCTGTGATGCCTTTCGACAGCCGTGGAGTCACCGACACGATGAACCTCGCAGACGCCAAGAGTCAGTTCCGGAGCATCGTGGAGCAGCACGGCGGCGGCAGGCCGCTGGACGCGACCACGCGGGCGAGCGCGCTGGCCGACCTGGCGCACATCCACCGGCTCGCGATGCGGAAGATCGACCGGTTCACCGCTGAACAGCGTGGACGGCGCTCGGCCTTCCTGGCGACGAACGAACGCAACGGCCTGGTGAGCAAGCTCGACAGGCTCCATGCGGCCGCCAAAGCGGACCTGGGGCTCGACTGACGGCCTCGCCGCCCCGCCGCCGTCCCGCGCGGCGCGATCACCGTAACCACACAGGCAACAGCCAACGGCCGGCGGGCCGGTGAAATCCCCTCGCCCGCCGGCGGGCCCGCGTCCTACAGTGAAAGCCGCCGGGTGGAGCAGGTCGGTAGCTCGCTGGGCTCATAACCCAGAGGTCGCGGGTTCGAATCCCGCCTCGGCCACGAAGGAGCCGGGCCCGCCGCACAACGTTGCGGCGGGCCCGGCCGCATCCCGGGACGTACACGCCCCACCCCGCCCCACACGGATGGATCACCCCGCCACCCCGCCTCCCGGGGGCCGGCCCCCAGGGCGCCGGGACCGGCCGCGCCGGACGTGGTCACTGGTCCGTATGGAGCAGAGGGCGGGCATGTTCCGGGCGGGCGCCCGATGCTGGGGCGGACCCTGTGAACCGGGTGTCCTCCGCCCGGCGCCACCGCGAAGGAGCCCCCTGTGCCGGCACGTTCAGCAGTCCCCTCCCGTCCTCGCGCACGCCTGCGGCTGTGCGCCGCCGCTCTGGCCGCGCCCGCCCTCCTCGCCTCCCTGGTCCAGCCCGCACAGGCCACCGCCACACCGCCGTCCCCGGACAACGCGCTGCAGCGGCAGCTCGACGACCTGGTCCGCACGGCCGGAGGACCGCCCGGAGTGATCGCGCTGATGCGGCAGGGCGACCGGACGAAGGTCTACCGTGCGGGCGTCGCCGACACGACGACCGGCCGCCCGCCCCGCGCGACCGACCACATGCGGATCGCGAGCGTCGCCAAGGCCTTCAGCGGAGCGGTCGCCCTGCGCCTGGTGGACCGCCACAAGCTGCGCCTCGACGACACGATCGGCGAGATCCTGCCGTCACTGCCCGCGGCATGGCACCAGGTGACGCTCCGCCAGCTCCTCAGCCACACCAGTGGTCTGCCGGACTTCTCGACGGCGCCGGCGTTCCTGGAGATCCTCCAGGAAGACCCCCGGCACCACTTCGACTCCCGCCGACTGCTCGACTTCGTCGCCGAGGACGACCTGCTGTTCCCGGCGGGATCGCGGTACGAGTACTCGAACTCCGACAACATCGCCGTCGCGCTGATGGCGGAGGCGGTCACGGGACAGCGGTACGAACGGCTGCTGGACCAGCTGGTGTACCGGCCTCTCGGTCTGCGGCAGACCAGCCTGCCCCAGGGCTACCGGCTGCCGCGCCCGTACCTGCACGGCTACGACGTGACGCCGCCCGCACCGCCGGAGGACATCAGCGAGGTCCTCAGCGCCTCGGGCGTGTGGGCCTCCGGCGGGATCGTCTCGACGCCGAAGGACCTCAACGCGTTCATCCGTGCCTGGGCCGGCGGCCCCGGGTTCCTGTCGGACAGGACCAGGCGCGCGCAGCGGACCTTCATTCCCGGCGCCGCCTCCGAGCCCGCCGGTCCCGGCGTCAACGCGGGCGGACTGGCGATCTTCCGCTACGAGACGCGGTGCGGCACGGTCTACGGACACACCGGCAACTTCCCCGGCTACACCCAGTTCGCGGCCGGCACCGCGGACGGCAGGCGTTCCCTCACGTTCTCGATCACCACCCAGACCAGCAAGAGCGTCAAGCCCGAACTGCTGGCCAAGGTCCGCGCGATCCAGGAGGACTTCGTCTGCGCCCTGCTGCGGCGGTGACCCGGACGCCGGGGCCGCGGGTGGCGACCGGGTGAGCCGCAGCGCGGCCACCCCGGGGCTTGCGGACACCGCGCCGGTGACGGCGAGCCGGTGGCGGCGAGCCATCCGGGGCCCGCCCGGCCGCGGGCGGCCGGGCCGCGGCACGTCACTCTCGTGGCGCAGTCCCCACGGCCTTCGCCGGGGGGAGGGATGAGAGGTATGAGCAACGAGAATCCCGCCCCGCAGTCCCTGAAGGCGAAGCACCGGGCGATGTGGGCCCTGGGCGACTACCCCGCCGTGGCGTCGCAGGTCATTTCCGAGCTGGGGGACGTCCTGGTGCGGCAGTGCGCCGTCCGGCAGGGCGACCGTGTCCTCGACGTCGCCGCCGGTTCCGGGAACGCGGCCGTTCCCGCCGCCCTCCTCGGCGCCGACGTCATCGCCTCCGACCTCACACCGGAGCTCCTGGACGTCGGGCGGGCCCAGGCCCGGGAGCGCGGTGCGCGGCTGGAGTGGCGTGAGGCCGACGCCGAGGCCCTGCCCTTCACGGACGGCGAGTTCGACACGGTCATGTCCTGCGTCGGCGTGATGTTCGCCCCGCACCACCAGCAGACCGCCGACGAACTGGTCCGGGTCTGCCGCCCGGGCGGCACCATCGGCCTGATCAACTGGACCCCGGAAGGCTTCATCGGGCAGATGTTCGCCACGATGCGCCCGTACGCCCCTCCGCCGCCGCCCGGTGTCCAGCCGCCGCCGCTGTGGGGCGACCCGGAACATGTGCATGCCCTGCTCGGGGACCGGGTGAGGGACCTCGACATCCGCCGGCAGCCGCTGCGCGTGGACCGGTTCACGCGCCCGGAGGAGTTCCGGGACTTCTTCAAGGCGTGCTACGGGCCGACCATCGCGACGTACCGCTTCATCGCCGAGGATCCCGACCGGGTCGCCGCCCTTGACGAGGCCCTCGCCGAACTGGCCTCGCGGCACCTCGCCGACGGCGCCATGGACTGGGAGTACCTCCTGGTCACAGCCCGGCGCGCGGGCGCGTAGGAGGCCGCCGGTCCGTCTGTGCGCTCGCCGTCGGGGACGCCCTCGCCGAGCAAGCTGCCGGGCGTAGCCGCGCGCGGGAGCGGAACCGGCTCACACCACACCGGGGCTACTTCCGCGCGCACGAGGCCCCCGGGGGACCGGGCCGGCACCCCGGACGCCCGAAGCCGAAGCCGAAGCCGGGGCCGGGGCCGGGGGAGAGGGAGAGGGAGGGGCCGGGGGAGGGGTGTGGGTGTGCGGGACGCCGGGTCTCGCACACCGATACGGTTTCAGCCAGCCGTTGCGGGAAACCCGGTGCCCATGAGCAGACGTTACCGAGGCAACCACGCAGCGACGGCCATCCAGCTCACCGCGGATGTCTGTGCGGCCATCCTGGCGCTGTGGATACTGATGTACCTCCTCGACGCGAACCGGGCGAACGAGCTGGTGAGCTTCGTCGAGGATGCGGCGAACTGGCTCGCGACATGGTCGCGTGACCTGTTCACCATGGACACCGACTGGCTGCGTGTCCTGCTCAACTACGGCCTTCCGGCCCTCGTGTACGTGCTGATCGGCCATGCGGTGGCCGCCCGGGTCCGCTGAACCGGACGCGCACCGATCGCTCAGCCGCCCGGCAGTCACGGAACGTCGGTCCCCACGGAACGGCAGTCCCCACGGAACGTCACCTGCGGCCGGTGACGCGAGGGCCGGCGATGTGAGCCTGGAAGAGGCTCGGCAGGCTCGGCAGGCTCGGCAGGCTCGGCAGGCTCGGCACCGGGCCCGCCTGCCGCCCGGACGGCCGCCGGACGGCCGCGGCCGTCCTTGCCGGATCCGGCGGCTCATGGCCCGTCGTGTGCGCAGCCGTCAGGCCGTCGATTCCCCGAGCAGCGCGGCGGCCGACGTCTCGGCGAGGTGCTCGGCATGCGCGGGCAGCGGGAGACCCGCCCGCAGGGGGCGGCGGATCGCGGCGAGCGGCAGGTCGATCAAGGCCAGGACGACCCGGTCCCGGCCCTCGGGCCCGGTCGCGCCGAGGGCGGTGCCGAGCTCGTCGAGGCGGGCGAACACCCGCCCGTTGCCCCGGTCCGCGCGCTCACGGTGCTCCTCGGACCAGCCGGAACGGCCGAACTGCTCGGCGCCGTACAGCAGCAGTGCCGCTTCCCGGGGGTGGGCCCGGCTCCAGGCGACGACGTGCCGGGCGCCGGCCCGGGCGGCGCGCCGCGGGTCGGGGTCGGAGTCGAGGGCGGCGAGGTACCCCTCCTGGAAGCCCTCGACGGTGCGCAGCCACACCTCGGCGAGGAGCGCGGGGCGTCCGGTGAAGCGGTGGTACACCGATCCGCTGGGCGCTGCGACCGTCTGAGCGACGGCGGACATGGTGACGGCCGCCGGCCCGCCGCCGGCGGCGAGCAGGACGGCGGCGTCGAGGAGTTCACCGGTGTCGAAGCGGGGTGGTCTCGGCATGAATCAGAGAGTACTCTCCATATCAATTAGAGATTCATCTCCAATTGAAGGAGGGTCTCCATGCCCGTCCACAACGTGCACGAGCGCCTGCTGCCGATGGGACCGGAACAGGCCGGCGCCCTCCTCGACTCCCTGTCCAGCCCAACGGCCGACCGGCTCTGGCCACACGGCACCTGGCCCCCCATGGCCTTCGACCGCCCGCTGTCGCCAGGCGCGAAGGGCGGCCACGGACCGGTCCGCTACACCGTCGCCGCCTACGTCCCGGGGACCTGGATCCGCTTCACCTTCACCGGCCCGCGCGGCTTCCACGGCTTCCACGAGTACGCCGTCCTGCCCGTCGACGAGGCAAGGACCGTACTGCGCCACACCCTGTCGATGCGGGTCCGCGGCCCGGCCCGGCTGACCTGGCCGCTGGCCTACCGCTGGATGCACGACGCCCTGGTGGAGGACAGCCTGGACCTCGCCGAACGCCCCGCCCGGCGGGCCGCCTGGTCCCCCTACGTCCGGCTGCTGCGGGCCCTCGCCGCCCGAGTCGGCTGACCACACCGGGTCCGCCGCGCCCAGCACCCCGGCCTGCGGCCCGGGCGGACCCCTCGCGCGGGACCGCCCGGACCGCAGACCCCCCGCGAGGGGGACCGCCGCGCCCGCTACTTCGGCATCAGGACCGTGTCGACGATGTACACGGTAGCGTTCGCGGTCCTGACGTTGCCGCAGACGACCGACGCGCTGTCGTTGACCTTGTAGGACTCACCGGAGCCGCTGGTCGTGACCATGCCCTTCTGCAGCGTCTCGAAGGACCCCTTGTGAAGCTGTCCGGGTGCCAGCTTCTGGCCGACGACGTGGTAGGTGAGGATGTCGGTGAGCATGGCCTTGTCGGCGAGGACCTTGTCGAGATCGGCCTTCGGGATCTTCGCGAAGGCGTCGTTGGTCGGGGCGAACACGGTGATGTTCTCGGCGTTGTTCAGGGTGTCGACGAGGCCTGCCTGCTTGACCGCGGAGACCAGCGTGGACAGGGCCGGGTTGTTCGACGCGGCCGTGGCGACGGGGTCCTTGGCCATGCCGTCGAAGGAGCCCGCGCCTTCCTGAGGGACACCGGCACACGCCGGACCGAAAGGCCCGTCCGCCGTCGCGTCCGTGGTCGGCGTCGCACTGGACTTGCCCGCCCCGCCCGCGGCCTCGCCCGCGGCCGGGGTGTCGCTGCCCGAGCCGGAGCAGGCGGCGAGCGAGAAGGGCAGCACCGCGGCCGCGGCCAGGGCGATGGCGGTACGGCGGATACGCAGGGTGTTCATGATCGGGTTTCTCCTTGGAAGAAAAGGCGGGGTTGCCTGTCGGGTCCGAGAGGTTGTGGTGGGTGGGCAGTTGCTCCGCACCCGTGCCCCTCTCAGGGGCGGTGCGGTGGTCACAAAAAAGGCAGGGGCGGGTCTAGAGGACGGTGACGAAGACGCTGTGCCGGCCGCTCGCCCCGTCCGGTGCGGTCCGGGTCCGCCGCTCGGTCTGGACGGCTCCTGTGCCGTCGGTGGCGCGGACGGTGACGGTGTGTCCGCCGGGAGCGGCTCTCCAGGGGAAGGACCACTGGCGCCAGGTGTCGACGGTGTTCTGTGCGGCGAGGTCGGCGGCCTGCCAGGGACCGTCGTCGATGCGGACCTCGACCCGCTCTATGCCGCGGTGCTGCGCCCAGGCGACCCCGGCGACCATGACCGTTCCGGCGGCCGGCCGTGCGAAGGGCCGGGGAGTGTCGATCCGCGACTGCGTCTTGACCGGTGCCCGGCGCGCCCAGTCGCGCTTGACCCAGTAGGGGTCGTAGGCGTCGAACGTGGTGAGTTCGATGTCCTCGATCCACTTGCAGGCCGAGACGTACCCGTAGAGGCCGGGGACCAGCATGCGGACGGGGAAGCCGTGCTCGAAGGGGAGCGGCTCGCCGTTCATCCCGACGGCGAGCATCGCGTCGCGGCCGTCCATCACGTCCTCGACCGGTGTGCCGAGCGTCATGCCGTCGACGGAACGGGACACCAGCTGATCGGCCGTACCGCCCCGCGAGGGAGGCCGCACACCGCATTCGGCGAGCAGGCCGGCGAGCGGGACCCCCAGCCAGCGGGCGTTGCCGACGTAGGGTCCGCCGACCTCGTTGGAGACGCAGGCCAGGGTGATGTCGCGTTCGACGAGCGGGCGGGCGAGGAGCTGGTCGAGGGTGTACGTACGGGGGCGGGAAACGCCCCTGCCGTGGATGCGCAGCGCCCAGGCGGCGGCGTCCACCCGGGGCACGACGAGGGCGGTGTCGACGCGGTAGAAGTCGTGGTTGGGCGTGGTGAAGGCGCTGATCCCCGCCACCGGGAGCCGGCTTGCGGACGGAACCGCGGGAGCGGGCGATGCCGGGGCGGGCAGCGCGAGGGCGTCACGGGATGCCACGGCCGACCGGCCGCGCCGCCCGGCCAGGAAACGTCCCAGCGTGCCCGCCCCGGTGGCGGCAGCGGCGGTCACAGCGGCCACCCCGAGGAACCCTCGCCGGTTCCAGCCGCCCCCGGAGCCCTCCGCCCCCACTGACACCTCTGATGCCGCCGAGCCGGCCGCAGGCGAGTCCGCCGCCGAGCCGGCCGCAGGTGGCTCCACGGCCGCCGAGCCGGCCGCCGGCGCCTCCGCGGCGATGACACGGCCCACCAGGACGTACAGCACGCCGGCACCGGCCACCGCGCCCGCCAGCGAGGGCAGCGCGTCGCCCCAGCCCGTGGAATCGGGCCGGCTCAAGGCAGCGGCCGCGCCCACGATGCCGAACGACACCACGCCTGCCGCCCCCGCACGCCGGCGGCCGCTCACGGCCAGGGCGCCCAGGGCCACCGCGGACAGCGCCAGGAGCACGTAGATGCCGAACTGCAGGACGGCCTTGTCGTTCTCCCCGAACGTACGGATCGCGAAGTCCTTCACCGAGGCCGGGGTCCGGTCGATGACCACGCCGCCGACGACCGTGACCGGGCCGGCCGCCGGCCGCACCGCACCGGCGACCAGCTCGGCCACGGCCAGCGCCGCGTACGCGGCGAGGAGACCGGCGAGCGCGCCTGGTGCGGCCCTGAGGATGCTGTTGCGGGAGCGAGTCACACCCCTGATTCGGCGGCGGACCCCGTCCGGATGGGTGCCACACCCGAACGAGTGACACACCCCGCTGAGACCGGCTCAACTCCCGCCGCCGGCAACCGCCTTCCGCGCAGCGCCGGCGGCGGCGGGTGCGACGGGGGTGCGAGCAGACCGACAGGACGAGCAGTTCGACAGTTCGACAGTTCGGCTGGGGCGAGGGGCGGGGTCGTGATCGATACGAACGTCCACCCATCCGCACACGCATCCGCTACGAAGAACCTTCAGACACACCCCACGACCCCGTGACCGGACCGCCTGGGAGGCGGGCGGTCCGCACCGCCCGAGGACAAGGACCCCTATGCGAGGGACACCCCGCCCCCGTTCGGCCTCCCCAGGCTGCCGCGTCGCCCGGTCTCCACAACCGGAGGCCGCCCGGTGAACCGACCGCTTCCGTTCACAACCACCAGCGGCACCGGCAGCACCGGCAGTGCCGGCGGCAGCGACCTGGCCGACGTGATGCAGAAGGTCGCCCACGGCGACAAACAGGCCTTTTCCGTCCTGTACGACGCGCTCGCCTCCACGGTGTTCGGGATCGTGGTCAAAGTCGTGCGTGACCGGGCCCAGTCGGAGGAGGTCGCCCAGGAAGTGATGATCGACCTGTGGCGGCAGGCCGCCCGCTACCGGCCCGAGGCCGGCAGCGTTACGACCTGGGTGGCGACGATCGCCCACCGGCGCGCCGTCGACCGGGTCCGCTCCGCCCAGGCCGCCGCCGACCGGGAACAGGCCCAGGTCGCCCGCGAGCACCACACCGCTTTCGACGAGGTCGCCGAGCAGGTCGAGACCCGGCTGGAGAGCGAACAGGTCCGCCGCTGCATGCGCGGCCTCACCGAACTCCAGCGCCAGGCGGTGACCCTGGCCTACTACCGGGGCCTGACCTACCGTGAGGTCGCCGAGGCCCTGCGCACACCGCTTCCCACGATCAAGACACGCATGCGCGACGGGCTCATCCGGCTCCGCGACTGCATGGGGGTGACCACGTGAAGCATCACTGCGAAGACGTCCACGGCCTCGCCGCCGCCTACGCCCTGAGCGCTCTGGACCCCGAAGAGGGAGCGATGTTCGCCGCCCACCTCCCGCGGTGCGAGGGATGCCGTCAGGAGACGGCCGAGTTCGCGGCCACCGCCGCCCGGCTGGCGGCGGCGACGGCCCAGGCGCCGCCGGCGGCGATGAGGCAGCGGACTCTGTCCGCGATCGACGGCGTACGCCAGCTGCCCCCGCGGATCCCCGCGACGGCCCCGGCCCCCGCCCCCGGGGCGGCGCCGCGCCGCAGGGCCATGCCGCTGGCGCTGGCCGCCTGCCTGGCGGCAGCCGCCGTGTTCGCCGGCCTGGCCGCGTGGGGGCACCAGGAGCGCGAGGAACTGAACGAGCGGGCCCGCCGGGCCGAGCAGCGCCTGGACGACGTCAGCGGCGTGCTCGCGGCGCCCGACGCCCGCACGGTCCACGGCCGGACAGGCAACGGCGCGCTCACCACCGTCGTGGCGTCCGACCGGCAGAACAAGGCGGTCTTCACCGCCGCCGGACTGCCCGCACCGGCCGCCGGGAAGACCTACCAGCTGTGGCTGGAGCATCAGGGCACCATGCTCCCGGCCGGGTTCATCCATCAGGACGGCACCGTCCTCATCGACGGCGACACCGCCGACGCCACCGCGCTCGGTCTCACCCTCGAACCCTCCTCAGGCTCACCCCAACCCACGACACCACCCCTGCTCCTGATGACCCTGCCCACCTGACGGACACACCAGGACCCCCGGTCCGCGTCCGCGCGGGCGGGAGCCGAGGACCGGGCCCCGGGGCCCGGCCCTCGGCCGCAAGAGGGTTCAGGGGGTCAGCCGGTCACCGGTGATGGCAGTCCCAGTGGCCCTTCACCCAGTAGTGATCCCAGTGGGCCGGGACGTACACCCACTTGTGGTGCCGGTCGTGGCTCCAGTAGCCCTTGTGCCAGTCACCGTGCTTGTCGTGATGGCCCTTGTGCCACGTCTTGTGGTAGATCACCTTCTTCTCCCAGTGACCCTTCACCCACTTCTTCTCCCAGTGCCCCTTCTTCCACTCGCACCGGTCGTGACGGTCGTGATGGTCACCCGCCACGACGGTCGAGACGGATGCGGGCGCGGGTGCCGCGGTGGCCGTGCCGGACATGCCGAACGCGGCTCCGCCGGCCAGCAGTCCCGCCGCCGCGGTACTTGCCAGCAGACGACGGGCGCGCATGGACGCGGTCATCGGACGCACCTCCCTCGATTGATCGACATCGGTGAACACGTCGAGCGGTGTCGTGAGGCAGGCCCGGACGACCGGAAGCCGGTCGGCTTGGAGGGGGCCACGGCCTGCTCGCCGTGCGCGGTCATCAGGGATTCGGAGCTGCGATGCCGCCGGATGAACCCTCAGGCAGGAGAACTCCCGGAGCGGTCGCGGGGGAGCGGAGCGGCGTCCCCGCGGGCCGCGCCCCACGCCGTACAGCGAGCCACGGAACACCGGCGAGCACACACCTCACCGCCCCCGGGCAGGAAGCGACAAGCCACCCCCCGAGGCAGTCCGCCCCGCGGCATCCGCCCCAGACCTCTCACCCACCCCCAGACCTGTACCGGACCCCTCACCCGCCTCATCCGCACGGCCCACCACTACGAATCCCTCACACAGGATCCTTCGTCCCAGGGAGCGGTCATGACCACCACCGCACCACCCCCAGCGCCCACCGTGCCCCGCCAGGTCGTGGCCCTGCCCTGCAGCCCGCACAGCCCGGCTGTCGCCCGCCGCGTCACCGCCCGATGGCTGGAGGCGGCCGACTACGCCCGTACGGCCGACGCGGTCCTGATCGTGTCCGAACTCGTCACCAACGCCGTCCGCCACACCGACGGCCCCTGCGAACTGACCCTGACAGCGCACCACGGCACCGTGGACATCGCCGTCACCGACCACAGCGAGGACCTCCCCGACCTCCCTGATCTCCCCGACCTCTCCGCACTCCCTGACCTCCGCCGCACCCCCGGCGGCGTCGCCGCCGGCGCGGGCGGCGGGCGCGGCGCCCGGCAAGGCGGCCTCGGCCTGGAGATCGTGCGCCGACTGGGAGCCGCGATCACGGTCGTTCCCCGCCTCGGCGGCAAGACCGTCCACGCCGCCCTGCGCCCGCACGCCCCGGAACACGAGCGACGGGGACCACCGTGACACCCCCCACCGGACCACACGGGACTCACCCGGTCGACGCCGCCACACGGCGCGAGGCCACCACCGGCGGCAGACTCGACCACGGTGGGCCGCCACGGGCCGAGCGGCCCGGACGCTGCGACTGGGCGATCGACCGCACGAGGCACGACGGGGAGCCACCCTTGCCGCACGCATCCCGACCGGACACCGACGTCGACACCCTCCTGCTCAAAGCGGCCGCCGGCGACCGTGACGCGTTCGCCGGCGTGTACGACGCGCTGGCCACCCCGGTGATGGGGCTGGCCTGCAGGATCCTGCGGGACCCGGCACAGGCCGAAGAAGTGACCCAGGACGTCATGATCGAGGTGTGGCGCACAGCGGAGCGGTTCCGCCCCGACCGCGGAACGGCCAAGGCATGGGTGCTCACCCTCGCCCACCGGCGCGCCGTGGACCGGGTACGCAGCGTCCAGGCCGGCACCGACCGGGAGAAAAGGGCCGGGATGCTGTCGCCGGACCGGGACTACGACCAGGTCGCCGAGACCGTCGAGATCCATGACGAGCGGCGACGCGTCCAGCGCTGCCTGGACACCCTGGCACGCCTTCAACGGGTACCCCTGGTACTCGCCTACTTCCAGGGCATGACCTACCTGGAAGTGGCACGTTCCCTGTCCACCCCCGAAGGCACGGTCAAATCCCGTATGCGCAACGGTCTCAAGCAGCTGCGCGCCTGCCTGGAGGCCGGCTCATGACCTCACCGGAGGAACCACACGATCCGCACGATCCGCATCTCGACGCCGCGGCGTACGTCCTGCACGCTCTCCCGCCCGCGGAGGAAGCCGCCTTCGAGAACCATCTCGCCGGCTGCGAGACCTGCCGCCGGGACGTCGCCGACTTCGAGAAGACCGCCGCCCGCCTCGCCTCCGCCGAGACCGCGCCGGTACCGCAGGAGCTCCGGGCACGCGTCATGGAACAGATCTCCGCCACCCGACAGGAGACCCGACAGGAGACCCGCCAGGACTCCCGACACCGCAACACGGCACCGCACGCCCGCCGCACGATCCGCCTCGCGCTCGCCGCGAGCGTCGCCCTGGCGGTCGCGCTCGCAGGAGTCGCCCTGTGGCAGCGCTCGGAAGCCGAGGACGCCCGCGCCCGCGCAGCCCAGGCACAGGAGCAGGCCCGCACGGCGAACAGCGCCTTCGCGGACATCCTCACCGCCCCCGACGCCACCGTGCACACCGCACAGCTGACCGACGGAGCCGACGCCGCCATCGTCGTCTCCCGCACCCAGGCACAGGCCGCCTTCACCGCCCGCGGCCTTACAACCCTGCCCAGCGACAAGGTGTACGAACTCTGGTACGCCGCCGAAGCGGGCGACCTGCGCCCGGCAGGCCTCCTGGACAGCGCCGGCGACCGGGCGACCCGCGTCCTCGACGGCCCCCTGGGCAACGCGGTCGCCGTCGGCATCACCATCGAACCCGCGGGCGGCTCCACCCAGCCCACCACCGAACCCCTCGGCATCATCCCCATCACCACATGACCACCCCGCCAGGCACGTACGAACATCGACGAAGCAGCCCGCCACCCCCCACCCACCAGCCACCCCCCACCCACCAGCCGGCCACGGCGCGCGGCATGCGAGCGCGCCGCCCCGGCGCCGTCGGCCAGATGGGGCACTTCGGCAACGCCACCGAACACGATGCGTCACACCCTTCAGATCACTCGGTAGCTTCGTGCCGGGTGTCCAGGGCACGGGTGCTCGGGGGCTGCCCGGATGGAACGTTGACGACAGCCCCGAGACGAGGAGAGCGGCATGTCACGACCTGTCACCGTGGGAGTGGACGGCTCCGAGGGAAGCCTGGCCGCACTGGACTGGGCCGCCGACGAGGCCGCGCTGCGCGGCACGAACCTGCGCCTCGTCTACGCCACCCTCTGGGCACAACACCAGCCGGCGTCCATGAAGGTGTCCCACGAGGACCGTGCCGGCGAGGCCGAGGGCGTACTCGCCGCGACCGAGCAGCGCGTCCGGGACCGCCGCCCGGACCTCGCGATGACCGCCGACGAGATCGAGGACGCCCCCAGCAACGTACTGCTCGGGGCCGCGGCAGAAGCGGAACTCCTCGTCGTGGGCTCCCACGGACTCGGCACCATGCGCGGATTCATCGTGGGCTCCGTGGGCCAGGAAGTCGTCGCCGACGCCAAGCGCCCAGTCGTCCTCGTACGCCCCGGAACAGGCGAGAACGCACCCCCAACCACCCCGAGCGACCGCAGGAAAGTCGTCCTCGGCCTCGACGTGACCGAAGCGAACGACGACATCCTGCAATTCGCCTTCGACTTCGCCGCACGCCGAAACGCCCCCCTGAACATCGTGCACACCTGGCACGCCCCCTTCACCCAACGCCACAAAGCCACCAAGAACGCCGACATGGCAACAGCGCTCTCACAGGCGGTACGCCCCTTCCGCGACACGTTCCCGACGGTGGACGTAACCGAGACCTCCACTCCCGGCCGGCCCGCCGAGCACCTCGTCGAAGCCGCCCACGACGCGGCTCTCGCCGTGGTCGGCCGGCGCAGGGCGGCCAAGGGCTCCCACATCGGCCCGGTCACCCACGCCCTCATCCACCACGCCTCCTGCCCCGTGGCCGTCGTACCCCACAGCTGACAGGCGTTGTCAGCCACCGCGCCCGCACGACAGATCTCACGGCCGAAAGTCCATCCCCCGAGTCCCGCACCCGACGTCCGCAACCCCTCGGCCGTGCCTCAGCAGTGGGCGCCGCCCAACGCCGTCAGCCCGGCCCACAGGCGCGGGGACGAACGTCGGTTCGGATCACCGTCGAGCCACTGGAGGCGTGCCGCGCGCAGCGCACCGACCGGGTCGGCGCCCCGGGCGAGATGCGCCCAGTAGAACTCCATGATCTGATTCGAGACCGCCACGGAGCCGGATGGCGCTGTCCGTCCTGGTCGTCCATCCCGTGCACGGCCATGGCCAGCAGCCGCCGCCAGTTCGCGAGGCCTGCGACGGACGAGACGAATCGCGGTGGTACGGGCGTACGCCCGGTGCGCCGTGATCGTCTCCCACTTCTCGTAGACCACGGACATGGCCTCCGCCGCCGCGTCCTCCGCTTCGCTGCAGCGCGCCCCCAGCTGCATCAACAACCGCACCAGAGGCACGTACTCGGCACGGAAGAAATCATCGAACGCCGCACAGCCGCCCACACACATCGGCCCTTCCTCGATCGAACCAACGGATGTCGCCCCGTACTCGCTACGAGACCACGCACACCGGCCGACCACGGAAAGACCCCGCCAACCGAAACAGCCAGGCTGGACCGCACGAGCCGAGCCCCACCCCAGCAAGCGCACACAAGATGACGCTGCCACCACCCTCCATGCGGCGCTCTACCGGCAGGCGGGCAGCGGAGGTGTACTGGAAACCTGCTGCAGCGAGGGGGAGACATGCCGCACACCCCGGACCCGGAAACACCACAGCCGGCGCAGGACGACGAGCGCTGGCTCAACAGCGACGAGGTGGCGAAACTGTGGCCGGTGCGCAAGCACTGGCTGCCGAGTGTCGCCCGTCGTGCCGACGTCCGCCTCCGCAGCTTCGGCGGGGCAAGCCGAGGCACATGGGGGGCGGATCCCACGACCCACCACTTCCACCCCGAAGACGTACGCAGGGCCGCGCCGGCCATCGCCGAAGGAAGCATCGACATCCCGTCGGACTGGCGCACCGACACCCCCGACGGGCGGCGCGCGGAGTTCTGGGGCGTGCTGAGCACCCGCATCGCCCTCACCCTCTTCCTCACGGCCCTCGCGGGCAGCGTCCTCCTCGGCCTGGGCTCAGTGATCTTCCTCCTGACCGTGGAATGACCACAGGCACCCCACCCCACGCCCGGCGCGACCCCCGCTCCCTTCGGCCTCCCGAAGAACGACAGAACCAGGCGCCGACGAGAGCCGAAAGGACCGCGCGCGGGGACGAAGACGACTGCTACGGTCGTCCGCATGTGTTCCGTCATCCACAACTGGCAGGCCCTGCGCACCCGGTCGACGCACTGACCGCGGTGCCGGCCGTCGCCGACACCGGGTCCCACGTCCACCGCTCACCTCAGGATGACGAGGATCCTCACCATGCGCGCAGACTCGCGCCCCACATTCGTACTCGTTCACGGCGGCTCCAGCAACGCCCGGGCCTGGGGCCCCCTGCAGAACGAACTGACCCTGCTCGGACACCGTTCGCACGCCGTCGACCTGCCCGGTCACGGCGACCTCGCCGACACCCCAGCGGCCTACTACCGGCAACCTCAAGACGCCACCGCACTCGCCTCCGCACCCTCCGCGCTCCGCGGCATCACGTTGAACGACAACGTGCGCCACGTGCTGGACACCCTGCGACGGCTCACCGCGTCGGGCCCGATCGTCCTGGTCGGCAACAGCCTCGGCGGTCTGACGATCAGCGCCGTCGCCAACGCCGCACCGCAACTGCTCCACCGGGTGGTCTACCTCTCCGCGCTCTGCCTCAGCGATCCGGCCATGCTCACCGAGGCGTGGGAGGTGGTCGACGACAACCTGCTGGAAGCGGCAGTCGCCCGGATCGCCGTGCCGGGCGTACCCGATCCGGGCGTGGTCCGGCTGAACTGGCGGGCCGCCCACGCCGATCCGGACGTGTTCGCCGCGCTGAAGGCCGCCGTCATGGCCGACTCGACGGACCACCAGTTCCGGATGCTGCTCGACTCCCTCGACCCGGACGAGACCTACTCGGCCATGGAGCCGGGTGCGGTGGTCCGGGCCGACGCGTGGGGACGGGTACCACACACCTACGTCCGCCTCACCGCCGACCGAAGCCTTCCCCTGGCGGTCCAGGACCACATGATCCACCGGGCGGACACGCTGACCCCGCACCACCCCTTCGACGTGCACACCCTCGCAGCCTCGCACGTCGGCTACTTCAGCCGGCCGAAAGCCTTCGCGGAGCTTCTGACGAGCCTCGTCTGAGCCGCCCCCGCACCCCGGGCGACCGGGGTGCGGGGCACCCCCGCCCTGGTATGCCCCCCGCCGGACGTCGCCGCAGGTAGCCCGGGGACCGGCCGCCCAGCGCCGACAGCGCCGACGGCGGGACGGCAGGGGCGACGGCGGGTCGTTTGCCACCGGCCGGGATCGGGAGCAGGGTGGAAAACGGCTGTGGCCGGTACCACGACACCCGGTCCGGGCAGCCGGAGACGGAGCGAGGAGGAGAGAGCGATGACCGCACCGGAATCCGGCCCGCAAGCCGTACCCGTCGTACGCCGCCAGGCCGAGCCCGACACCGTGTTCTGGGAGCCGAGCGAACGCCGGGTGCGTGCGACGGCGGGGGACATCACGGTCGTGGACAGCCGCAGGCCGGTACTCGTGTGGGAGCCCGGCCGCCCCGTCCCCCTCTACGCCTTCCCGACCGAGGACGTCCGGACAGACCTGCTGCGGCGAACGGAGCGGCCCGCCAGCCGGCGGCGCCACGCAGGAGCGACGGTCTTCTACGACCTTGTACTCCCCGACCGGACCGTCGGAGCAGCGGCCTGGACCTACCCCGGAGAGGACCTCGCCGACCACATCAGCTTCGAATGGTTCGGGCGCGAGGTCCTCGACCACTGGTACGAGGAGGACGAAGAGATCTTCGTGCACCCTCGCGACCCGCACAAGCGAGTGGACGCCCTGCCCAGCAGCCGGCATGTCCAGATCGAGATCGAAGGCACGATCGTCGCGGACACACATACGCCGGTTCTGCTGTTCGAGACAGGTCTACCAGTGCGCTTCTACCTCCCACGAGAGGACGTCCGCCTGGACCTCTTCACCCGCACCGACGGCCGAACCCGCTGCCCCTACAAAGGCGTGGCGAGCGAATACTGGTCCTGGGCCGGCGACGCCGACGTACGGCCCGACATCGCCTGGAGCTACCCCGACCCCCTGCCCTCCGTAGGGATCATCAAGGACAGGGTGGCCTTCTACGACGAGTCCGTCGACGTCGTCGTGGACGGAATACGACGGGAGCGCCCGGTCACGTTCTTCAGCCGGCCGTCGCGGTAACCCACACAGAACCTGGGAGGCGAAGCAGCGACCGCCAAGAGGACCGCCGGGGCACCGACCTCGACCCCGTCTCCGAGCCGCCGCACTCTGCACAGGATGCGGCAGACGGGCTTCGTGTGAGTGTCAGGTCCATCATGCCTGTTCAGAGCAGGTTTCGGTAGGACCTACGGCACGCCCGTTCGACCTTGTGGCAGCGGGCACCGCGAGCCAGACTCATCGTCATCCACCTCCGGCCAACCTGCCGGCAACCCTTCTCGGTTGTCGGCGCGTTTCGCTGTGCCGTCTCGCCGTGGGACGAGCACCGGCCAGGGGGTGGAGGACGAAGGGGGACCGATGGATCAGGACATGATTGTGCTCGCCAGGGTCAAGCTGCTCAGTGCCAACCGGCGAGTGGTGCGCGGTACCGAGGGGCTGTGGATCTACCGCGTTCTGGCACAGGCCGAGCCGAAGGCCTACGGGTCGAAGCTGGCGTACGTCCTGGTGGAGGAGAGCACGTCGCCGCTGGTGCGGGAGTTGCCCGAGCGACGATTGGCCCTGCTGGACGAGGCCGTGAAGGTAGCGAAGGCCCTCGACGCGTCGAACCCTTACCGGGCAAAGACGCTGGCAAGGGCCCTGGCGGCCAGGCAGCGGGAACTGGAGGACCGCCAGGCGGAACCGCGATCGTCCGATGACCGAGAGCACCGGCTGGCCCATCAGGAGGAGCCACAAGAACGCGCATGACCCGGCAGGTGCGGGCACCGGGCATCAGCTCCCTAGACGATGATGAAGGGCAGGACCCAACCCAGCTGCCTGGCCGGAGCAGCGTCTGACTCCTCAGATGCACAACTCGGAGAGTGTGGGGCCCGACCCCGGCCGGGAACCCCACATTCCCGGTTGATGGGCGTCGTGTGTTGTTCATAGGTACGCGTCATTGGTTTTCACTGGTGTTGGCCTGGGCTGTCGTGGTTTCTGTGTGTCGTTTTGCTGGTGAAGGTTGGTGTCGTTTGGCGGGTGGGCTGTATGTCGCCCCTGTAGGCGGGGTATGACGAAACGCTGCGCGGGACGGTGTCGTGTCTGGCTAGCCTCGGTGGATGCCGTCGTTTGCGGGTGATCCGCGTCATGAGCGTCTTGTTGCTGTCCTGGTGCCGTTGTTGCGTCGGTCGTGTCCGCCGGGGGGTGGCGGGTTCGGAGGGGTGTACGAGCTCCGGCTCGGTGTTGATGAGGCCGAGGAGCTGGGCGGGGTTGCTCTGATTCGCTCGGCGATGCGTAAGGTTGGCCGGACCCTGGGGTGGATGAGGCTGCAGACGTTTGGCGGCTCTTACCCGCAGGGCTGCTGTGGCGGGCGTGGTGGACCGGCGGGAGGTTCCGAAACCCGCTCCAGATCCCCTCCGCATGCCACCCCTTTCCACCATCTCTACATGCTGCATCATCTTGAACTCAACCACCCCGCGTCGACGCTCGAGGCGCAAACCGTCCAGATATGCGCCAAGCCTCAAGCCAGAAGCCCCCAGACACCACGACACGTCCCGGGCAACGCCCCGTGTCGTCGGGATGCGCACCGAGCCAGGGACGCGCCGCTGGAACCTCCACCCCCGCCCCCTACTCCCGGCCGTGACCGTACGGATCCCCGTGTCACCCCTGCGCCCGGCCGAGACCCGTGCTTTCGGCATCGACATGACGGCACCCATGGCCCGCGACCCTCGACGCCGGCCGTTCGATCAGGCCGGGACTAGCAGCGCCTTGCCGGGCTTGTGATGGCGAGCTGGGGGCATACGGGCAGCACCCCTTAGAGAGGAGCTTGTTCATGCTTGGCATAGCGGCGGCGGTGCTGTTTTTCATTGCTTTTCTGATCAACGCGGCGGACATCGCCACCAACGAAGTGTTCTCCTCCACCAACGTGATGCTGCTCGGCCTGATGGCCTTGGCGTTGCATGTGGCGGGTATCGGGGCCGGCCGGGTCTCGAGACGCCGTTGACTCCCTGTGCCGGGTGATGCCCCGTCACCATCCCTCCTCGCCAGCCTGGCCCGCGCCAGCGGGCCAGAGGACTGGAGGCGAAGCCGGAAGTCCCCGTGGTGAGGGAGCGCAGCGAACCCACCACCCAACAGGCCCGGAGCGAAGCGAGGGGCCTGCAGCTCCGGAAGCGAAGCGAACGGAGCTTCAACCCGACCGCGCAGCGGTCGGGTTGAAGCGTGACGCGCAGCGTCACGCCAGCGCTCCCGCGGGCAGGGACGGCAACAAAACCGCGTCGCCGGGTTGTTAGGAATAGAACACCACTGAACAACAAAAACAAAAAAACAAAACTTCGT
>NZ_JBEZNW010000051.1:0-42068 GCF_040653355.1 Streptomyces sp. NPDC047971 | reverse complement strand
GTGGGCGCGGACGGTTTCGAACCGCCGACATCTGCTTTGTAAGAAACCGTAAGGCGATCATGAGGCTCCGTGAGGCGGGATGAGCGCAGGTGAGGGGCGGTGCGGTGCCCCGGCGCCCCCAAGAGTGAGCCCCAGTGAGGGACAACGAGACTCCGTGAGGGGGTCATGTGGCATCCGCGTGGCATCTTGTGGCATCCGCACCTCAAGACACCGCCCGCAGGTGACGGCCGCTGACCAGCGCGGACCGCACCTCCTCAACCAGATCCGGGCCGGCGTGCTGGTACAGCCACGTCACCCGGCCGCCCCGCTCGTGCCCCATGATGACCTGGACATCCTTCTCCGGAACACCCGCGTCCTTCAGCCTCGTCGCGAACGTGTGCCTCAGGTCGTGGACCCGGGGCCAGATCTCCTTGCGCCCGGTCTCCGGGCTGGTGACCTCACGGGCCAGGCCAGCGGCCTGAATTGCGGGGATCCAGTGCCTTCGGAAGTTCGGTCGGGTCAGCGCGCCGCCCCTCGGGCCCCGGAAGATGAGCTCTTCCTCGTGCAGATCCTCGCCGTCGCCGATCGGCGACTCCGTGGCTGCAGGGTCCCACGTCGCCATCATGGACTCGACGGCCTCGACGGCCTTCGGCGTCAGCGGCACGGTTCGGAACCCGGCCCGGCTCTTCGGCGCTGGCTTCCGCCGGATCCGGCCCCGGTCGTCGATGAGAACTTCCTTCACCTTCACCGTGGCGCTGCCGAGGTCCACGTTGCAGGCCCTCAGGCCCGTGTACTCACCCCAGCGCATACCGGTCTCCTCGGCGAACACTACCAACGGCAGGTAGTAGTCGGTGAGCTGCTGGCGGATCAGCTCGCACTGCGCGGCCGTCGGCGGGATGAGGTCGTCCGGGTGCTTGGCGGGCGCTGCGGACACCTCGATGTCGAGGGTGGGGTTGAGGGTGATCCGCCGGTCGCGGAGCGCGGCGACCATCATGTGCCGCAGCAGTTCCAGCGCCTTCTTCTGGGTGGCGTGCCCCTTCACCTCGTTCGTGATCCAGTCCTGCACCTGAATCCACGTGATGGTGTTGAGCTTCCGCTTTCCCCACTTCGGCTGCACGTGGACCGTCCAGGCCGACAGCTTGCGGTTCTTCGTCGTCACCGACTTGACCTTGACTGTCGGCCACCAAATTGCCCACCACTCGTCGACCGTGATGGCGCCGCGCTTCGGGTCCTGGTACGTGCCCTCACGGACCTTCGTCCGGACGTTGTCGAGGAACGCCTCGGCGGCCTTACGCCCGCCGTCCTTGATCGCGAAGCACTTCTGCTTCTGCGCGCCGTCGGGGTCCCGGTACCGGGCCTGCCATGAGCCAGTGCAGTCGCGCCGGCTGTTGCGGGCGCCGTATGTCGCCTCGGGGTACTTCTCCTTGCACAGGGCGCAGCCGCAGCCCTTCTCTCGCAGCTGCCTGGGGTTGTTCGCTGTTTTACGCGCCACGGTTGGTCACCTGGCCACTCCTCCGCTGGTTGGGAACGCGGGGCAGCATCACAACGGGCGCCCCGCACCAGCAGATTGCACCGTTGAGGGGCTGCGCGATGGCCAGTTCTTCAAGGACGGCCCGAAGGGCTACGAAGCACGCGCATGGTGGCAGCGTGTCGGGGAGGGTGACCGTGTTCCCGTCGGCGTCGTACGGCTGGAAGTTGAGCGGGTCGAGCGGTGCGAATCGGACGCGAAGGCACATGGGAACCCCCCGGGCAGGCAGGCGACGTTTGACCGTCGGCCAGGGGGAGGGCAGGCCGCTCGTCCGACCGTACCCCCTTGTAGGTGAATATGCGACCACTCTGCGTACGCCAAGTCGCCCTAGTCTCACAGGGAGTGGCGGAGTCCATTTCGGTTAGACCCGCGACCGCGGCAGATGGTTGTACGGCGGGCTAGCGCTTGTTGGAGTCGTTCAGCGCCTTCAGCTCGATGAGCTTCATCCGCTGCTGCTCTTCGGTCAGCCCACGGAACAGGTCAAGGAGCTGCTCCTCGGCGTCCTGGCTGAGGGGGCCGGGGGCCGCACGGTTGGCGGCGGCAAAGATCTCGACCTCGGTGAACTTCGGGTACTCGCGCGCGAGGGCGCGCAGCTTCTCCGGGTTAGGGCCGCGCTTGGTGCCGCGCCGGCCTTGGGTCCACGAGTTGACGGTGGCGGGGGTGACACCGATGGCGCGCGCGATCTGCGACTCGTTGACGTTGTACGTGTCACGAATGCGCTTGATCAGCTGCGCAAGGTTTTCGGCGCGCTCCCCATGGCTATCCACGTGGGTAACTATCCCTGCGGATCTTCTACTTTTGCAAGTAAAAGTAGAAGCATGGCGGGATCACACAGCAGCGCGTGACCTCCCCGTCGCGCGCCGTTGCGCTTGTCATATGCAGACAGATTAGAACAGTCATTCGACGCGCGCCACAGCGAATCGCAACTCACTGAAACTCACGCCAACATGCTTGACCTCATCGAAACCGATACGGTAGAAAAGTATCAACGACGACGGGACAACCGCTCGTCGCCAACGACCAGCGCGAGGCATACATGACCCACCTGCTCCGCAAGGACCACGGCAAGCCAATCCGCAGCGCAATGAAGCGCCGCGGGCTCACCGGGGCGAAGCTCGCGAAGGCCACGAAGGCCGTCGATGTAGCAGGGCAGGGAATCAGCCTGGCGACAGTCTCGAAGATCACCGGAAGCGGCGAGACAGCCGCCGACCACTGCCGGCTCCGCACCGCATGGCTCATCGCCACGGTGGTGCATGAGCCCCTCCAGGACCTCTTCGACATGCCCTCAGTTTCAACCGCAACGGTAGAAAGGTCTAGCCCCGATGGCGACTCAGACCCTCGCTGAACGCGCGGAGATCCTCCGACCCGCCGGCATCAGCCCCCTCCTGACCACCGCGCAGCTCATGGCCCTCTACGGCGTCTCCAACTGGACCGTCAACGAGTGGGTCAAGAACGGCTGCCCCCTGGAGCCCACCGCGTTCCGCGGTCGGCGCTTCGACCCGGACCGGGTCCGCGCATGGATGGCCGAGCAGGCCACCGCGCTCGCCGCGTCCGCCTGACCCAAAAGAACGGGGCCGTCAGGACCCTGGCCGGTCCGCAACAGCCCCTCGGCACCTCAACCCCAAGAGAAGAGGACACCGTGAGTACCAGTATCACCCACCCCACCAACATCCCGAGCGGTGAACGGCGCACGATCCGCGTCGAGTTCACCGCCCCCATCCCGGCCGTCCCGGTCGCGCTGGTCCTGGTGGACCGTGACGGCGACGTGTGGCGGCAGGCCGGTCTCACCGCCGAGGGCGAGCCGCTGATGGTGTGCGACTCCCCGCAGGACCCGGCCGACCAGGGCGACGGCCCGTCGTACCCGTGGACGCCGACGGCGATCCGTGCCTGGCTCTCGCCGGTGCGCACGCTGGGCGGTGCGGCATGAACTCCCGCGCGGTGAACGCCGCGGCTGAGGTGATCCTCGCCGCCCTGAAGCAGGGCAAGACGCTGCCGGTGTCGTGGGCGTACGCCCTGGAGTCGGCTCAGCTGCTCCAGTCTCCGGAGAGCGCCGCCAACCACCGTGCTGAGGTGCAGGCCGAGCGCGACGCGCAGATCGTCGCGTGGCTCCTCAAGAAGTCGCACGAGTACGGGACGTCGAACCGCGAGAAGCGGGCGAAGGCCGAGGCCGTATGGCGCATGGCCGACAAGCTCAGCCGTGGAGCGGTTCGCCCCGATGGGGAGTGCGCGGAGCTGGCGGAGCAGGCCGCAGACGAGGTGGACCGGCTGCGGGCTCGGGTGGCCGAGCTGGAGGCCGAGCGGCACACCACGAACGAGGCCCTGTCCGACGCGGCCGAGCAGCTGAGGGCCAACCGCGACCGGATCGCCGAGCTGGAGGCGCTGGAGCCCGCGCCGATCCAGACGTGCCGGACCTGCGGCGCGGGCTACACCTACGGCCAGCCGTGCAGCAACTGCCAGTTCCAGGCCCGCATGGCCGCCGAGCTGGCCGCCCGGCAGCACGAGGGCGAGCTGGCCGAGCAGCGGCACCTCGTCGACGAGCTCGATCACGCCCTCGAAGCCCTCGCCCCGCGCACCACGACCACGATCGAGACCCTCGGGAGCGTCCTGTGAGCACCGACCGCACGCCCGTCGACGGGCCGTTCCGCATCCACGTCGAGCCGCTCCCCACTGGCGCCACCCTCGACATGACGCACTACCTCTCGTCGGTGCTGCTCAACCTGGCCTCCGCGGCCGAGGAGGACGGCGAGGGGCTGCTCTCCGAGCTCGTCCACATCGCCGAGTGCGCCCGGCAGGCCGCGCACCAGGGCCAGGACTCCCACGCCGCACACGAGCGGGACGAGCGGGTTGCCGACCTGCTGGCCGAGGTCGCGGACGAGGGCCGGGTCCCGGTGTACGGGCAGCAGGTTCTCCGGCTCGCGGAGCGACTGCGGACGATCGCCGCACCGAAGGCGGTCCCGGCGCCGCGCCAAGGTGGTGCTGCCGCGTGACTCAGCCGCGCCACGCGCGGGACACCGAGCGGGGTCGCTACTACAGCGACCCCGCCGGGGGCCCCGACCTCGTCTCCGTCACCAACATCATCGACACCGCCGTCAACAAGTCCATGGCCCTCGTGCCATGGGGCGTGAAGCTCACCGTCGAGCACTTCCTCGACAACTGGAAGCCGATCGTGCGCCGCGTCCTCGTCGACCGGCCCGCCCTCACCCGCGAGCTGAAGGCGATCCACCGCGACGCCAAGGAGCGGGCTGCCGACCTCGGCGACCGCGTCCACGCTGCCGCTGAGGCACACGTCCTCGGCGCCCCCGTCGCGGACGACCCGGAGGTCGCCCCGTACACCGAGCAACTGAAACTGTGGCTCGCGTCGTGGGGCGTCGACCTCGACAAGCACGTCGAGGCCACCGAGATCACCTGCTTCCACCGGCGCCTCGGCTACGCCGGTACTGCCGATCTCCTGATCTGGCTGCCGACCGGCCCCGGCGGGCGCCTGGAGCTGTGGCTGATCGACTACAAGTCGTCGGCCACCCGCCCGGCGAAGTCGGTGTACCCGGAGAACACTCTCCAGCTCGCCGCGCTCCGCTTCTGCGAGACGGTCCTCCTCCCCGACGACACCGACGCCCCCATGCCGCGCATCGAGCGCGCCGGCGTCCTCAACCTCCGCGCGAAGTCTCACGCCCTGGTGCCGATGCCCGCCGACCGGACCGCGCACCGCGCGTTCCGGGGCCTGATCGAAGGCACCCGCTGGCTGCACGCCGCACCCTCCTCGTACCCCGCGCTCGTGGCTCCGGCCGCGCCCCAAAACCGAAAGGCAGCCTGACCATGGGTGGCCGCATCATCACCATGCAGCGACAGGCCCGCGAGCTCGGCCGCCTGCGCACCGGCTGGTCCGTCCCCAGCGACAAGCCCAACGGCCGGCCCCGACCGGTCAAGTCCAAGACGTGGGTGGTCACCTCCCACGCCGAGCACTACGTCGAGGCGGCCGCCGCAGCGTGGGGCGGGACCGTCGAGCGCTGGCAGCCGCAGGGCGCCGGGGCCCCACAGTTCCGCGTCATCACAGAGGCCGAGCAGCTCGACGCGCTCCTGCCGCCGGGTGACCCGCTGTCTCAGCACAACGAGATGTGGAACAAGGGCGGCTGTATGCGTCGCTGCGATGGCGAGACGGAGCAGCTCTCCCGCCAGTCATGCATCTGCCTGCGGCAGTTCGGCGAGGAGTGGCACCAGCAGCCCAAGGGAAGCGTCTGCTCCGCCACCACCCGCCTGAACGTGATGCTCCCCGACATGCCCGACCTGGGCGTGTGGCGGGCCGAGACGCACAGCTTCTACGCCGCGAACGAGATGGCCGGAACCGTCGACATGGTGCTGTCCGGCACGAACGGACAGGGCCTCGTCCCGGTGACGCTGCGGATCGAGCCGCGGTCTCGGGTAGCGGGCGGTAAAACGAAGCACTTCCCGGTCGTGGTCGTCGAGGTCCGAGGGATCACCCCGCGGCAGGCACTGTCCGGCCCGCTGTCGACCGCGCTCGCGCTGGACCCGACCGGGTCCCGGGCGGTCGCCGCGATCGAGGCCGCGCCCGGGCGGGACTGGATCGCGGAGGCCAAGGGCTCGCTCACATCGGACGACGTCCGCGACCTGTGGATGGAGGCCCAGACCGCGGGCGCCGTGCACCCGAAGGGCACCGACCCGCTGTCGAAGCAGCTCATGGCGATCGCTGCGGAGAAGGACACCGAGAACAGCGGTACGACAGACGACGAGCAGGGGCCCGACGAGGACGGCGCGTACCCGGTCGAGGTCGTCGAGGACAGTGAGGCCGCTGCCTGGCCGGCGGTCGCTGCTCCCGGATCGGGGGCCCGCGCATGAGTTGGTACCTCGGCCGCCTGTGCGGCTTCGACCTGGAAACCACCGGCATCGACGTCGACAACGACCGCATCGTCACCGCCTGCGTCGTCCAGTGCGGCGGCGGACAGCCCACCGCCTCGGCAACGTGGCTCGCCAACCCCGGCATCGACATCCCGGAGCAGGCCGCCGCAGTCCACGGCATCAGCACCGAGAAGGCCCGCACGGAGGGTCGCCCGGCCGCGGAAGTTGTCGCCGAAGTCCTCGCCGCGCTCGGCCAGATCATCACCGCCGGCATCCCGGTCGTCGCGATGAACGCCCGCTTCGACCTCACCATGCTCGACCGCGAGGCCGCCCGCTACGGCCTCGCCCCGCTGCCCGCCGGCCCTGTGGTGGACCCGTTCGTCATCGACAAGGCCACCGACAAGTACCGCAAGGGCAAGCGGCGCCTCACCGACCTGTGCGCCCACTACGAGGTCTCCATCGGCGAGGCGCACACCGCGGACGCCGACGCGATCGCCGCGTGCCGTGTCGCCTGGCGGCAGGGCTCCCGCGTCCCGCGTCTGGCCGCGATGTCGCTCGCCGAGCTGCACGCCGCGCAGGTCGAGTGGGCTGCCGAGCAGGCCGCCAGCCTGCAGCAGTACCTCCGCAAGAGCGACCCGGCCGCGTACTGCCCGCCGGAGTGGCCGCTGATCCCCCGCCACGAGAACGGAGCCGTCCTGTGACGCTCATCGAGACCCCCGCGGCCGGGCTGATCGCCCGCCCGGCCGCGGGCACCAAGCCCCTCGTCATCGGACTCGACCTGTCCCTCACGTCCACCGGCATCGCGGGACACGGCTGGACCGCCCACGTCCGCACCAAGACCCGCGGCGACCACCGGCTCCACTACCTCACGGCCCAGATCACCGGCTACATCAAGGCCGCGGACCTCGTCGTCATGGAAGGCCCGTCGTACGGACACGCTGCGCTCGCCGGCCACGAAGACCTCGCCGGGCTCCGCGTCCTCGTCCGCCAGATCTGCTACCGCCGTTCCATCCCGTACGCCGTCATTCCGCCGTCGTCGCTGAAGCTGTACGGCACCGGCTACGGCAAGGCCAGCAAGGGCGAGATCCGTTCGGCGGTCGCTGACCGGTACGGCGTCCACACCGAAGGATCCGCCCGGTACGACGAGGCAGACGCCTACGTGGCGATGGCCGCCGGAATGGACTGGCTCGGCTACCGCCTGGCCGATGTCCCCGAGCGCGCGGCGGCCGCCCTGGTGAAGGTGCAGTGGCCCGAGCAGGTGCCGGCGGTGGCCCAGTGACCAGCACTCGTGGGATCAGCCTCCCCTACATCCCCAACTGGCGAGCGTCCGCCGCCTGCTTGGCAGCCGACCCCGACGCCATGTTCCCGGACCCCAGCGACGAGAAAGGCACCAAGCACGCGAAAGGCATCTGCGGCACGTGCCCTGTCATTCAGGAGTGTCTCGCCGAGGCCATGGCGGAGGAAGGCGGCAAGTCCAAGGAATCCCGCTTCGGGATCCGGGGCGGCCTCACAGGCGGGCAGCGGTACTACCTCCGCGGCCGTAACAAGGCCGTCCCCGGCCTGGTTGCCAAGCCCAAGCGGGCATCAACCAGGCCCCTCGCACCCTGCGGAACGCCCGCCGCGTACGAGCGGCATGTCAGGAACCACGAGCCGGTGGACGAGTCCTGCCGCCTGGCCCACAACGCCGAGCGGCGCGAGGCCCGCCAGAAGGCCAAGGCCCGCAACAAGGCCGCAGCGTGACCGGCCAGCGGGTCACCGCGGCCCTGTTCATCGACTGCGGCGAAGGCCGCGAGATCCGCCACGGCGACCGCGCCGGACAGATCCGCTACACCCGCCAGCCCCGCGCCCGCTACGAGTGCGCCGCCTGCAACTACCGATCCGAGACCGTCACCGGCCCAGACGCCGTCAAGGCGTTCGTCGCCCACATCCGCGCCACCCACCAGGCCGTCTGCCCGGCGGCCACAACCGAAGGAGCACGAGCAGCATGAGCACCCCGATCCGCATCGACGCCGACGTGAAGATCGACTCGAAGGTTCTCACCGACGTCGCCGAAGCCCTCGAACCGTTCGCCGACGCCATGTTCAAGCAGCGCGCCGGCCGGTGGATGGCCGTCGTCGAGCTGTCCCACAGCGAGCGCACCGAGCCCGGCCCGGAGGAGGACAAGAACCCGTCGGTCAAGGTCCGCGTCACCGCGATCGAGGTCGCGGCCGACGCGTTCACCACAGACCGGCTCCGCAGCCTCCAGCGGGACATGTACCAGCGGCGCACGGACGCCGGAACCCTCGACGAGATCGACGCGGCCTGATGAGCCGGCCGCGCGCGACGGGCGCCGCCACCACCCGGTGCCCGACGTGCGCGGCCCCGGTCCTCGTGCAGTGGGTCGGCCACACCGCCGCCCTCAAAGCAGTCGTGGACCTCACACCGCTCACCCCCGCCCAGCAGACCGCCGCCCGGGAACCCAACCGGCTCGTGTGGTGCCGCTTCCAGGCCGGGCCGCACTCCCCGCCCCGCCTCCGCTGGGCGACACCACCGCACCCGCCCGACTGCGGCCACCCACACCTCGCCGAACACCGCTGCACCGCCGAGCCAACCACCCTTTTCTGAGGAGAGCCCGTGGAGAACGTCCGCCACTTCCCGCACCAGGCGGACCCCGACGGCCTCAACCTGCGCGCCCCCCACGACGCCGAGGCCGAAGCACTGGTCATCAGCGCCGTCATGCACGACGCCGACGCCTACAACGCGTGCGCCGCCATCATCGACCGCGACGACATCTACAGCCCCGCTCTCCGCCTCGTCTGGGACACCGTCGCCGGCCTCATCGCCGCAGGCACCCCACCCCACCCCGCCCTCATCCGCGCCGAAATCGAGCGCACCGGCCGCCTCAACGAGGTCGACAACGGGCAGCTCATCTACCGCCTCGGCGCCGAATACCTCCCCGCCAGCAACGCCCCCCACTTCGCCCAGCAGATCTACGAGAAGGCCCGCGAGCGCCGCTACGACGCCCACGCCAACGCCCTGAAGGCCGCCATCGGCCGCGGAGCGTCCGGCGACGAACTCGACGCGCTCCTCGCCGACTTCCACCAGGGCGAGCAGCTCCGCGAGTCCACCGGCCGCGGCCCGTCCCACCTCACCGCCGCCCTCCTCGACTGGGGCGTCTTCTTCGCCACCGACTTCGGCAGCGTTCAGCTCCTGCCCGGGAAGCTCATGGCGCCCGGCCAGCAGATCACCGTCGTCGGCGACGGTAAGGCCGGCAAGTCCCTGTTTGCGCAGGAGTGGATGTGGCGCATGGCCACCGGACAGAGCTTTCTCGGCGACAAGCCGCAGGACCCCGTCCGCATCCTCTACCTCGACGCCGAGAACGGTCAGGAGCAGGTCCAGGAACGGTTCCTGTCGTTCGGCGCCGGACCGCGAAACATGGGCCAGCTCGCCTACGCCAGCTTCCCGCCCGTCCGCCCCCTCGACACCGCCGGCGGCGGCGCGGACCTCCTGTCCCTCGTCAAGGCCACCCACGCCGAACTCGTCGTCATCGACACCGTGTCCCGCTTCATCAGCGGGCCCGAGAACGACGCCGACACCTGGCTGTCCCTCTACCGCCACACCCTGTTGCCGCTGAAGCGCGACCGCATCGGCTCCGTCCGCCTCGACCACCGCGGCAAGGACTCCGAGCGCGGCGCCCGCGGCTCCTCCGCCAAGACCCAGGACGTCGACCACGTGTGGGAACTGTCCGCTCTCGGCGGCGGCGCCCTCACGTTGAAGCGCACCCACACCCGCACCGGCATCGGCCCCGACCAGTTCTCCCTCGTCCGCCAGGCCCGCCGCGACGGCGACAACTGGGCCCACGGCGGCACCCGCCACATCGTCATGGAATGGGACACCACCGACGCCCCCGCAGCCACCCCGGGCTCCGACGAGCACATCATCGCCGTCCTCGCACAGCACAACGTGCCCCTCGACGCAGGCAACCGCATCGTCAAAGGCAAGCTCGCCGAGCTTCAGATCCCGGCCGGATCCGAGAAGGTCGCGCGCATCGTCAAGGCCCGCCAGGCACAGGCTGCACAGCGTTCCCCGGAACGTTCCCCCGACGCGTTCCAGGAGACGTTCCCGGGGAACGTTCCCCGGAACGGGTCAAGGGACGGTAAAGACGCAGGTCAAACGTTCCCCGGTAACACCGAGGGAACACCAGGAACGCCCTCCGTTCCCCCGTCACCCCCCTCTAGGAGGGGGGACGGGGAGGGAACGTCCCCCAACAAGCCCCTCTGCGACGTCTGCGAGACCCCCATCAACCCCGACTGGGCCGCCCGCGGATACACCACCCACATCGGCTGCGACCCCACCACCGGCACCCCCGCCGCCTGACCCAGGAGCCACACATGCCCGACGCCACCCCGCCCGAAGGCCGCTGCACCCGCTGCAAGCAGACCCGGCCCCTCTTCGCCTACAAGCCCATCCACGACTGCATCGAACTCATCGGCCGCGTCCGCCTCGACGAAGCCGCCATGCACATCGCCGGACTCGAAGACATGGACGACCGCTGGTGCCTCGCCCGCATCGAAGGCCGCCACCACCAGCCCCGCCTCTGCGTCCGCTGCCACGACCGCGAAGCCACCGACGAGCAGGAGTTCATCGACCACGTCCTCGAAGACGCCTGACCGCCCATCCGGTTCCACCCCACCCACACGAAAGGACCACCACCGTGCACCGCACCGACCGCTTCCTGATCTCCCAGAAGCCCTACGCCATCGACCTCAACAGCCTCCGCACCACCCGGCGCGACGGCGCGAACGGACACCACTTCTGGGACGGCCGCATCGACGGCGCCTGGTTCCGCCGCCGCCAGGGCGTCACTGTCGCCTGCGTCGGCACCCTCTGGGACTTCCAGGAGCAGCAGCCCACCAGTGGCCGCGAGTTCGTGGAGCGGCACACCGACGGCCGGTACGGCGGCGACTGCGACGGCCGCTGGGACGGCGAACGCTACTGGGGAGCACAGCACCCCACGACGATCGAGGAGCATCTTGCGCTCCTGCGGCCGATGCTCGCCGCCTACCCGGCGCTCCCCGACGGCTACGACGGCTGGTGGACCTTCCACGAGCCCAAGACCGCCTGATCCCGTCTCGTGACGCACAACGGCCCGCCCCGGCGAAGGGGGCGGGCCTGGACCCCACCGTACCGACACCAGGAGCAACCCGTGACCGACCAGCCCGCCGATCTCCGCGAGCAATACGCCCACGCCATCCGCAACCGGCTCCGCATCCGGTTCGGGCCCACCGTCCTCCGCCTCGCGAGGGCTGGCCGGCCCATCAAGCTGACCATGGAAGAGGCGGAGGTCGCCGCGGATGCGGTGCTCGCGGTCCGGGACGCCGCCCGTCAGGCCGCCAAGGCGTGCCGCTGCAAGCACCCGGCCGACGAGCACAGCATCTACGGCTGCGAGGACGGCTGCGCCTGCGAGTGGATGCCCAAGCGCAGCGCCGCCCGTCAGGCCGCCGGACAGACCCCCACCACCGAGCAGCCCGACACCTGCGGCGTCTGCGGATCACCCTTCCCCGTCGGCCACATCTGCCTCGGGCCCGACGAGCCCGCGCCTGTTGTCGGGCAGCCGGCCGAAGCACAACCCGCCGACGAGGAGGCGCACCCGCCGCGCGAGGGATGGCGCATCGAACTCCTCGACGTCGACGGATGGATGTCTTCGGGCCTCGTCCGCCCCGATCGTGAGCTGGTCGCCCAGTACCTGGCCGGGCGCCGGAAGCAGCGCCCTGACGCGACGTTCCGCCTCGTCCGGGAGACGACCACCTGGGCCGTCGAGGAGACCCCGTGAGCACCTTCCTGACCGTCCTCGAAGGCATCGGCTGGTACTGCGCTGCCTCGCTCGCCTTCGGGGCCGTCCTCGGCCTCGTCGGCTACACCCGCAACCGCATCCGCGAGCGCGCCCGATGACCATCCACGCCGACCGCCAGCCCGCAAACAGCACCGAGGACTTCGGCCACGAGCCGATGGACGTCTACACGAACGGCAAGCTCCGCACAGTGGAGTGCGCCCGCTGCCCCGTTCAGTGGCCCTGCACCTCGGCCATCGTCCTCGGCCTCACACCGCGAAGAGACACCCGATGATCGCCACCATCGCGTTCGTCGCCCTCACCATCACCCTCGCCGGCCTCCCCTGCGGCACCTGGACCCACCCACCCCGGAGAACACGATGAACCAGCCCAGCACCGCCGAGCACTGCGGCCGTACCCGGCCCCACCCCACCCACAAGGTCATGGTCGGCCGCAAGGTATTCCAGTGCCCCGGGACGGCGAACACCCCAGAGTGCGTCCTCGACTCCTGCACCCAGGCGTGCACCACCGAATGCCGCGAGGTCATCAACCGCGCCTGGCACTCCCTCCGGGGCGCCACACCCACGGAGCAGCCCGTCCGGTACACGGTCGACACGATCACCAGCGACGCCCTCGACCAGCTGTACGCCGAACGCGACGCCAACGAACGCCGAGCAGAGGCATACGGGCAGGCATGGCAGACCACCGAGCAGCGCGCCAAGCAGGCCGAGGCCGAACTCGCGGCCCTGAAGCGCGCACACGTCGCCCTCGCCGGGCAGGCCGGGAAGGACCAGGCCGCCATCGAACGCGTCCGCAAGGTGCTCGCCGAACGCCGCGCCGAGATCGCCGACTACGAAGCCGAGAACGAACCTGCGGCCTGGAGCGACGCAGCCGCCAACACGTGCAGCCGCATCGAGGACGCCCTCGTCGACCATCCCAAGCCGCGGGGCATCCGCAACGCCCTCGACGAGCACCAGGAACAGACATGACCGAGCTGACCGCCTTCACCCCAGGCCCCTGCTGCGACTACCCGAACCAGGACCAGACCGACGACGGCGAAACCATCTACCTCGTCACCTGCGACTGCATCTGCCACAGCGGCGCCGACGACTGACCGCACAGCAGTGGGGCGTGCCCACGACCTCCCCAGGCCAGCACGCCCCACACGGTGACCACACCGTACCGCCCCACCCAGCACACGGAGCGCCACGATGACCACCACCACCCTCCACCGCATCGCCGAACTCTGGCCCGCACTCAACGACGCCCTCGGCGCACCCACCGCCCCCACATGGCCGCCCGCCGGCCTCCGCCACTACCTCGCCGCCCTGGAGCAGCACGACGCCGCCGAGGCGACCGCCCTGCGCGCCCTGGAGCGGAACCCGGACCAGATCGGCGCCCGGCCCGTCCCCGTCAACCTGCGCGTGCTCGACACCATGCGCGCCGTCGAGGCCGCCCTCGTCGACACCGCCGACCGCATCGCCCGCTCCGTTCAGCGCACCCCGATGCAGCCGCCGGCCCCAGCCCGCGCCGCCTACGCCCGCACGCGCGCCGACCGCGTCTACTGGGAAGACCGGGCCCGCCGCGCCGAGGCCGCACGGAAGGACGCCGACGACACGCGCCGCTGGCGCCACGACACAGGCCGTACAGCCGCCCGGGCTGCCCTGTGGCTGTCCGGGCGCGTAGAGGGCTGTGGCGGCCCGTTCAGGCCCCTCTCCGAGGCAGAGCAGCGGCACATCGACCGTGTCGCCACGGGTGCCCTCGGACGCATCGAGGCTGCGCTCGACCTCGCTGACATCCGGCGCGAACTCACCGCGGCCCATCCGTGCCCGTGTGGGGGCACGATCGAGGTGTACGGCGGGGCAGGCGCGCTCCCGGTCGCGCGGTGCCAGGGCTGCGGGGCGATCTGGTCCGAACGTGGTGTCGTCGCGGCCTGACCCCGGGCAGCACGAAGGCCCCCGCCGGACACGATCCGGACGGGGGCCTTCGCGTGCGCGGCTACTCGGCCGGCGGTGCAGTGTCCTCGGCAAGGATCTGCCGGACGCGCCCGAAGCTGATATCCAGCTCCTTCGCGATCTGCCGGTACGTCATGCCGCCCTCGTGCATCTCCCGAACGGCCAGCTGCCTTTCCTGCCGGACTCGCTCCTGAACGGAACTGAGCATCTCCGTGAGCCGCTTGGCCCGTACCGCGGGTGGCGCTCCTGCGGCGATGGCGTCGATCGCGTCGAGCACGCGCTGCACCTCCTCTGCCTGGTCCTCCACGTCCGTCCTTCCGGTGATTCGGGAGGCGGATCCTCGTAGCCGTCTTGTGTAGGAAGACTACACGCGTGTAGCGTGACTACACAACGGCACGGAGCCCATCTCCGTCCGTATGCACAACGGCCCCGGCTGGAGTTCGCACCTCCCGCCGGGGCCCGCCATCCCACCTGCCTACCAGGAGGAACAGCCATGCAGCACCGTACCCGCGCCGCGACCACGCCCACCAGCCACCCGGCCGCGCCCACCTTCATCCCCATGCCCGAGCGCCTGGTCGTCAACTTCGACAACCACGGCACCTGCTGGGGCGTCGACACCGTCAGCGCCACCACCAAGGCGATCGACGAGGCCCGCGCGAACGGCGAGCACATCGACGAGTGGACCGTCACCGACCGCGACGGCCACCCGACCCGCATCGTCCGGATCGCCGACCCGAGCTTCCTCGACACCATCTGCGTCATCCCCGCCGGTGCTCGCCGTGGCTGACCGCACTTACCTTCTGCTCCTCGCCCTCGCCGACCGGCTCACCGCCAAGCACGCCACCCACGTCGTCGACGAGCGTCTCGTCCTCGCGCAGGCCCTCGTCGTCACCGAAGCGGCCTACGGCTCCTCCGCCTACGCCGAGCGCGTCGAGCGCGCCCTCGTCGAATCCCTCCCGCCCATCCGGCACGGCGACACCCGCGACGTATACGCCGCACGCCTCCGCCTCATCGCCGAGGGAGCAACCGCCTGATGCGCACCCACGTCCCCACCCCGCTCCTCGTCCCCGCGGTCGCGCTCTCCGCCGCCAGCCTCGCCTGGACCACATGGAGCCTCGTCGACCTCCTCGGCGCCGGATGGATCGGCGTCACCGTCGCCGCCGGAGCCGACATCATCTGGGCCGCCGTCATCGTCGCCGAAGCCCGAGGCGTCCACATCCCCCTCCGAGGCCGCAACCTCGTCCCCGCCATCGGCTGGGTAACGCTCCTCGCCGTCGCCGCGCTCCTCGCCTGGCACGGCATCGACCGCCACGCCCCCGCCATGGCCGCCGCCGGCCCGTTCCTCCCCCTCGGCGCGAAGGTCGTATGGCTGCTCGCGCTCGCCGACATGCGCGACCCTGCCGCCCTCACCGACGCCGACCGGGCCCAGCTCGCCGACGAACGACGCGCCATGGCCTTCGAGGAGGAACGGCACCGGCACGAGCTCCGGCGCCGTGAGATGGCCGCCGAGCGCCTCCTCGCCGACGTGTCCGTCGACTTCGAGATCGAGCTCGCCCGGCAGGAGAAGGGACGCGAGCTCGCCCGTCGAGCACCGATCGCGATCGCCCCGATCACGCCCGAGCAGCCCCCGATCACGATCGCGAGCACAGGCGAACAGCCGCCCCTCGCACCGCCCGCGACCAGCCCGATCACCGATCGCGAACAGCCGAGCATCGCCGACCTCGCACGCGAGCAGGTCGCGATCACACCCGACAACGAGATCGCCGTACGCGCGATCCTCGCGATCCGGCCCGACGCCAAAGAGACGTCCGTCGGAGCAGCCGTCCGCCGCGCCCGCGGCAAGATGACCGGGGGATACAACTAATGCCGTACACCGTGATCAGCCTCGGGGGAGTTACCTGCGGCTTCGCCATCATCGTCGGCTTCGCCATTCACTGGTGGTTCCGCCAGGGCCGCAGCTGGCTCGCCCTGGTCCCCTTCGTGTTCGCCCTGCTCTACGGGATGCTCGCCGCCCTCTCCGCCTACAACTCCGTCTCCGCCCTCGGCGTCGTCACGTGGCTGGCCATCTGGGCGGGCAACGCTGCCGGATTCGTCGGCCTGGTCTGGGGCGTCGGGGGAGAGGACCGCAACGTCACCCGCGCCACGCCGGTCGTTCTCGAATCCGGCGGCTACGTGGTCCTGCTGCTCGTCACCGTCGCCTTCGTGTGCCTCCTCCTGTGGGCAGGGAAGCGCGTCCCGCGCGGCAAGCTGCTCCTCGGAGCCCTCTCCGGCGCCCTGCTCGCCCTCTCCGGCACCATCGCTGGCATCGCCGCCGTTCCCCTCGGCTCCGCCACGAACGCTGCTGGCGCCTTCTTCACGAGCTACTTCTGATGAGCGACCAGCAGGCCGCCCCAGAGCCGGACATGGGGGAGCAGCGTAAGGAGCGCGCCGCCGCCGGCTGCCTCCTCGTCGTCGCCGTCGGCATCGGCGGGTGCATCGCCTACGCAGTGCCCGAGACCGCCTACTACGCCGCCGGCCTGGCCACCTCCGCCGCTGTCCGCAAGGTGCACGGCTGGGTGGCCGGGCGCCGTACGGGCGGTGAGGAGCAGCCGGAGGCCGAGGAGCAGCCGGACATCGTGCCGGTCCTCCAACAGCTCGGCAACGGCGGGCAGCACGTCCTCCTCACCAGCCTGAAGGACGCCGCCGGACTGCCCGACACGAAGGCCGTCCGCGCGCTCCTGGAGGAAGCCGGCGTACCCGTCCGGGCGGGGGTGCGTGCGGACGGGAAGAACGGGCCCGGCGTGCACCAGGACGACATCCCGGCCCCCTCCCCCGGCTGCGAGGCGACCCCTTCTGGGCGTTGTTTGTGCAGCTCAGAGGCAGCCAACACCAACGCCAACAACGGTGGCGGAGAGGGGCCCGAGAAGGGGTTCCGTGTAGAGCACACCGGCCAGGCCGGGACCACCGTCTACGACCTCTCCGAAACCCACCACCGCCACACCGTGACCAAGTAGGAGGCCCTCATGGGCAAGTTCAAGACCTCCATGTCCATCGGCGAACTCCGCGACCGCAACGAGGCCACGAAGGCCGCGCAGAAGCCGCAGACACCTCCCCCGCCGCCTCCGAAGAAGGGATGATGAGCCCCATGAGCTATCGCCCGTACCCGTCCGTTGATCGCGCGACACGGCAGCTGGGCCGACACGCCACACGCCCCGCACTCCCACCGTGGCGCCAGCAGCTCGCCGATCAGGCCACTATCGCCCTGGAAGTCGCAGCGGAGGCAATGCGCCCGTTCGCCGAGTCCATGGAGCAGCTGCGCAAGTCCCCGCGCTACGGCGGCACAGGACGCCTGTAGGCCGCTGTCAGTCTCCCGCCGTACCGTGGACCTATCAGCCTTCAGATCCGATTGCAGCTGATGCCCGCCGCTACTCGGGCCCCCAGCCCCGCCCCGCCGGAACAGCGCCCGGCCCGGCGGGGCTCCCCTCTTCCTGCACCTAGTTGCAAAACCCGCGTCGATGCCCCATCCTGAAGGCGCTTCCGGCGTGCCCAGAAGCCACCACGGCCCCCCAATCCGGTGGGCCTTTGCATTTCCCCCACAACCCCACACCGCGCGTGCCACGATGCCCCTCACCGGCAACCAGGGGTGGCACATGACTCAACGCATCGTCGAGAAGCGCAGCGCGAACCACACGCTCCACATCGTCCTCACCGTCTGCACCTGCGGGATCTGGGCCATCACCGGATGGCCGATCGCCGCCATGATGGGGCGCAAGACCGTGACGCGGATCCCGACGTACCCGCAGCAGTACCCGCAGCAGCAGTACGCCCCACCGCAGCAGGCCGCGCCCGTACCGCCCCAGCAGCCGCAGCCAGCCGCACCGTCCTGGGCCAAGCAGACCCAGCCCCACGGCCAGCAGCCCTCCCCCGACGGACAGCACCTCATCGCCGGCGAACTCGCACGACTCGCGCAGCTCCGCGACCAAGGCGTCCTCACCGAGGCCGAGTTCGAGACGCAGAAAGCCCGCCTCCTCGGCCCGTAGCCGCCGCCCCACACCGACCGGCCCGTCCGCACCTCCCCCCGATGCGGACGGGCCTTCCTCATGCCCGGAGGTGACCGAATGGGCGGACAGCATCCCCCCGTCACCGACGAAGACCGCCAGCGCGTCCGCGAACTCCACGCGCAGGGCCTCGGCCGCAACGAAATCGCCCGCCAGATCGGCCGCGGACAACGCACCGTCAGCGTCCTCGCCGACGAAATGGGCCTGTCCTTCGACCGCACCGCCACCGCCGTCGCCACCGAAGCCCGCAAAGCCGACGCCGAGGCCCGCAAGGCCCGCATCCTCGAAGGGCTGTACGAGGTCGCCGAGGACGAACTCGACTACCTCCGCCGCAGCGGCTCGTACGACATGGTCGAAGTCTCCGCCGGCAAGGCCGTCCGGTACCGGGCCGATCGGCTGCCCGCGCAGGACCGGCGCTCGCTGATGGGCAACATCAGCAACGCCATCACCTCCGCCCACAAGCTCGAAGCAGCAGCAGGCGACCCCGGCATCAGCGCCGCCACGTCGCTGCTCACCTCCCTCGGCAACGCCTTCCTGGAAGCCGCAGGCCCCCCGGAGGACGACACCGGGGAGGAATGATGCTCGACTCCCTGCCCCTGTCGCCCAAGCAGGTCCGCTCGATCGCCCACGCGACCGCGCGTATCAACGTCTGGCACGGCGCGATCCGGTCCGGGAAGACGATCGCCAGCCTGATCGCGTTCCTGATCGCGATCGCGGCCGCGCCGTCGTCCGGCCTCATCATCATCGTTGGCCGCTCCCTCCAGACCATCGAGCGCAACGTCCTCGACCCCCTCCAGGACGAAGCCCTGTTCGGCCCCGTCGCCCGCCTCGTACAGCACACCCGGGGAGCGACCACCGCCGTCATCCTCGGCCGCACCGTGCACCTCATCGGCGCCGCCGACTCCCGCGCGGAAGGCCGCCTCCGTGGCCTCACCGCGTGCCTCGCATACGTCGACGAGGCCACACTCGTACCCCGCGGGTTCTGGAACCAACTCCTCGGCCGCCTCAGCGTCCCCGGGGCCCGCCTGTTCGCCACGACCAACCCCGACAACCCCGGGCACTGGCTCCGCAAGGAGTTCATCAACCGGCAGGGTGACCTCGACCTCAGGTCGTGGCAGTTCCAGCTCGACGACAACCCCGCCCTCGACCCCAAGTACGTCGCATCCCTGAAGGCCGAGTACGTCGGCCTCTGGTACCGCAGGTTCATCCTCGGACACTGGGTCCAGTCCGAGGGCGCCATCTACGAGATGTTCGACGCCGAACAGCACGTCGTCCGGAACATCCCGCACATCACCCGCTGGCTGTGCGACGCCATCGACTACGGCACCGTCAACCCGTTCGCCGACCTCCTCATCGGCCTCGGCGCAGACCAACGCCTCTACGTCGTCAGCGAGTACCGACACGACTCCCGCGCCGCCCGCAAGCAGCTCACCGACGCCGAGTACTCCGCCGCCCGCCGCCGCTGGCTCGCCGCAGTCCCGCACCCGCAGGCCGGGAACGTGGTCGGCGTCCGCCCGGAGTGGACGATCGTCGACCCCTCGGCCGCGTCGTTCATCGAGCAGCTGCACCGCGACAACACGCCCAGCGTCATGCCTGCCGACAACACCGTCCTCGACGGCATCCGCGGCGTCGCTGGCCTGCTCGCCGCCGACCGGCTCCGCATCCACGCCTCATGTACCGGCCTCATCGACGAGCTTCCTGGCTACTCCTGGGACGACGAGGCCGCCGAGAAGGGCGAGGACAAGCCGATCAAGCTCGAAGACCACTCGTGCGACGCCCTCAGGTACGGGGTGCGCACGACCGAGGCCCTGTGGCGGCCGCACATCCCGACCCTGATGGAGGTGGCCGCATGACCGTCGACGAAGCGCTCCAGAGCGCCACGCGTCTGCTCCAGGCCGCCGAGACCGAAACGAACCTGGTCCTCATGGAGCGCCTCGACCAACTCGCCTGCTCGTGGCTGGCCATCGCCAACCTGCTGATGGAGAGGGAGCGTGCCTGATGCCCCTGCCCACAGGCGGCGCCTGGCCGCCGGCCGAACTCGACGTCGTCCGCGACCGCATGACCGTCTGGGACGCCTGGTACAGCGGCGACCCCAACGCCCTGTCCTCCGTGTACGGCGGCATGACCGGCTACGACCCCGGCGGCACCGGGTTCTTCGCCTCCGAGCGCGGTGGCTGGCGCGGTGCCGTCGGCCGCGCCGTAGAGCGCTGGTTCTGGGGCTCCCGGCCGTCCGCTGGTGAGCGCCGGGCGAAGCTTCACGTGCCGCTCGCGTCCGACATCGCGGTGACCTCCTCGGCGCTCCTGTTCTCCGAGCCTCCGACCGTCAAGGGCCCGGACGACGCGACGAACAAGCGCCTGGAAGAGCTCGTCGATGACGGCCTCCACGGCACGCTCCTGGAAGCCGGCGAACTCGCGGCCGCTTTGGGCGGGGTGTACTTGCGGGTCGTGTGGGACCGCGAGCGGTACACCGCTCCGTGGCTCGACGCGCACCCCGCCTCGCACGCCGTCCCCGAATGGCAGTGGGGTCGGCTGGCGGCGGTCACGTTCTGGCGGGTCCTGGAGGCCGACGGCGACCATGTGGTGCGGCACCTGGAGCGCCACGAGCCGGGGTTCATCCTCCACGGCCTGTACGAGGGAACCCGCGACGAGCTCGGGCAGAAGGTCGATCTCACACGCCACCCTGCCACCGCGGGCCTCGCGACGGTCCTCGGACCGTCCGGTGACGGCATCGCCACAGGCATCACCCAACTGACGGCCGTGTACGTGCCGAACATGCGCCCCAACCGGCTGTGGCGCGGCAACCCTGCAGCGGCGCACCTCGGCCGCCCGGACATCGCCGGGGCGGAGCCGCTCCTCGACGCCCTCGACGAGGTGTACTCGTCGTGGATGCGGGACGTGCACCTCGGCAAGGCCCGCATCATCGTCCCCGGCTCGTACCTTCAGTCCAACGGTCCCGGCCAGGCCGCGTCGTTCGACGCGGAGCGCGAGGTGTACTCGGAGTTGAACATGCTCCCCCGCTCCGGGGACTCCGCGATGATCACGCCCGTTCAGTTCGCGATCCGGGTGGCCGAGCACCGCGACACCGCCCAGGACCTGGTGGAGCAGATCCTTCGCACCGCCGGCTACTCCGCCCAGTCGTTCGGAGAGCAGGGTCAGGCCGCAGTCACCGCGACCGAGGTTGTGGCCCGCGAGCGGCAGTCGTTCACGACCCGCAACCGGAAGATCGTGTACTGGCGGCCGGCGCTCGCCGAAGCCGTCGAGGCGCTTCTTGCGATCGATAAGGCCGTGTACCAAACGGGCGTGACGGTGGAGAAGCCCGACATCGAGTTCGGCGACTCCGTATCCGAGGACCCGCAGACGATCGCGACCACGGTCGAACTGCTGCGCCGCGCGGAAGCTGCGTCCACCGAAACGCTGGTGAAAATGCAGCACCCGGACTGGGAAGACGCAGACGTCCAGAAGGAGACGGACGCGATCCTCGCCGAGTCCGGCCGCATGGTCGCCGATCCCACGTTGACCGGAGCAGAGGGGGCCAGCGATGCCGGTTTCCCCAGCGATGGCGGAGGATCTCGCCCATGAGGTAGGGCTGCTCTACCAGGACGCCGAGAGTGCGCTGCTGGAGCTGCTTGCCGCGGCTCTGGAGGCGGACATCGACAGCCCGCGGTGGGCCGAGCTGAAACTCGCGTCCATCGGCAACCTCCGCGCGGCCGTCGAGCAGGTCGCCGAGGCGCTGCAGCAGGACACCGACGGGGCCGTACGGCGCGCCCTGGTGACCGCGTACAACCGCGGCCGCCAGGCCGCCGTAGCCGAACTGGGCGCGCTCGACATCGGCCGCGAGCTCGTCGCCCGCGACACCGTCCCCAACGCGCCTGCGGTCGACCGGCTCGCCGCGTCGATGGCGGAAGACACCCGGCCGCTGTACCAGCGAATCACCCGAGCCGTCGTCGACACCTACCGGCGGATCATCGGCCGCGCGGCCGGAACCCAGCTCCTGACCGGCGTCACCCGCCGCCAGGCATCACAACGGGCGCTCAACGACTTCGCCGCCGCGGGCGTCACCGGCTTCGTCGATTCCGCCGACCGGAACTGGGACATGGCGTCATACGCGGAGATGGCCATCCGGTCTGTGACCGCACGGGCCGCTATCGAGGGCCACATCGACGCCCTCGCCGAAATCCGCGTCGGGCTCGTGATCGTGTCGGACGCGCCTCTCGAATGCCCGCTGTGCCGGCCGTGGGAGGGCGAGATCCTCACCCTCGGCGCCCAGCCCGGGCCGCACACGGTGCGCCTGCCGAACGAGCGCGACCACGGCCGCACCACGGTCGCCGTGCACGTCGCTGGCAGCCTCGTCGAGGCCCGCGCCGCCGGCCTTTTCCACCCCAACTGCCGTCACAGTCTCGGCGCGTACCTGCCCGGGGTGACCACGCGGCCGCCGCACCACCCGACCCCGGGCACGTCTTACGAGGACACGCAGCGGCAGCGGGAGATCGAGCGACACATCCGCCGCTGGAAGCGTGTCCAGGCCGCTGCGATGGACGAGACAGCCCGCCGGCGTGCCGGGTCGTTCGTCCGCAAGTGGCAGGCCGCCCAGCGCGACCACGTGGCCGCCCACCCGGACCTTCGTCGCAAGCCCGCGCGCGAGCAGATTCACCCCGCGCGCTGACACCCCGGCCCGCCTGGTGCGGGCCCCCACCCGCCCCAGGAGGGCACCCATGCACACCCGCACCCTCGCCCGCACGCACACGGCCGGCTGGGCCCACCCCTACGGCCGTACCCCTTTCTCCCCGGTCTTCTATGCCGACGGAGGGGACGGCGGCGCCTCCGGATCCACTCCGGACGGCGGCACACCGCCCGCCGGTGACCAGGGCGGACAGCCCTCCGGACAGCCCGGAGACCAGCCTGGGCAGACCCCCAAGATGTACGACGCCGCCTACGTCGACAGCCTCCGCAAGGAGAACGCCGGGTGGCGCACCAAGCTCCGCGAGTCCGAGCAGGCGCAGGACGCCCGGTACAACGGGCTCCTCGACCAGCTGAAGGCCGCCGGCATCAAGCTCGGCGACAAGCCCGACCCGGAGCAGCTGCAAGCCAGCCTCATCGCCGCGCAGTCCGAGCGCCAGACCGCGCTCCTGCGCGCCGCCCTCTACGAGACCGCGGCCGAGCACGGCGCCAACCCTGCCGCACTCCGCGACTCCGTGTCGTTCCTCGACTCGGTCAAGGACATCGACCCCACAGACTCCGCCGCCCTGGTGGCCGCGGCAAAGGCGGCTGTGGCCGCCAACCCTTCCCTCTCCGCCACGCCGGCTGGCCCGGCACGCGGTGGCGCTGACCTCTCTGGTGGAGGCGGCTCCGAACCTCGGCAGCTGACCGAGGACGACCTGACCCGCATGACGCCCGAACAGATCGTGGAAGCCCAGGACAAGGGGCTCCTGCGGAACCTGCTCGGCGGCTAACCCCAGAAGGAGGCCCCTGTGGCCATCACCCGCTTCCGGCCGGAAATCTGGAGTGCGCGCCTGCTTGTCGCGCTCCGGACCCGGCTCGTCTACGCACAGCCCGGCGTCGTGAACCGCGACTACGAGGGCGAGATCGCCGAGGCCGGCGACACCGTCCGGATCACGTCGATCTCCGACCCGACGATCGGCACCTACACGCCGAACTCGACCACGATCACCCCCGAAGAGCTGACCGACGCACAGCGCACGCTGACCGTCGACCAGTCGAAGTACTTCGCGTTCAAGGTCGACGACGTCGACGCCCGCCAGGCCAAGGGCAACGTCATGCCCGAGGCCATGAACCGGGCCGCCTACCAGCTCGCCCGCGTCGCCGACTCGCACGTCGCCGGCCTGTACACGCAGACCGCGGCCGCGAACCAGCTCGGCACCGTGGCGGTCACCTCCGCGGACCTCGCCTACACCCAGATCCGGCTCCTGAAGCTGCGCATGGACGAGGCGGACATCCCCGAGGAGGGCCGGTACCTCATCGCCCCGCCGTGGTTCTTCTCCCTGCTCCTGGAGAACAACAAGTTCCTCGACGCGTCCGCGTCCGGCAGCACGGAGCCGCTGCGCAACGGCTTCATCGGCCGCGCGCTGGGCTTCAACCTGGCCCAGTCCAACCAGGCTCCGAACCCAACCGGCGACGACTTCGTCGTGCAGGCGGGCGTGCCGCAGGCGATCTCCTACGCGGAGCAGATCAACAAGACCGAGGCGTACCGCCCGGAGTCGTCGTTCTCGGACGCGGTCAAGGGCCTGCACCTGTACGGCGCGAAGGTCATCCGCCCCGACCACCTCGCCACCCTCGTCGCGTCCAAGACCTGATCGGAGCTGACCCATGGCAACCACCGCACTCACGTACACCAACCTGCCGCCCAACAGCGGTGTGGCGAACCCGACCGGCACGACCCTCGTCGCTGCGCCGACCAACGACATGCGGATCGCCAACGCCGTACCCGAGCTGACGATTCTGCGGGTGCTCAACAACGACGACGACACCGCGCTGACCATCACGGTCAAGGCCGGCGACAACCCGCCCGCGCTCGCCGCAGGGCAGGGCGACCTCGCCGTGTCGGTCGCGTTCGGCACGACGCACTTCATCGGCCCGTTCGAGTCCGGACGGTTCCTCCAGAACGACGGCAGCCTGATGATCACGTCGTCCACGACGACGGGCACCATCGCTGTCCTGAAGGTCCCGAGGAACACCTGACATGGCCGAGACGATCTACGTGCGAGGGGAAGGCGGAGGCGTCCACCCGATGGACCTTCCCCTCCCCGAATCGATCGCGGACCGGCTCACCAAGGGCCTGCTCCGCAGGGTCAACGAGGACGGCACGCCGTACGTCGAGCAGGCTGACGACGGCGTGCCCGCACCTCCCACCGAGGCGCCCGCGAAGAACGCGCCGAAGGCCGACTGGGTCGGCTGGGCGGTCGCCCAGGGCGCGGACCCGGAGGATGCCGAGGGGTCGACCAAGGCCGACCTCATCGAGCTGTACGGCGGTGAGGGCTGATGCCCGTGACCTCTGACTTTGGGATCAGCGCCAGCGTTCGGAGCACCAAGGCTCTGGACCTCACCACCGCTGCGGATCCGCTCGACTTCCGCCGTGGCGTGCACCTGGAGAGTGGGACCGGCGCGGGGAAGGCGGACCTCGTCTTCCACGACCGGCGAACGCTCAACGCGTCGGCGAACGAGACCCTCGACCTCGCGGGCGTCCTCACGGACGCGTACGGGGCTGCGATCACGTTCGCCCGGATCAAGTTCATCGCGATCTCGGCCGCGTCTGGGAACACGAACAACGTGATCGTGGGGGCGAACGCCTCGAACGACTGGGTGGGGCTCCTCAACGCCGCCGGGACGATCACGCTCCGGCCGGGCGCGTCGTTCTGCGCGATGTCCGGCCCGGTCGATGCAACGGGCATGGTGGTCACGGCGGGAACCGGCGACCTGATCAAGGTTGCCAACTCGGCCGGCTCCACCACGGTCACGTACGACGTCGTCATCGTCGGCGTCAGCGCCTGAGGGAGGTGGTCGTCGTGGCCAGGGTCTACGCGACCAGCTCCCAGTACGAGACGTACACCGGGGTCACCCCAGCACCGGCGGACATCGAGGTGCGTCTCCGGCGCGCCTCCGCGTTCCTCGACGCTCAGGTACTGCGGCTGTGCTGGTACGACGTCGACGACGACGGCCTGCCCACCAACGCGCGCGTGGCCGCTGCATTCGCGGACGCCACGTGCGCGCAGGTGGAGTGGGGTGTCGATGTCGGCGACGTCACCGGCGCGGCCGCGGTCGGCTGGGGCGACGTGGAGATCGGAACGGTGAAGCTCCGCCGGTCCGTGACCGCGACCTCCGGAGACGAGGCGCCCGGCCGGCAGATCGCCCCGGGGGTCTGGGACGCGCTGCGTTCCCCGGACCTCACCCGGGACATCTTCCTGTTGGGGCTGGTGGTCTCGTGCTGACCGTGATCCCGGCGTGGATGCTGGGGCACACGGTCACGGTGGAGCCGTACGCAGGGTCCAGCGCGTACAGCCCGCTGTACGGCGCCCCGGTGGCCGTGCAGTGCTTCCTCGACGAGCAGACGCGCACGGTGCGGGACAAGACGGGCCGCGAGGTCGTGTCGTCGTCGACGTTCTACGCCCGGCCGAGCCTGGTCTGCCCGCCGGAGTCCCGAGTCACCCTCCCCGACGGCCGGCAGACCACCGTTATCGCCCGCCTGGAGCGGTCGGGCGGGGGGATGCCGACCCCGGACCATGTCGAGGTGCAGCTCGCATGACGCAGTACACACGGTTCCGGCCGGGGAACGCCCGCCAGCAGTGGACGGCCCGCGGCCGCCGCCTCGCGGGCGAGGGCCTGCAGCGCGGCCTAGAGCACGTCCTCACCGAGTCAAACCGCATCGTGCCCCTCGACGAGGGCACCCTCGAACGCTCCGGCCGCGTCATCCGCGACGGGCTGAACGGGGCCATCAGCTACGACACGGTGTACGCCCGCCGGCAGCACGAGGAGCTGACCTGGAAGCACCTGCCGGGCAGAGAGGCCAAGTACCTGGAGAAGGCGATGAACCGCAACCGGGACGTTGTTTTGCAGCTCATGGCCGTCGACCTCCGGAGGTGGTTCCGTGGCCGATGACCCCGACCTCCTCGACGGCCTCGCCCGCTACCTTGCCGAGCGCGGGATCGTCACCTACGACTCCGCAGGCGTCACCGGGGACTGCTTCATCGAGATGATGCCGTCCACTCCCGGTGAGGCCGTGGTCCTCGCGGTCTACGACGGCGGGGCAGAGCCTGACAGCCTGCTCCCCTACAGCGAGCCGCGCGTACAGGTACGCGTCCGCGGGACACCCGATCCGCGGGTCTCACGCAGCCGCTGTACGGCGATCTACTCGGCGCTGCACGGCCTCGGCCCGGTCATCCTGCCGGACGGCACGAACCTGATCTTGTCAGTCAGCCTCCAGGGCGCTCCCGAGGCGCTCGGCGTCGACGGGAACCAGCGCTTCGAGCATGTCTGCAACTTCCGTATGGAGATCCGTCAGCCGACGGCCCATCGTCCCTGAACCACCCCCATTCCACTGGCCCGCAGCCCCTTCGGCGGCGGGCCTTCGTCATGCCTGGAGGATGAAATGGCGGCCACGAAATATAACGCGAGGGATGTCCGGTTCCAGATCGAGGACTTCCTCAACCCTGGTACCTGGACCGAGTTTCGTACCGCGCTGAACGGTGCGACGGAGGGCGGCATCAACACGTTCTCCCTCAGCCACGAGTACGAGGCGACCGACACGACCACGTTCGGCAGCAACGGCCGCGCCGAGACGCAGAACATGCAGGAAGGCATGTCGATGAGCCTGGAGGGGTTCCGGCTCGTCGACCCGTCCACCGGCGCCCTCGACCCGGCGCAGAGCCTTGCGGAGCTCCAGGCCGCGCGCCTCGGCGACGACTCCCTGACCGGCTTCCGGTTCGCTGCCCCGGGCGCCACGAACTGGACCGTGTGGGCCGCGTCGACGTGGCAGCTCGGCGACCAGGGCGGCGGCAACAACGACAAGGCGTCCTGGTCCGTCACCGTCACCCGTTCCGGCCCGTCGACCACGGTGGCCATCTGATGACCGCCCGCAAGAACCAGTCCTGGGAGGACTTCAAGCGGGAGCAGTTCGGCGGCCGCACCGAGGACATCGAGGGGGTCACCGTCCGCGTTCCGACGGACGTGCCGTTCCTCCTTCAGGACCTGGCAGAAAGCCTGTCCGCCGATTCCAAGGCAGAGGACTTCGACGAGGTCGTCACCATGCTGTACGGCGACGGGGTGTTCAAGCAGTGGTGCGACGCAGGTATCGGCCCTGTCGGGCTGATGACGGCGCTGATGTGGGGCATGGTCCAAGGCTCCGGCCGGGACATCACGTTCACGGAAGCGTACGAGCTTGTCACCAGCGACGATCCGGGAAAAGCGCTGGCGAGCAACCGCGCCGCCCGCCGAGCCGCCTCGAAGTCGCCATCCGCGAGCACTGGTGGGCGATCGAAGCGGACTTCCAGCGCGAGTACCAGCTCGGCCCGCACGAGATCGCGCGCCTGACCCGCCGGCGCGTTCACACCCTCCTCTCCGGCCTCAGCCCTGAGGCCATGTTCCGGCGTGTGGCGGGCGATGAGATCGCGATCGTCGACGACCCCGCCCAGATCGCCGCCGTGCTCGGCCGGGCCTGACCACCGGGAAGGGAGGGGCGTATGCCTGCGCTCAACGTTGGCGAGCTGACCGCGCTCATCAACGCCGACGATGACGGGATGCGCCGCGGCCTGTCCGATGCTGACCTGCGGATGCGTGGCTTTCAGCGGGACGTCGAGGGCCGGCTGCGGCACCTCGACGGCCGGTTCGCCACGCTCGGCGAGCAGATCGCCGCCGGGCTCCGCGAAGGCACCGACGAGGGCCGCCGGTTCAGTCTGTCCCTGCGCGGCCTGGCGGGCATGGCGGGACGTCTCGGCGGGCTGGCGGCGTCGATCGGCGGGATCGCGGCCAAGCTCGGCGCGGCTGTGCCGCTCGCGGCGGGCCTGGCTGCCGCTGTGGGCCAGATCGCGCCGGCGGCGGGCCTTGCGGCCACGGGCATGTTCGCGGTCGTTCTCGCATCGAACGCGCTCAAGCTCGGCATGGTCGGCGTGTCCGACGCAGTATCGGCCGCGATGGACCCCTCGAAGGCCGAGGAGTTCAACGAGGCGCTGAAGAAGCTCTCCCCCAGCGCGCAGGCGTTCGCGAAGCAGGTCAAGGCCCTGCAGCCGGAGTTCAAGAAGCTTCAGCAGGGAGTCCAGGAGCGGCTCTTCAAGGGTCTCGACACGGTCCTGAAGGACATGGGCAAGCACACCCTGCCCGTGCTGCGGAACGGGCTCTTCAACGCCGCCCACGCCATGAACCTCATGGCACAGAACGTCGGCAACACGGCCGTCGGGCTGAGCAAGTCCGGCGCCCTGGGGCAGGCGATCTCCGGGGCCAACACGGGGCTCTACAACCTGTCGCGGATCCCTGCTCAGATCGTGCAGGGTCTCACGCAGGTCGCTGCGGCTGCCGCGCCGAGCTTCGGGAAGCTGACGGCGGCGGCGGGCAGGGCGTTCGACAAGTTCGCCGAGAAGATGCAGAAGGCGTTCGACTCCGGGGCCATGCAGGACGCCATCGAGCGCGCCATCGCCCTGATCGGCGAGCTTGCGGAGGTCGCCGGGAACGTCTTCCGGATCATCGGCAGTGTCTTCGGTGCGGCCGAGGTATCCGGCGGAGGATTCCTGGGGGTCCTGAAGGACATCACCGGCCAACTTGCCGACGCTTTCGCGTCTCCTGAGGTGCAGGGCGGCCTGAAGGCGATCTTCGGTGTGATGGCGCAGATCGGGAAGTCTGTCGGCCCGGTCCTCGTGTCGCTGCTGAAGACCCTTGGGCAGGTCTTCGAGGTCCTCGGCCCGCCGGTCGAGGAGTTGGTGAAGCACCTCGGCGACGGCCTGCTGAAGATCGCGGATGCGCTCGGCCCCGTGCTCGTTGAGCTGGCCAAGGTGGTCGGCGAGATCGTCGAGGCGGCACTGCCGTTCGTGGACCTGGCGGCCGATCTCGTCGCCGCGATCCTGCCCGCGTTGGTCCCGCTCTTCCAGAGCTTCGGCGAGGTCGTCAAGGCGGCGGCGCCGTTCCTGGCGCAGCTCGCGAAGACCGCGGGCGAGGTGCTCCTGCCGATCCTCAACGCCCTCGCGCGCGAGGTGCTGCCGAAGATCCTGCCGCCGTTCACCGAGATGGCGACCCGGATCTTCCCCCTTCTCACCGACGTCCTCGTCGACCTCACGCCGAGCCTGACCGAGCTGGGGCTTGCGCTGGCCGACCTCCTCGTCGAGGCTGCGCCGCTGATCGTCATGGTGCTCGAACTCGCGACGGCGTTCCTCGGCAAACTGCTTCCTGCGATCGGCCCGCTCATCGGGATCATGACGCGGCTGACGTCCGGTGCCCTGTCGGTGCTGGCGGATTTCATCAACCGGTACGTCATCCCTGCGGTCAAAACCCTGGGGGCGCTGCTCTCCGGCGACTTCTCCGGTGCCCTCTCGCACGTGAAGACCATCGGCCGGAACGTGGCCACCGACCTCGCCGGCTCGTTCGGCCGCCTCCGTGACAGAGGCAGCGAAGCTTTCCGGAAGCTGCGGGAGAGCATCGCGCAGCGGGTCGCAGAGGCGGTCACCACGATCCGTGGACTCCCGGGCAAGGCACAGGCGGCGCTGGGTGATCTGGGCTCGCGGCTGTACGCCTCGGGCCGGGCGCTGGTGCGCGGTTTCATCAACGGCCTCCGGTCGATGGTGCCGGACGTCGGGGCCGCAGCCTCCGGCCTCGTTGCGCGGGCGAGGGCGTTCTTCCCCTTCTCCCCTGCGAAGGAGGGCCCGTTCTCAGGTCGGGGCTGGACGCTGTACTCCGGCCAGTCCCTCGCGGCTGGCTTCGCCGAGGGCATTAACGCCCGCGCCGGGCTGGTGCAGTCGGCGATCGGGAACCTGATGGGCGGCGCTCAGCTGCCCCTCGGCGGCCTTGGGATGGGTCTCGCGGGCGCGGGGATGCCCGGCATGGCCCTGGGCCCGCAGACGGCCGCCTACGCGGGCAGCGCTCAGCCGCAGCGCGTGATCGTCGAGTTCCGCGGCCCGGACGCCATGCGGGACCTGATCCGCGACGTTGTCCGCATCGACGGCCGCGGCGACGCCCAGACCACCTTCGGACGATAGGAGACACCCGATGCCGGTTCCCGATGCCCGCGTGGAGGCGAAAGTCGGCGGCACGTGGACCGACATCACGAACAACACCTTCAGCGGCCCCGGGATCCAACTGTCCTGGGGCCGCACCGACGAAGGCCGCACCGTCGACCCCGGCTCGGGTGCGCTCGTGCTCAAGTCCCCGGACGGCCTCTTCTCCAACCGCAACCCCAACAGCCCGTATTACGGGCTCCTCGGCCGCAACACCCCCATCAGGGTGTCCACCACGGCCGGGGAGACCGTCCTCGACATCCCCCACGACATCGCCGGCCGCGCCTCCACCCCGGACCACGCCTCCCTCGACATCACCGGAGACATCGACGTCCGCGCCGACGTCTCCCCGTCGCTGTGGGGCGGCAGCGCCATCGGCTACGAGCTGATGGGGAAATACGTCGTCACCGGCGGGCAGCTGGCATGGCTCCTCATGATCACGGGCGAGGGCGAGATCCTGTTCACGTGGTCGCCGAACGGCACCGACCTCATCCAACACCGCTCCGCCGTACTGCCGTTCGTCCCCATGCACCGGGCCGCCGTACGCGCCACCCTCGACGTCAACAACGGGCTCGGCGGCTACACGCTCACGTACTACACCGCGCCCACCCTCGCGGGCCCGTGGACGCAGCTCTCCCAGACCGTGACCACCAGCGGCACGACCAGCATTTTCAACTCCTCCGCGCCGCTGGAAGTCGGTGACGTCGCCGTCCTCGGCTTCACCAGGACTGCCCGCAGGATCCACGCCGCCGAGGTCCGCAACGGCATCGGCGGAAGTGTGGTCGCGGCGCCGGACTTCTCCGCGCAGGCCGCCGGTACGACGAGCTTCGCGGACAGCGCCGGACGCACCTGGACCGTCGCCAACGCCACCATCACCGACCGGCGGGTGCGCCGCCTCCACTCCGTCCCGCACTGGCCGGCCCGCTGGCACACCAGCGGCCACGACCAGCGCGCCCCGATCCAGACCGCCGGCGTCCTCCGGCGTCTCGGGCAGGGGAAGAAGCCGTTGGCGTCCGCGCTTGCCCGCCGCGTGCCGGTTTTCAGCCCGCAGGCGTACTGGCCGTTCGAGGACTCTGCCGGCGCCACCGATGCCGCCTCGCCCATCCTGGGCGTCACCCCCATGCGCTGCACCGGGTTCACGTTCGGCCAGGACGACACCCTCAACGGCTCCGCGGCGCTGCCCACGGTCGACCCGGGCGGCAAGATGCGCGGCCAGGTCCCCGCGCCCGCGTCGTCTACCGGTCAGTGGAACCTGTGCCTGATCTACCGTGTCGACGGGGCCGCGCCAGGCTCGGAACAGGAACTGCTCGGCTGGCAGACCACCGGCACGGTACGGCGCTGGCGCATCACGAGCGGCGCGAGCAGCAGCAGCATTCTGGGCTATGACGTGCTCGGCGCGCTGGTCGTCAACCACCCAGTCGGCACAGGCACGAACCTGTTCACCGGCTGGCGGCGCCTGGAATTCACGGCCGTGCAGAACGGCGGCAACATCGACTGGGACATCCTCTGGACTGCGGTAGGGGGCAATACGTCCTCGGTCGGGGCGTCAGTCGCTGGAACGCTCGGCAACGTCAGCCTGATCGACACGACGTTCGGGGCGGGGCTGCCAGACATCCGGGTCGGACACCTCGGTGTCTTCTCCGCGCTGAGCGTGACGGCGGCCTACGCGTCTGCTGACCACGGCTACACCGGCGAGACGGCCAGCGCCCGCCTGGCCCGCCTCGCGAACGAAGAATCCGCCACGGTCCGGGTTGCGGTGTCCGAGGGCGACCCGACGAGCCCGACGGAGGCCATGGGCCCGCAACGCCCGAAGGCGCTCCTGGACCTGCTGCAGGACTGCGCCGACACCGACGGCGGCATCCTCTACGAGGACTCGCAGGCCCTGGCGCTGATCTACCGGGACCGGGTCACCCTGGAGAACCAGGTTCCGGCGCTCGTCCTCGACTACTCGGCCGGGGACGTGGCGTCCCCGTTCGAGCCGACGGAGAGCGATCTCCAGCTCGTCAACGACGTCACGGTGAACCGCGAGGGCGGCAGTTTCGGGCGGGCGGTCGAGGAGGACGGGCCGCTGGGAGTGGACGCGGTCGGCCTGTACGACACGTCCATCACCCTGTCCCTGGCCAACGACACCCAGGCCGAACGCATCGCCGGATGGCGGCTGCACCTCGGCGCGTGGGACGAGGCCCGGTTCCCGACGGTGCGAATCATGCTGCACCACCGGCCCGACCTCATCCCCGCCGTCACCGCCCTGCAGATCGGCGACCGTATCCAGGTCGTCAACACGCCCTCGTGGATGCCGCCGGGGCCGGTTGACCTGCTGGTGCAGCGCATCGACGACGACATCCGCACCCACACGTGGGTGGTCACGCTGACGTGTTCTCCGGCCGGGCCGTGGAACGTCGGCGTAGTCGACGACGCCGAGTTGGGCCGGGTGGATACGGACGGGTCGGAGCTGGCGGCGGCGGTGTCGTCGTCTGCCACCTCGTTCACGGTGCAGACCACGGCAGGCGCCGCGTGGACGCTGGACCCGGCCGACTGCCCGTTCGATGTGGCCCTGGGCGGGGAGGAAGTCACGGTCACCGCGGTCACGTCCGGAGCCGTGGACGATTTCTCCGCTGCGGTGAGCAACGGGTGGGGTACGGCAGATGTCGGCGGCCCGTGGACATTCCACGGCGGTACAGCGGCCGACTACAACGTGACCGGCGGCCGGGGCACACACACCCTGGCGACCGTCGGCACATCCCGCCGTACGACGCTGGCATGGACCGTGCCGGACGTCGATGTGCAGGTCGACATCCAGACCAGCGTCCTCGCCACGGGCGCGTCACTGACGGCCGGTCTGATGGCCCGGCACGCGGGCGTCGACGACCTGTACACGGCCCGCCTGGAGTTCACGACGGCACAGGCGGTGATCCTGTCAATCCGGTCCCGTGTGGGCGGGGTTGAGACGCAGCTCGGCACGTTCACAACCGGCCTGACGCACGCCGCGTCCACCGATGTCCGGCTGCGGTTCCAGGTGTTCGGCGACGAGCTGGCGGCCAAGGTGTGGTCACCGACGCTGTCGGAGCCCGTATGGCAGGTGCAGGCGACGGACACCGGGATCACCACAGCGAACCCGGTGGGGTGCCGGTCGCTGTCGCTGGCCGGCAACACGAACGTGAACCCGGTCATCCGCTACGACGGATTCGTGATCCACAACCCTCAGTTGATGACCGTCACCCGCTCCGCCAACGGCATCGTCAAGGGCCACAGCGCGGGCGCGGATCTGCGGCTCGCCACACCCACGATCGTCGCGCTCTGAGAGGGGCCTCATGACCTACACCGGATGGGCTGCCGGGTCCCGGATCACCACGACCCGGCTCAACGAGATCTCGGGTATCTGGATCCCGTACACCATGTCGTGGACCGGCACCACGACCAACCCGGCGATTGGCAACGGCATCATCGAAGCCGAATACGCCCTGGTCGGTGGCCTGTGCACCGTGCGCGGCAACGTGACCATGGGCAGCACGACCACCTACGGCAGCGGTCAGTTCCAGTTCTCGATCCCGTTCATGGCCGCCACCCTCGGCCACGCTGACAACCACTGGGTCGGATCAGCCACGTCGATCGACCGGGGCGCGGCATGGTTCCCCGGGCAGTGCCGTGTCGCGTCGGGCACCAACTACGCCCAGTGCATCTCCTCGACGACGGCAGGGGGCGGAACGCCGACCGAGTGGAACCCGACGCGTCCGTTCACGTGGGCCAACACCGACAACTTGTCCTTCACCGTCACGTACGAACCTGCGTAAGGAGAGACCGTGGCTACGTTCCCTGTGCCGGACCCTGCCGGCACTGCGTATCTGGTGCAGCTGTGGGGGCCCGGCGGTGGCACACCGGTCACGGTGGGGCTGCCCGGCGACCCGGACATCGCCACCCCAGCAGTGGAGGCGGTCATCCACGACTTCGCGACCGCGCTCGCCGAGGCGATCGGGGGCACGGTGACGGACGTCGCCCGCTACCAGACCAGCCGCACCGTGATCGAACCCACCCCCTGACCTTCCCCGCTTCTTCTGCTGCCCCACGCCGTCCCGGCTGGGGCCCTTCTCATGTCTGGAGGCCGCACATGGCCGTACCACCGACCGCTGCCGTCTTCGTGGCGGCTCTACGCGCCGAGGGCCTCACCGTGGTCGAGGTCGGCCGCTGGTGGGAGCACAACCGCAACCACAAGGGGCCGTGGGGCGAGGTCCACGGCGTGATGATCCACCACACCGTCACCAAGGGCACCGCGACCACCGTCCGCATCTGCCGGGACGGGCACTCCACCCTCCCCGGCCCGCTCTGCCACGGCGTCATCGCCAAGGACGGCGTCATCCACCTCGTCGGCTACGGCCGCACAAACCACGCCGGCGGCGGAGACCCCGATGTCCTGGCCGCAGTCAAGGCCGAGTCGTACGACGAGCGGCCGCCGCGCCCGAACGTCGGCAACTCCGATGGCGTGGACGGCAACCGGCACTTCTACGGCTTCGAATGCGAGAACCTCGGCGACGGCAAAGACCCCTGGCCCGCGGCGCAGCTGGAAGCGATCGAGAAGGCCGCCGCGGCGCTGTGCCGGCTGCACCGGTGGGGCCCGAAGTCGGTCATCGGGCACGCGGAGTGGTCCGACGACAAGTCCGACCCGCGCGGGTTCGCCATGACGTCGATGCGCGACCGTGTGGCCGACCGGCTCGCGGTGAAGGAACCGGCGCCCCCGAAGCCTCCGACGAAGCCGGCTCAGCCTGCTCCGGCGAAGCCGGTGGTGGACCTGTCGAAGCTCCAGGCTGCCGCGGACGCCGATCCGCCGAAGCGCGGGACGCCGATCTCGTACTACGGCGTGAAGGTCGTGGAGCAGGCCCTCGTCCGTGAGGGGCTCCTCGCCCCGTCGTTGGCTGATGGCCACTACGGCACGGCCACGTGGCGCGCGTATGCCCTGTGGCAGCGGCGGTGCGGCTTCACCGGCAAGGACGCCGACGGGAAGCCCGGCGTCGATTCCCTCAAGAAACTGGCCGCGAAGCGCGGCTTCACCATCACCCCCTGAAGGAGAACCCTGTGCGCATCTTCGGCCGCGAGCCCGCGCTCGTCATCGCCACCATCAGCGCCACCCTGTCCCTCCTCGTGACCTTCAACGTGGGCCTCACCGGCGAGCAGGCCGGCGCGCTCGTCGCCGTCATCTCCGGCGTCCTTGCCGCGGTCACTGCGGCCATGACCCGGCCGATCGCACCGTCCGCGTTCACCGGTCTCGTCGCGGCCGGGGTGGCGCTGCTGGCCGCGTACGGCTTCGAGGTGGCCCCGGAGACCGTCGGCGGCCTGAACGCCGTCGTCCTCGCTGTCCTGGCCCTGGTGACCCGCGGGCAGGTGTCCCCGGCCCCGGCGCCCGTCAAGCCGACTGGTGTCTGACCCGAACTGCCGCTTATCGCACCATGGCTGGAGGACCGCGTGGACGTTGCGACTCTCGGCGCCGTCGGAACCATCGTCGTCGGACTCGCTGCGGCCCTCGGTGCGGTCGTCGGGAAGCGCGGCGAGAACCGCGCCTCGCAATCCGGCGCGGTCCTCGGCGGCTATTCCACTCTCGTCGACAACCTGCAAGAGGAACGCGACAAGGTCCGCGAAGACCGCGACCAGCTTCGCGCCCAGCTCGCCGAGAAGGATTCTGCCCTCGCTGCCGCCTACGCCGAGCTCGCCGGCGAACGCGCTGGAACGGCTGCGCTCCAGCGGCAGATCGCCGACCTGACCAATGAGCGCGACGAGTTGCGTCGTCGCCTGGACGAGTTGGAAGGACGCCCTGCGTGAAGTCGCATCGACAGCCCGGCGCCCTCGCGCGCACCCTCGCCCCTCGGTGGCGGTCGTTCGCTCTGGCCGCTGTGCTGCTCGTGCTGTCTGGCGCGGTGGTGCTGGTGTGGCTGCGGATCGGTCATGAGACGGCGGCGCGTGAGCAGGCCGTCGCCGAGGCGAACCTACGCGGGGACGCGGCATCGACCCTTGCGGGTGATGTTCGCGTCCTGCGCGCCCAGGTCGAGGCGCTCGGTGAGGCGCCCGCGGCCCCCGAGCCGGAGCAGGCCGTTGAGGACCTGCCGCAGCGCACCACCGTTCCCGTACCGATCCCCGGCCCGACGGGCGCGACGGGGCCCGCTGGCGAGCAGGGGAAGCCGGGCGAGCCCGGTACCCCTGGAGCGAGCGGTCAGCCCGGCGAGCAGGGCCAGGCCGGAGCCGTCGGCCCGATGGGGCCCAGCGGCCCACCAGGCGCCCAGGGGGTACAGGGCGAGCGAGGCGAGCAGGGGATACCGGGGCGTGATGGGACCGATGGCCGGGACGGAGCCAACGGCACCAACGGACAGAACTGCCCCAGCGGGTTCAGCCTGCAGCCGTACAAGGGCGACCCCGACATCCTCGTCTGCCAGCGCGACCCCGCCCCGGCTCCGGGCCCGCTCCGAAGCGTCCTCCTCGGGCTGGACCCCGCCCGCCGCATCTACCCGTAGGGAGGCCGCTGTGCCGCTGCCCGCGACCCGGACCGTGACCGGGACGTACACCAACCCCGCCAACGGCGAGCCCGCAAACGGAACGGTCATCCTGACCCCGATTCCCGTGGTGTGGACGGACACCAGCGGGGAGCAGGTGCTCGCGGGCGGCGACACGATCCCCCTGGTGGGCGGCGAGTTCTCTCAGCCGCTGGTGACGACGGACGCTGACGGGGTGGAGCCGGCGTCGGGCCGGTACTGGCGGCTGGAGGAGCGCCTCGACGGGGTCCCGCACCGGACCCGCGTGTTCGCCCTGCCGCTCGGCGACGGGTCCCCGATCGATGTGACGGACCTCGTCGCAGCCGACCCGGGAGCGGCCGGGTACACGCCCGTGGAGGGGCCCGCGGGCCCGGCTGGCGCGCAGGGTCCCATCGGACCGGCCGGGCCGACCGGCGCCACGGGGGCGGACGGTGCGCAGGGCCCGCAGGGAATCCAGGGCCCGACGGGCGCGACCGGAGCAACCGGCCCTCAGCCACCCCTCGGTGGGCAGGGCGCGGGGGACGCGGTCGCGCTCCGCTCCACCGATGTGCTCCTCGTGCACAAGGCGGCGGACGAGTCGGTCGCCAGCAGCATCACGCTCCAGGACGACGACCACCTCACTCTCCCCGTTGTCGCTGGCGGCGTGTACGCCCTCGATGCGTTCCTCGACGTCGAGGCGGATCCGGCGGCCGACATCCTCCTCGGCTGGTCCGCCCCGGCCGGGGCGACGCTGTCGTGGACGGAGACCGGCATCTCCGCCGGCAACACCGGGAACATCGGCTCGATCAAGCAGAGCCGCCTCGACGTGGCCACCTCGTCGGCCATCGGCATCGTCGCCACGGGGTCGGTGGTCCGGCCGGCCGGTGTCCTGCGTGTAGGCGGCACGGCCGGGTTCCTGCGGCTCCGGTGGGCACAGTCGGTGTCCTCGACCACCCCGACCGTCCTGAAGGGCGGCAGCTGGATTCGACTGATGCGCAGCGCCTGAGCTGAACAGCAACGCCCCCTGTCTGGCCTTCGGGCCGGGCAGGGGGCGCTTTCGTGCGTTCGGGCTCACATGAAAGTGGCCCTGCCCCATACCCTGACAGGTGTCGAGTCTGTTCAGAGAGGGGCAAGGCCGTGTCATCTGATGCTACCCCCGACCCGTACGACCACCCGGTTGCTTTCGGGCAGCGTTTGAAGATCCTCCGCGAGCGCCGCGGCATGACTCGCGAAGTCCTGGCCGGCCTCGTGGGCATGTCCGGCTCGTGGGTGAAGCGCGTCGAGCTCGGCCAGCTCCAAGCCCCCGGCCTCGACATGCTCATGCGCCTCGCGCAGGCCCTACGCATCCGGGACCTCTCCGAACTCACAGGACGCCCCGACATGTCCGCTGACCTGTTCATCGGCCCCGGCCACCCCCGCCTCGCCGCCGTCCGGGCCGCGGTCGATGCACTGCCGCTCGGCGCCCCCGTCGCGGCGCCGCCCCGCGCCGAGCATCTGGCTGCGCGGCTCGCTGCCGCGTGGGCCGCCCGGCACTCCGCCCCGGACCACCGCGAGAAGATCGGCGCACTGCTCCCGGACCTCATCCGGGACGCCCAACTCGCCGTGCAGTACGCCGAGGCCCCAGCCGACTGGCGCGCCGCGCAGGCCGTTCTCGCCGAGGTGTACTCACTGTCGCAGTTTTTTCTCGCCTACCAGCCCGACTCCTCACTTCTGTGGCGGGTTGCGGAGCGGAGTATGGTCGCCGCCCAGCAGTCCACCGACCCGCACACCATCGGCGTCTCTGCGTGGCTCCTCGCCCAGGCGCACCGCGACACCGGCCCGGACCACTACGACGCCGCCGACGACATCACGCAGCAGACCCTCGACTACCTCACCCCGCTGCTGCCCGACGCCGCCGACGACGTGCTCGCGGTGGCCGGGGCGCTGACGTTCGAGGCCGGCTACACCGCGGCCCGACGCGGCGAGACCGCGACGGCGTGGCGGTACTGGGACACGGCGAAGGACATGGCGGCGCAGCTTCCCGCCCCGTACTACCACCCCGTCACGTCGTTTTCGCAGGCCATCATGGGCGCCCACGCTGTGACGGTGGCGGTAGAACTGCACGCGGGGCGGGAGTCCGTGCGGCAGGCTGCCCGCGCTGACGCCGACACGATCCCCTCGCGCCCGCGGCGGGCCCGGCACCGGATTGAGCAGGCCCGCGGCTACCAGCTCGACGGGCAGCCCGACGTCGCCATCGCGACGCTGGACCAGGCGTACGAGGCCGCACCAGAGACGATCCGGTACAACGGCTACGCCCGCGCGATCATCCTGGAAGAGGTCGAGTCGAAGGGCGCTGACCGGCGGCGCCGCGCCTCCGAACTCGCCGTGCGGGTCGGGCTACTGGCTGCGTGACCGAGGGGACACAATCTGTGTCCTCTGTCTGGCTGAACCAGCCCTACCGTCGTTCGTACCGCAGGTCACGGCGACGGTAGGGAGCGACCATGCGCGAGAACGTCCAGCACGACAGACCGGCCGAGCCCGTGCTCGACGTCGCTGCCTTTCACGCGGCGTGCACGGCCGCCGAGGAGGCCGCCGAGGCGGAGGCGGAGCGCGACGCTACCGCCGCGCTCGACATCCCGCACACGCACGGCTCTGTTGCCATCGCGTCCGCGACCGACCGCCTGCTGACCCGTGTCGAGGGCTTGGCCGCCGGTATCGAACTCATCCCCGCGTGCCGCCGCGGCGCCCTCGGTGTCGGCGCCCTCGGCCAGTGGAAGGCCCTCCAGGCGAAGGGCCCTGCGCCGGACCCGCTCGGCAACTGGTCGTATCTGCGCGATCTTGCCCACGTGACCCGCGACATGGTGCGTGTCCTGCGGCAGCACCGTACGGAGCAGCACCGCGCGTTCGTCGGCCGCCCCGACGCGCTGCCGCTCGCCCCGGATGCCCGGTGACCGACTGGCAGAAGCAGGCCCTGTACTGGCTGATCTGCCTCGGTGCCCTCGCCGCCATCGTGTACGGCACCGCCCCGTGACTCCCGCCCGTGAGGCGGGTCCCTGCACCATCGGAATCCACCAGGAGGAACGCAATGGCTTGCTCCACTGGCCCGAATCCCGTCCCGCCGCCCTGCTCGGCCAACCCCGAAGGGCCCCGCACCCCGAACGTCGCCCGCGCCCTGCTGAGCGACGCGGCGTTCAACGGCGTGATGCACACGGTCCTCGACAACAACCCCGGCATGGCGCCGGACATGGCCGGCCGGATCGTCGTTGAGGCCCTGAAGTTCGTGCACGCGGCGGCGCTGTTCCCGACGGTGCGGATCTCCCCCACCCGCGAGGTCGACGAGGGCTGGCACGCGCTCATTCTCCACACGCACCTGTACGCCACCCTGTGCAGCCGCCTCGGCCGGACCGTCCACCACTACCCGGAGCGGCCCGACGAGTCCCGGTTCGACCCGGACGTCCTCACCCGCACCGTGGCCCTGATCGAGCAGGCCGGGTACACCCCGGACGCTGAACTCTGGGGCGGGCCACGGAAGTCGTTGGTCACGGTGGCCGCGAACTGCAATCACACCCCGATGCCGGGCGGCTGTGGCCCGATCAACCCCGGAGGCTGCGCGACGACCGGCGGCGGGGACTAGGCTCGGCGGCCCGCCGACGGAAGGACAGCCATGGAAGCGCGCGACGTCTCTGCACTGCACGACTCGATGCGCCGGCACGGGATCCCTGGGGACCTCGTGCCGGTAGACCCGGAGCACCCGGCGGGCCTGTGGCGGGTGGTCGACGGCGCTGGCCGTGACATCACGGAGGAGACTCGCGCTGCTGTGGCTGTGGCTGCGCTCCGCCGGCCTGCGCGCGGGTTCGTCATCGCGTAGCCGGTCGAAGACTGCCCCGGCCGGACCGTCCCCCGGCCGGGGCTACTTCACGAGGTCGTGTAGCGGGACGCCGAGTGCGTGAGCGAGTTGGAGCAGCAGCCCGAGACCGGGGTCGGATGTGCCGTACTCGATGCGATGGATCGTTTTGTGATCGACGCCGACGCGGGTCCCTAGTTCGATCTGCGAGAGGTTGGCGTGAAGTCGGGCGTCCCGGATGCGGGCGCCGATCATCTCGCGGCGGGTGAGGACCCAGGCGGGTTGGTCGGCTGGCACTCTCCCTACGACATCCGACCATGATCATCCTGTCTTTACCTGGCCAGGTAAAACGTGTGACCTTGGCCGGGGCTGGGTACTCGCCTCAGACCCCACCCGCGTCCGCTCCCTCGGCTCGCTGAGCGGAGCGGACCGGGCGCTAGCGGTGTACATGCGTCCGCCGCTGGTCGCCCAGCGCTCTGATTCGGTCAGAGCTGAGCCGCCCCGTCCCATCGTGGGACGGGGCGGTGCCATGTCGCCTACCGTGTACGAGAAGACCCCCGCCGACGAGTACGGCGGGGGTCCCTGCCTGTGGCGCTGGCCTCCCCGCACAGCGGCCACAGGATGGCGAGCAGCATGCGTCTGACGCGCGCGGGGAGACGCGTCGGCCTGCTCAGTAGTCAGCACTCTACGCACTGTCGACGATCTGTACATCACTCTTTCGAGGGACGGTCCTGCACGCCTGCTGGTGGGGATGTGGCATCCATGTGGCATCCGGGACGAGAACGGCCCCTCAGCCGTTGCCGACTGAGGGGCCGTTACCGCACTCTACCTGCGGTTTCTCACTGTGGGCGCGGACGGTTTCGAACCGCCGACATCTGCTTTGTAAGA
>NZ_JBEZNW010000050.1:0-46068 GCF_040653355.1 Streptomyces sp. NPDC047971 | reverse complement strand
CCATACAAAACGACAAACACCCCACACACCCACCCCACTAATGCGAATGGACCCCAAAACACACCCAAAGAAGCAACCACACCCACCCCACACCCACCCACCCACCACAACCCCGTCGAGCCCGCACCCCACCAGGCAGTCCGGGCGGCCCCTCCCAGCCCGCGGAAAGTCCCGCCACCCGGGATACGACATGCCGCACCCACGCCGGACCCGGCAGCCCACCACCCAGCAGCCTCCCGCCCAGGCAGGCCACCACGCCGCTCCCCTCCAAGACGACGACCCGCCAGAACGTGTGACAGGGCACAGCCCGGCCCTCCCGAACCGCCCGGAGCCGGACCCCCCGCCCACTCGCGCCATCGACAGCCACGAGCCGCCCGGAAGCGCTTCCCATCCCGTGCCGAGGTGAATTCGTTCTCACCACCCCCCCGACGGGACGACGAAGGGCCAGCCGGGCCCGCGGCATCACGCCACTCAGTACCCACCGTGCACAGCGACACCCAGGACCAGCACCGCAACGGACAGCCCGAGGAAACCGACCGCCCCACCGAGCTCGCGGTCACCCACGCGCAGATGCGCGCCGACCGCCCCAAGGAAATACAGGACCAGACCCGCCGCGGCCGCCATCCCGATCAACGGCACGACAAAGCCCGCCAGCAGCCCCAACGAGCCCGCCGCCAGACACCCACCCAACGGCACCATCCACGACCGCGGCACACTCAGCCGGTCCGCGATCGCCGCGATCGACTCGTGCCCGACGAAGTCCAGATACGCGCCGTACCCGAGCGCGGCAGCGGTCAGAACGGTCACGACGGCATACACGGCGAACACGGCAAACCTCCAGGAGCAGAACGCCGGGGCGGATCCCACCCCCGCCCACCACCCTCCTCGCGCCGGCCGTTGCAGGTCCAATACCTGCATCCATAACCTGACGGCATGGATGTGGACACCCGACTGCTCCGCTACTTCGACACCGTCGCACAGGAAGGCAACCTCACTCGCGCCGCGGAACGGCTGTTCATCTCCCAGCCGGCGCTGACCAAGCAGATCAGGCAGCTCGAACTCCTGCTCGGCGTACAACTCTTCACCCGCTCCCGCGCCGGCATGACGCTCACCGAACCCGGCCGCGCCCTCGCCGCCGGCGTCCCCGGGCTCCTCACCGCATGGGACCGGCTGCGCCAAGACACCCGGAGCGCGGCCTCCCGCGCCTCCCGCGTCCTGCGCGTCGGCTTCCTCGCCAGCGCCGCCAACGAACTCACCCCACGGATCACAGCCGCGTTCGCCGCCCGCCGGCCCGGCTGGCGGGTGGACATGCGCCAGGCGCCCTGGTCGGACCCGACCGCCGGACTCGCCACCGGAGACGTCGACGCCGCACTCCTCCGGCTGCCCTTCCCCGGCCAGGACGACCTGCGCACCGAAACGCTGCTGACAGAAGCCCGGTGGGTCGTCCTGCCCGACGAACACCCACTGGCCGGCCGCGACGCGATCCCGTTCCGCGAGCTCTGGGACGAACCCTTCGTCGCCGCCCCGCCCGAGACCGGACCGTGGCACGACTACTGGCTGGCCGCCGACGAGCGCGAGGGCCACCCTGTCCGCATCGGCGCCGTCACCGAGAACCCCGACGACTGGCTGACCGCGATCGCCAACGGCTACGGCATCGCCCTCGCCCCCGAATCCGCCGCCCGCTTCTACCCGCGCCCCGGCGTCGTCTACCGCCCCGTCATCGGCATCGCCCCCACCAGCGTCGGCGTCGCATGGCCGCCCGCCGCGGACACCGACCCCGTCGTCCAGGACTTCGTCCGCTGCTGCCTGGACCAGACGCCACCCGGACCGCCGACCACAGCCTGAGGCACCACGTCCCGCCGACGCAACGCAACACCGACGGACAGCCCCGAACCAGGAACCACTCCACAACCGGATGCCCGTCAACGTCATGTACATCAAGGCCGACCGAAGCGACCCGCACCGTCCTCACCGGCCGAGCGGAGCGGGCGCGGACCCACCCGGGCCGGAGCCCGCAGTGGGTACGGGGGCGGGGACGGAGTGAACAACCGTGGTCCCGCAGGTCCTGGCGTACACCTTCACAGCGCAGCAGGCCTTGGCTGGTGCCGATGACCGGCGACCGGAACAACACACCACGTCCAACCACCGCACAACCGGACCCGCCGGTACCCACCGAAAGACCGGCCGGCCAGCCCCGTACCGCGGAGGCAGTTCCGCAACCTCGTTCCGCGCCCGCACATCAGCGACGAAAGGCATCAGCCTTCGTCAAAACCACAGAAGGTCCCTGATCCATCAGCGGCATCGGCGAACTCCGCAAAGTCCATGTTGGCGATGCTGAGGTTGGCCGAAATGTTCGGAAACCATTGAGCAGGAACCCTGAACGTCCGCCCAGGCTCGTCCGAGAGATCCACGGCCAGAAGCGGGCAACCCGGATCCACCATCGTGACCGCGTCCGCCAGAAACACGTAGACGACCTGCTCGTCCTCGTCAGCAGCAGCCTCTTCGGTCATCAAGTCACGGACCCCGACACCGGCAAAGCGAAAATCGCTCACATACGTGGCATGGGAGTACTCGTCCGCCGCATCCAGTGCAGCTCGAACCGAATCCCAGGCACACTCGTCACCGAAATCGGTACGCAGAACCAGCGAGGTCAGATCATCAGGCTGAGGCAGAGGCACCTCGTGATCCTCTCACCCGCCCCTGACACCAACTGCCCAGACCAGGCATCCACCGCACCGGCGGAACCCCGCACACAACCCAGCGCCACCAAGAACACCCCCAGCCAGAACAGATATCCCCCATGAGCACGCGCACAGGATCCCGGATCAGGACCGTTGGCCAGCCCGGCGAGTGACGCGGCGGCAAAAACGCGTATCGGGTCGTGATCGATGCTGCATCACACCTTCCGGGGAAGGTGCCCGCCACGGTGACGGGCCCTGCAGCCCACGGCTGCGCCGCGTAGAGGCGAGTGACGGGAAGCACCGCCGCAGACAGGCAACGGGGTCCGGGCGCCTGCCCGCCGTGGACCCGTGCCTGGGACCCGTGCCTAGGAGCCATGCCGGGAAGCCGCGTCGGGGTGCCGTGTCAGACCACGGCAAGCCGGTCCACCAGCAGTTCCACCCTCGGCTCGATGAGCTCCGGCGGCAGCCGCCCCGCCCGGGTCAAGGTGGCCAGGCCGTGCAGGCCGGCCCAGAAGACCTCGGTGAACAGCCCCGGATGAACGCCGTCGCCGGCCACCTCGGTGAGGGACTCGAGCAGGGCGGCAAAGGCGTCCTTCAGAGGCTCAGGGGTGTCCTCCCGTGCGTACGCCAGGCCACCGTCGAGCTGGAACAGGGCGTCATACACCGCCGGATTGCGCGCGGCGAAGTCGAGATAGGCGCGGGCGAGAGCGCCGGCCCGCTCCCGCGGGCCGACCGCGGCGGAGGTCGCCGCCCGCAGCGCCACGGCCATCTCGGTGGCACCCTCCAGGGCGACGGCGCCGATGATCTCCCGCTTGCCACGGAAGTGACTGTAGAGAACGGGCTGGCTGTACTCGATGCGCTCGGCGAGACGGCGGGTGGTGACCGCGTCCCAGCCCTGCTGCTCGGCGAGTTCACGGGCCGTCGCCACGATGAGGCGCTCACGCTCCGCCCGTTCGCGCTCCTTGCGTTCCTTGACTGACATACACGAATTCTAGCATCGCTAGACAATCAAGCGTTAGCAGTACTAGCGTTGCCTCATCACCTAGCAGCGCTAGATCCAGGGGGTCGTCATGCTCGACACGCTCCAAGTCGTCACCACCGTCGTCGTCGGACTGATGGTGGGGGTGGAGTTCTCCGTCGCCTTCATCATGAGCCGGATCCTCGACGCGCTCCCCGAGGACAGCGGCCAGCTCGGCCACGCACACGGCGGCCGGATGCTCGGCACCCTCATGCCGTTCTGGTACATCGGCTCGCTCGTCCTCATCGCGGTCTGGGCCGTCACCGGATGGCAGCACCACGGCGCCGCACTCGTCGCCACCGCCGCCGGACTGCTGATCCTCAGCGTGGTCATGTCGATCCTGCTGCTCGTCCCGATCAACAACCGCAACAAGACCTGGACCCCCGAGAACCGGCCCGCCGACTGGAAGGAGCAACTGCAGCGCTGGAACCGCTACCACTACGTCCGAGTCGCCGTCATCGTCACCGCGTTCACCCTGCTCGTCGCCGCCCTCGCCTGACCCACCACCCCGACCCGCACCGCAACTCCCCCGTCCATCGACCGCACCGACAGCCTCGCCCAGCCGACGACAACCCACACGGAGAAGGAACAATGACACTGAAGAAGATCAACACCGCCCTGGCCGCCCTCTTCATCCTCTTCATCCTCTGGTTCGGGACCCAGTACATCCTGGCCCCACAGACGATCGCGCCAGGCTTCGGCCTGCCGAACTGGCCGCCCGGCGACGGCGACGGCTTCCTCATCATCAAAGGAACCCGCGACGTCGTCCTGGCCCTCGTCCTGGCCATCCTGCTCATAACAGGCCACCGCCGCGCACTCGGCTGGGCACTACTGGTCGAAGCACTCGCCGCCTACGGCGACATGACCAACGTGCTGGCCCACCACGGCTCCCTTGCAACCGCCCTCGCCGTCCACGGCCTCACCGCAACACTCATGGTGATCAACGGCCTGCTGATCATGCACGAGACCCGTACCACCGCAGCCACCACGACAACTCCCGCCCCCCAACCCGCCTGACACCACCCCGCCGCCACCCCGCCACACTCGAGCCGCCAAGGAGTCCCCATGCGCGTCCCCCTCGCCACAGGTCTTGCCCTGCTGTCCACCGGTGCCCTCGCAGGCGCGTTCGGCTACGGCGCCGCCAACCTCGTCCCCACGTTCGACGCCGTGCCACTTGAGACGAGACTGTCCTTCCACACACAGCTGATGGAAATGAACGGCATCACCATGCAAGGCGCCATGGCACTGTCCGCACTCAGCACCGCCACACTCGCCATCATGACCCGCGGCACCCCACGACGGCTCGCCGGCGCCGCCAGCCTGCTCACCCTCGCATCGTTCCTCATAACCCGGCTCGGCAACGTCCCCATCAACGGCCGGATCAAGCAATGGGCCGCCACCACAGCACCCCACGACCACGCCGAAATCCTGAATCGCTGGGAAGCCTTCAACCACGCCCGCACAGGCACGGCGTTCGCCGCCTTCTCCCTACTGATCCTGCTGGCCCTGCATCGCCAAAACGCCAAACCCGACCCCAGCAAAACAACCTGATCAGCCTGGATCCCGCGTCTCAGGCAGGCGACAGAGGGACCCCAACCACCACCGTGCAGACGCTCTCAGACCCACACCCGACAGGCACACCTGAGCAACGGTGACGGGATCATCAGCGGGGCAGGGTGGGCCCGTCGGCTGTCAGCGGCGCCAACTAGGGTCGGGCTCACGAGATCGCCAGCAGCGGGAGATGCCATGTCGTCAGGACACGCGCAGCAGCGCGCAGCCCCGTCCTGGCCTGGCACGCCACGGCCGCTGGCGCCGACTCCGTTCGACGTTGAGGCGGTCTTTCCGGAGCTGGCCGGTATGGCCCGCGAGGCGACCCTCCTCTACCCCCGGACGGGGCAGCCGAGCACAGCCGACAGTTCCATCGGCGGGCCACTGCTGTGGCCCGCCGACGAACCCTGGCCGATGTGCACCGAGCCGGATCACTACAAGCCGCTCGCCGCGCCCGTCGGGCCCGAGCCGGTCGCGATGGTCCCGATAGTCCAGCTGTACGCACGGGACGTGCCCGGTCTCGTCTTCCCCACCGGTACCGATCTGTTGCAGATCCTCTGGTGTCCACTGGTCCACGAGGACGGCCAGTACGCGGCCAACCCCAGCCTCCACTGGCGCAGCGCGGCGCAGACGGCCGCCAAGGCCGCTGGCAGGGAACCGCCCGTCCCGCACACAGCCGAGGAGGACTACGTGCCGCGCCGGTGCACGGTGTCCCCCACACCGGCTGCGGAGTACCCGAACTGGGATCTGCCGGAAGGGCTCAGCGAGCTGCTCGAGGAGCGGTTCGAAGCCCTGGAAGAGGAACACGGCTTCAGCTACTTCGAGGTGGCCACCACGCAGCAGAGCAAGGTCGGTGGCTACCCAGGATGGACACAGTCGCCCGACTGGCCCGACTGCGCAGGCTGCGGCACCCGCATGGAGCACCTCCTCAGTGTCACCGCGACCGAGCCGGGCATGGGTCGTTGGCTGCCCCTGGACGACCGCGACCTCCGCCAGGACCTCGCCGCGCCCCCCTCCTGGGAGGCAGAGGCCGACCCCGCCGCTCTTCCCACGTTCGGGCACCACATGGGCCTGGGCGACGTCGGCGGCATGTACTTCTTCGTCTGCCGGGCCTGCCCCGACACCCCGTACACCCACCGTTACGACTGCTGAACCCGTCCCGGTCCCCTCTGCCCGCGCGAGTGCCCGCGACACCTCACCGACAGCCTCCACCGGATCCACTGGCCGGGTTCTCCTGAAAGACGACCGGGTCTTCGTACCGACTCGACTCCCGTGCATTCCTGGGAGCGCTGCGGCCCGGCCCCGAGGGTCGGGGCCGGGCCGCAGCGGGAATCCACGGGTCAGGCGAGGGCGAGGAAGAGCTTCTCCAGCTCTTCCTCGGTCATGGGAGCCTGGCTTTCGTCGGCGTTGGCCATGCACTGGCGCATGCCGCTTGCGACGATCTTGAAGCCGGCGCGGTCGAGGGCTCGGGAGACGGCGGCAAGCTGGGTGACGACGTCCTTGCAGTCGCGTCCGGCTTCGATCATGGCGATGACTCCCGCGAGCTGCCCCTGAGCGCGGCGCAAGCGGTTGAGGACTGCGTTGACTGAGTCTTCGTCGACTTTCACCGGTGCCTCCTGGGCTTCGCTCGTTCCCTCCATGGTACCCCAGGGGGTATGAGGTGGAGGGGGGTCAGTGGTCGCGGAGAGCGGCAAGGGTGGCATCGAGATCGCCCTGGTCGGGGCGGTTGTGGGGAAGCTTGGCGAGGAGAGCGGCCATGCCGCAGGTGTTGGTGAGGGCGGAGAAGACCAGGCCGCCGGCGATGCCTGCGGAGGCGAGGCGGAAGGCGGGGCGCAGGCGGCCGAGGGCAAGGCCGGTCAGGACGACGGCGCCGGCGGTGAAGCGGACCTGGCGTTCCATGCTCCACGAGGTGCGGGTGGCACCTTCGGGGTGGTGGAGGGTGTGTCCGCCGTCGGTCCAGGCCGTGGTGCCGCCGATGAGGGTGGCGGTGGTGATTCCGGCGTCGGTGAGGCTCTTGCAGGCGTTCTCGGATCGGGTGCCGGATGCGCAGACGACGAGGATGTCGCCGCGGTCGGCGGCCTTGCGGATGTCGGGCAGGGCTCGGGTGAGGTGGTCGAGGGGGATGTTGAGGGCGCCGGGGATGTGTCCGGTGGCGTATTCGCTGGGGGTGCGGACGTCCAGGACGATCAGTTCGTGGAGGCGGCTGTGGGCCTGGTGCGCGTCGAGGGTGCGGGGGTGGGTCATGGTGCGGTGTTCCGTCCTTGTTGGGGGGTGAGGTGGTGGGCGGCGGGGATGGGTGGGCGTTCGGTCCATTGTGGTCGGGTCAGTGGAGGACGTCGGCGAGCATGAGGGCGGCGACGGCCAGCAGAACGGTCGCGAAAGTCCGCTGGAGGGCAGGTCCGGAGACGCGTGCGGCGAGGCGTTTGCCGTCCCAGGCACCCAGGATCGCTGCGCCGGTGAAGGGGGCGATGACCGCCCAGTGGAGCGGGGTGTGGGTGCCGGCGCGGGCCGTGAGTGCGGCGAGGGAGTTGACGGTGATGGCCAGGAGGCTGGTGCCGACGGCGGTACGCATGCGCAGGCCGAGGACGGTGACGAGGGCGGGGACGGCGAGGAAGCCGCCGCCGACGCCGAGGAAGCCGGTGACCGCCCCGAGTCCGGCGCCCGCTCCGGCGGCGTGTGCGGGCCGGACGGGGCGCGGCTGCCGCTCGGCTGATCGGGGCTTGAACATGGCCAGTGCGGCGAGGGCTGCGATGACCGCGAACGCGGCGGTCAGTACCGCCTCGGGGACGCGGGTGGAGAGGGCGGCGGCGGCGATGGCGGGCGGGATGCCGGCCGCCGCGAACAGGGCGCCGGTCTTCCAGCGAACGTTGCCGGAGGTGGCGTGGCGGTAGAGGGCGGTGGCCGAGGTGGCGGCGACGATGATCAGGGAGGCGGTGGTCGCGGCGGCCGGGGTGAAGCCGAGGAGGTAGATCAGGGCGGGGACGGCCAGGACGCTGCCGCCGCCGCCCAGTGCCCCGAGGGCCAGTCCGATGACGGCTCCGGCGGTGAGGGCGAGGAGGAGCGTGCTCACGCTATCCGGCCGCTGCTTCCGCGTTCGTCGACGACCGGGAGCCCGTCCGCGGCCCAGGCGTACATGCCGCCCTTGACGTCGACGGCCTGGGCGCCGCGGCTGGTCAGGAGTTGGGCGGCCTGCTGGGACCGGTGCCCGGATCGGCAGATGACCACCAGCTGCTTGTCCTTGGCGGCCGGGGGCAGGGAGGCGCCGGTCAGGAGGCGGGAGAGCGGGGCATGGACGGCGTCGGGGGCGTGTCCGGTGTTCCATTCGGCCCGTTCACGCACGTCGAGGAGCACGGCGGGGCCATTGGTGGTGCGCTGGTGGGCCTGGGCGGGGGTGACGCGGGCGGCGCCGCGGCGGAAGAGGGAGAACATGCGCCTTCCTTCCAGGTCGGTGTGGGCAGGTAGGGGGACGGGGTCAGGGGGTGCGGTCGTCGGTGGTGAGGGTCAGGCCGGCGGGCGTCGCGGCGTCGAAGGAGTCGTCGATGGCGACGACGTCGCGTCCGGCGGCGTCGAGGAGGGAGGCGGCGATTCCCGCGCGCATCCCGCCCGCGCAGTGGACCCAGACGGTTCCGGCCGGGACATCGGCCAGGCGACGGTGGAGGTCGTGGACGGGGACATGGGCGGATCCTGTGATGAAGCCCCTGGCGCGCTCGGAGTCGCGGCGGACGTCGAGGATCACGGTGTCGGGGCCGGGTGCTTGGGCGGCGAGGTCGGCGAAGGTGGCGCGGGGGAAGGACCGGGGGGTGTGGCCGTCGGGTATCCAGTCGGCCAGGGTGCCGGTGGCCGCGGCGGTGGGGCGGTCGATGCCGACACGGACCAGTTCGCGCTGGGCAGCGGCGAGCTGGGCGGGTGAGTCGGCGAGGAGGGTGACGGGTTTTCCCCAGGGGATCATCCAGGCCAGGTACGTGGCGATCTTCCCGTCCGCCTCGAAGTTGAACGAGCCCGCGACGTGCCCTTCGGCGAACGCGATACGGCTGCGCAGGTCGACGACCCATTCCCCGGCGGCCAGCCGACGGGCGATGTCGGTGGCGTCGGTCAGGGGCGGGGCTCCGAGGTCGACCGGGGCGGGGCCGGCGGCGTTGGCCGGACCCATGTGGGCGTAGTAGGCGGGCACGTCCTCGAGGCCAGCCAGGAGGTCGGCGACGAAGGAGTCGACGTCCTTGACCAGGGCGTCGTTGGCGGTCTTCTCCTTGCCGATGGTGGTGGCGTCACCCTCGGCCTGGGAGGAGGAGCAGAAGCTGCCGAATCCATGGGTGGGCAGCACCGGTGTCTCGTCGGGGAGCTCGGCCGCCAGGCGGTTGGCGGAGGCGTACTGAGCGCGGGCCAGCTGTTCGGTCAGGCGGGGTTCGACCAGATCGGGGCGTCCCACCGAGCCGATCAGCAGCGAACCTCCCGTGAAGACCGCTGCGACCCGGCCGTCCTCCTCCAGAACGTAGGAGGTGTGGTGGGGGGTGTGGCCGGGGGTGGCCAGCGCCCGCAGCGTGACGCCCTCGTCGACGCCCACGGTGTCGCCGTCCGAGACCGGGACATGGGAAAAGGAGACGTGGGCGCCGGACGGTACGAGGTACGCGGCGCCGGTCAGGCGGGCCAGGTCCAGGCCACCGGTGACGTAGTCGTTGTGGACGTGGGTCTCCACCACGTGGGAAATCCGCACCCCACGTACAGCTGCCGCCGATAGGACGCGGTCGATGTCGCGAGGCGGGTCGACCACGACGGCGTTGGCGACGCCGCCGGCGAGGTAGCTCCGGTTCCCCAGGCCCTCGGTCTCGATGGTGTCAATGAAGAACACGCGGGTGCTCCTTTCGGCGATGACATTTACCCCCGGGGGTATAGATCGAGCGTAGCACGGGTACCCCCGGGGGTATTTTTGGATGGTGCGAGCGGTCATGCTCAGCGCGGCCGACCCCCCGCACCCGACACCCCCTGTCGAGACCGAACGGCGCGGGAGAATTGCGCGACCAGGCCGTCGGACAGAAGCCCCGACGGCCTCACGAGGGCAGGCCCACCGACGGATCGTCCGGCCCACTGGCGGCGAGACTGACGAGCAGGGCGAAGAGCTGCTCGACTCGATCCCACTTGCCCTACAGGCTCGCCAACAGCTGGAAACGTCGCCGCCTACTGCCGACGCTTCTCCGCCTCAGATCACCAGGCGCTGTCCGGCCGATGTGCTGACCGTTGAGGTTCTGGCGTGTCGAAGACCAAAGCTGCTGCGTACGCGGGGACCCTTGCCGAGAACCTGTTTGGTTCGGCGCTGGACGAGTCGGGCTTCTCCGAAGCCACCCAGCCCTCACCGCACCGTAAGAAACGTCTCAAGCACCAGTCATCGGCGAACTCCATCCGGGAACGCAGCACGTAGAATTCATTCGCGTTCTCGGGTTTCTACCCCGCGCCAGGCGGGCCGCTGGGAGACTGCGGCGGATAGTCGGTCGAAGCCGGGCCCGCTGGTCACGCTCAACTCATCCACGGATTATTGCGTTTGCTCAATACAGGGGCAGTCACGCTCATCGACCGAGTCGATCGCGAACGGGAGACCACAGAAGTCGCTCCGCGGGCACGGTCGCAACGGCCGGCCGCGAAAGGGCACGGTCTCGCTCACGGCGCACACTGCCAGACCCACCCAGCACCGGCCCGGCAGCCTGGACGAAACACAGGGGCCTGCGCTCAGCTTCATCCAGTCCTTTCGCGACGACACGTCGGCATCATTTTCGGTCGTGCGAACCGCCGGATTCCGTCCCCTTACAGCAAGCTCGTGGCACAGCGCGGCCCTCACCTACACACCCGTAGGTAAGTACTCACTATTTAGTGCGTACTTGTCGGGAGGTCGGGATCAACCTGAGGGTAAGGAGGGCCAATCAATCGCTGAGAAGATGCAGGGGAGCACATATGGGCAGGACAACGGTAAGCGTCATCGGTCTCGGTGAGATGGGACGCGCGCTGGCCGGCGCCATGGTCACCGCGGGTCATCCCACGACCGTGTGGAACCGCAGCGCCGCCAAGGCGGATGAACTGGTGGCGCTTGGCGCCCAACGCGCCGCGACGGTCGAAGAGGCCGTCCTCGCCAGCCCGCTGACACTGGTCTGCCTTCTGGACTACGCCGTCTCGGGCGCGGTGCTCCGGCCCGCCGAAGGCTCCTTGCACGGCCGTACGCTCGTCAACCTCACCAACGGAACACCGGCGCAGGCCCGGGAGGCGGAGGCCTGGGCGACCGGCCACGGCGCGTCCTATCTGGACGGCGGGATCATGGCGGTTCCCTCGACGGTCGCTACCTCGCGGGCCTCTGTCCTCTACAGCGGCCCAAAGCGACACTTCGACGCACACGAAGACACGTTGAAGGCCCTGGGTGCCGCCAAATACCTCGGCGTCGACGCGGGCATGGCCGCACTCTACGACCTGGCCCTGCTGAGTGCGATGAACGTGATGTTCGACGGCTTCTTCCACTCGCTGGCCATGGCCACCTCACACAGCGAGGGCAGCGCGGCCGGCTTCACGGATCTCCTGGTTCCCTGGCTGACGAACATGTCGCAGGTGATGCACGCGTTCGCCGCCGACGTCGACTCGGACGCCGAACCGGTGCTCGCCCAGGGACTCGATGTGGTGCTGGCCAGCGTACGCAACATGGCACACGCGTCCCGAGACGCGGGAGTGCGCGCCGACTACTTCGAGCAATCCGCAGCGACACTGGAGAGGCAGCTCGCCGAGGGCCTGACCCGCTACACCGCACCCGATGCGGTGCGACGCCTCAGGACATCCGATTGATCGCTCCGCGACGTGATCGGGGCACATCCTGTTCAGCGGGCCAGCCTCGTGATCGGTGTCGTCGGAGGTTTCGGTACCGCCCGGCACAGGGGATTCTCGCCGCATCGAGGCGCGGCCGGCGAGGTGGACAACACCTCGGCGCGCCGTGTGAGCGGATGCCTCGGAGAGCATGACCGCCCGTCGAGATCGAAGGACTCGAAGTCAGCCTCGCCGGAGCCAACGACGAGCTTGCCCCATTGGACGACCATCGTGGACGTCCCGGCCACATCGTCGAACCTCGGTATGACCACCATTGCCTTCCGACGGTCGGAGGGCAGAGGGACGCTGACCTGTACCCTTCGGCCCCACCCTCCGAGCCGGGCTGCACGGCGAACCGCCGGTAGGTTGCAGGCCCCTTGGGGGCTACTGCCGCCTCACCAGGACGAACAGCATCGATGAGGCCCCGTGGCGGGGCATGTCAGCTGACCTCACCAAGAGAACGCGCGACCGAAACACGGTGCGGCCCTGTCAGAGATGGTGGGATGACGGGGGCCGAAACGGGCCGCCCGTTGACGGTGACATCCCGTTGGAGGAAGCGTGCGTCGCTTCGCCACGGCCGACGAGCCCCACCCGCCTGCGCGCACGGCGCGGGCAGGTTGCGGGGACCAGGCCAGCCGCCGAGCAGCCGGACTCGTAGTCCGCGTGGCGACGCTGTGACGCTCGCGACAGCCGCACATGTCACATGGCCCGTCGCTTCAGCCGTCTAGGGGTGCGACGAACCCGGCGGGAGACGGAGGGCCACTGCAATGATCGGAACCGTGTTCCGGAGCGAGGACATGCCGGAGGACAGGTTCAACTGCTGGCGGGAGTTGATGTTCCAGGACCGCAAGGTCGACGTCGCCGGCGCCCACGCCTCCGCCTTGGAGTCGCAGTTACGCCGTATGGAGCTGGGTCCGGTGACCGTGTGGCACGCCTCGTACGCGCCCGCGCGCCTCTGGAGGGGAGTCCGCACCGCCCGGCAGCCCGACCTGGAGCGCTGTCAGCTCACGTTCCTGCTCGACGGGCGGATGACTCTCACGTACGACGGCGAGCAGACGACGCCGCTGGGCCCACGCGACCTCCACTTCCTCGAGGGGGCACCAGACACCGGCGAATGCCGCGCCGTCACAGGCGTCGGCGTCGACTTCCCCAGGGAGCTACTCCCCCTGCCGCCGCAGCAAATACGGAAGATGAGCGGGCGGGGTTTCTCGGCGCGGGAGGGCACGGGCGCCCTGTTGGCCGACTTCCTCGTCGGCCTGGGCCGGCAGGCCGATGTCCTGCGCCCGTGCGACGCTCCCCGACTCGGCACGACCGTGCTCGACCTGGTGTCCGCCTGCCTTTCCCACGCTCTGGACGACGAGTTCGCCCTACCGGCGGAGACCAACCGGCGAGCGCTGGCCGAGCGCGTTCGGGCGTTCGTCCGCCAGCACTTGCACGACCCCGAAATGAAGCCCGCCACGATCGCCGCCGCTCACCACATCTCCCTCAGCCATCTGCACCGCGTCTTCACCGAGCAGTCCGGAGGCGAGACGCTCTCCGCCTGGATCCGCGCCCGCCGTCTGGAGCAGGCCCATCACGACCTGGCGGACCCCGCTCTGCGCAGTACCCCGATCCACACTGTCGCCGTTCGCTGGGGCTTCCCCCGCGCCGGCGACTTCACCCGCGCCTTCCGTTGTGCGTACGGACTGTCGCCCCGCGAGCACCGACAGCGGTCGCTCGGCGGCGCGCCCCGCACATGAGACCGAGCGCCAAACAAGCGGGGACTCAGCGCCAACACCGCCGCGGCCCGGCTCGGCATGATCGGTGACGCGCGCAGAACGGGGACTCCAGTCGCCCCGGCCAGAGGCCGGCTCTGCGCGCACCCGACCAAATGAAAGCAGGTGAAGCATCGTGTCGACGAGCACACGCATACGACGGGCCGTCGCTCCCGCGGCATTCGGAGTGCTGCTGAGCGGAGCCTTCGTACTGGGCACCGGGACACCGGCGACGGCAGGGGCGTTGGGCCGCCCTGCCGACTGCCATTACGAGCGGATGCGCGATTGGGGCGGGGCAGCCGAGTGCCGCGACCACAACGGTGGCTCGTATCGGGGTCTCGTCCTGTGCAAGTACCCCAACGGAAAGATCGTCGAATACGTGGGCCCGTGGCGGCAGAACGGCATCTCCTACGCGTACTGCCAGAACGAATCCAAGGCCCAGTCCGCCGGCGTCGAGACCTCCGTACTCAACAAGACCTGAGGAGTAGCAGACATGAGCAGGATCACGCGCGTACTGGCCGCCACGGCGGTGACCGCGACCGCGGCTCTCGGCTTCCACGGCTCAGCCTCGGCCGCGCCCGCATCGGGGGATGTAACGGTGATGGGCTGGCCCACGGGCTGCGAGTACGGCTCGTACGACAACGGATCGTACGCCAAGTGCAGCCGAAGCAACGGGGGCAGCTACCGGGCGACCGTGCTCTGCTACCCCATGCACGGCGGGAATCTCGTCTCCCGTACCGCCCCGACCTGGAAGACCAGTGGAGTGTCCAAGGTCTTCTGCCCGCCGCTCACCCTCTTCTCCAGCGCCGGCATCGAGACCCGTTCCTCTCACTGAGGCATCCGCGCCCGGCCGTCACAGCGCGAGCGTCCGCCTCTCTCGGCGGGCGCTCGCGGGGCCACGCGCCACGAACCGAGATCGGGTGTCCCCGAGGCCGTGCCTGGCCGGCACGGCGGCGTACGGCATCGCGTTCGAGAGATCGGCCGCCGCCTCGGCAGCCCAGAGCCAGTAGTCCTTCAGCAGCTCCCGGGCAGCCCGGCAGGCGTGGGAATGTCGGCGAGGCGTAGGAGCGGGCCGCTTCCGCCGCAAGTGCGAACGGTGGGGACGCGGCCGGCTGAGAGATGAAGTTCGTACGGTAGGCAGCAGTGGGAACACAGCCTCGTGACGAGGGTTCCGCAGGCACACAACTGGTTCATTCCCCCGGACCCAACCGCGCGGAAGGACATCCCATTCCCCTGCCAGAAAGCCATGAAGCCGGGGCGTGACCGCCGTTCGGCTGTAGTTGAGCACCTCGTCGCATCGACTCCCCTACTCAGCCGCGCCTGCATCAAGCCGGGCACGCCTTGGGCGATTCCGTAGATGAACCATGAGCAGCAAGGCGGAACCGATCAGTGCCATAACGGCGGCGCCGGCCCAGTGGCGTGTCTGCTGGCCCATGAGCACGCACGAGATGACACCGAAGCCGGCACCCGCCGCCGGGACCAGTGCTGCGTACCGCTCAACGGCCGTATCGGTAAGGGAGGCCACGCTGAAGTAGGCCACGATGAAGCCGACGAACAGGGCGAGCGTGTACCACTCTCCGCCGTCAGGGAGGGCGAACCCTCTTTGGACTCGCTCCAGTCCGAGGTCAACGGCCCCGGCGACTGCCCAGAAGAAGGCGCTGGAAGCCACCACGCCGAGAGCGACACGACACCCCGTATTCAACATGCCGCGATCGTATGAGCGATGAATGGGTTCGGCCAGGACGTTGTTCCGGCCCCTGCTCCCGGTCGTCCTCGTTGGAACAGCCGACGCCCAGGCTAGCCACCTACGCCGGGGGCGGCGGAGCGAGCAGACCGCCGGCCGCATCCGTGACAACGGCGGCTCAATCGGGCTTGCCGCAGCCACAGTTACTCCTCCCGGTGCAGCGCCAGGCCCCCCTCGGAGCTCGAAGTCCTCAGCGGCGACAACGAATCTCATTCTGAAGCGTTCGATTCAAAACCTGTTAAGGTGCGTACAGCCCTGTACGGGCAGTTCGACGCTCGCACCGCTTCCAGGCAGCACGCGCACAAGGAGCAACCATGGCCTCGCCCTCAACTCCGGTCGACCGCGTCCGCGTCACCGCAGACCCCGACTGGTACGAAGCGGCCGGGATATCGCTCGGCATTCGGGTCGGCGGTCTCGTCTTCACGTCGGGACAGGCGCCTGTCGACGGCAACGGCACCACGGTCGGTGGTGACTTCACCACGCAGGCTCGGCAGGCGCTGGCCAATGTATCCACCGTTCTTGCGCGAGCGGGCTCAGGGCTCGACCGGGCAGTCAAACTCACCGTCTTCGTCACGGACATCTCCCACCAAGACCTCTTCGCGGCCCTCCGGGCGGAGCAGTACCAGCACCCCTTCCCCGCCGAGACGTTCATCCAGGTCACCGCCCTCGCGGATCCGGACTGGATGATCGAGATCGAAGCGGTCGGAGCCGTGGCCTGACGCGAGGGGCCCGTCGCCGGGGTTCGGCCGAGCTCGACGTAGGCTGAGCCCATGGCAAGGCCCCGAGAATTCGACGAGGAACGCGCCCTACGTGCCGCCATGGAGGCCTTCTGGCGCCTGGGCTACGAAGGGACGTCGACGCGCGACCTCTGCGCCGGCACCGGTCTCGGGCCCTCAAGCCTCTACAACGCCTTCGGCGACAAGCGGTCGCTGTATCTGCGCGCGCTCAACCTGTACCACGAGACCAACACCGCCGAACAAGTCGCGCTCCTCCAGGGCCCGGCTCCTGTGAAGGACCGTCTGCGCCGGCTGATGGTCCAGGCGGTCGACACGGATCTGGACGAGTCAGGGCATCGAGGGTGCTTCACGATCAACGCCGCCGTCGAAGCCTCCGCACACGACCAGGACATCAAGGACCTGGCTGCGCGCAGCTTCGACAAGGTCGCGGACGCGCTCTACACCGCCCTCTCCCATGGCCGCCACGCCGGCGAGATCCGTGCCGACGGGGATCTCCACGCCCTGGCCCGGCGCATCCAGAGCACGTGCTACGGCCTGCGCATCCTCGCCCGGGTACACCGCGACAGGCGGGTCCTTCTCGACACCGTGGAGAGCACCCTCGCCAGCCTCTGAGCCTGCATCAGTTCACGGCCGTCGCGCGCCCACACCGCGTTGGATGGTGCCGCTCGGAAACGCATCGACTCGTGCTGGTCACGGGCGGGGAGCGGTCAGCGCACGACCTTCATGCCGAAGTGCAGCCGCACTGCTGACCGAAGGACGCCGTCCCTGACGTCATCAACCACCTCCGGGCCACAGCCAAGGCCGGCTCAGCCGGCCGTCGGCGTCTCCGAGTCGTCAGGGCGGACTGCCCCGAGCGGGATGAAGTTGGACTGGGCCTCGCTGGGGAGAACCTCACACAGCTGAGCCCGGGGACGGCCTTGCCCGACGCCGCCTCGCCGGAGCGCCACCGGCCGGGTGGTCAAGCCGGTGTTCAGGACGGCTTGCCCAGGCTTCCCTTGGACTTTCCCAGGGTGCGTCGCAGTCACCGGCCGACCGCTTCGGGGTAGCGGGCGCGGCAAGGAAGGTCGGCGACGTCGGTGGTCATCCGTGCGGTAGTGGCGTCGGCGGCGTCGCGAGTGGGGGCTCGGACCGGTGCGGCAGCGGTACTCGTGGAGCCGACATCAGGGCTTGTCACTCGGCCAGGGGATGCCCAGGCGATTCAGACCCCGGATCGCTCGCCAACGGGCGGAGGCCGACAATGCCCGGTCGTTGCTCAGCGTCACGAGGGCGTCTTCACCACGTGTGTCGTTGCGTTGCACGAGGTGCCATGCCGCATCGACCCGGTGACGGCCGTCGAGAGTGAGATCGTTCGTCAGCGCTGCCATGGTGTTCCAACCGTCCCGCCGGTGCTGCCTGACCATGGTGATTCTCAGTGCCGCCTCGACTCGCTCGGCGCCCGCGCGGCCGGAGTCGGCTACGCATGACAGAAGGGCGGCCAGACCACGCTGGTCCTCGAGCTCCGTCAGAGCATGAGCCGCCTCGATGCGGTACCGGCCGTCCAGTTCGGGGTCGTGCGCCTGGGCAGCGAGAATCTCGGGAGCGTGGTGCACGCCGAGCTCGGCAAGATGCCCCGCCACTTCGTACCGATCTGCGAAGTCGAGATGGGTGGGATGTTCCAGAAGCTCGATGAGCAGGCTTCGGCCGCGAGGATCCCCCAGCCTGGCAAGTTCTCGTGCTGAGGCCATACGGATGAAACTGTCCGTGACACGTGTTGCGTCATACAGATGCCTGAGTCGTGGTAGCAGCCAGCGCTGGATCGCGTTCCGGCCGAGCCCGATGTCAGCTGTGGCGGCAAGGGCATCGAGGCCGCGTGGATCGCCTGTTTCCGCCAACTCCCGGGCTGCTGCGAAGAACTCGAAGGGATCGATACTGGCCGGAGCGTTGTGAACGAACGAGGCGAGGGATTCGGTGGCAGCCGCGATGACGCGTTCCGGCACCAGAGTGCCAAGGTTTGCCTGACGGAGAACGAAGAAGCAACCGTCTGTCCCGCCATGGGCCGCTAGCCGATGGAGGACGGGCGCCGTGTCCACGCCCAGTTCCGCACAGATGTCGAGAAGGAACCCTCCGTAGGAGTCCTTGATGCTGCTCGGCAGACTCCAGATCCTGCGCGCCCACGGGCGGGGGCGGGACCAGCCGTTGTCGAGCAGGCCGGACAGCACCCGCCGCGCGGCGTCTGCATCGTGCACGGTGTGGCGCGCCGCCAGATACTCGCGCAGCGTCTGGTGAGAAAAGGTGAACCGGCCGGACTGCAGGGTCAGCAGCCCGCTGCGGCGAACTGCCTCGGTCAGGAAGTCAGCCCATACCCGCTTCGGCACGCGCGCCGGACGGGCCGCCTCAGGCTGCGAGGCCAGCGCTTCTGGGACCGGTTCCTCTTTGCCCTCGTACTGCTGGGCAGCCAGGTAGGTGACCAGGGTGGGAAGGTGATCGAGAGTGCGCTGGCCCATCGCGAGAGCGTCAGGACCGTACCGCGCCAACATGATGCGCGTCTGCTCCGTGACACTGCTGCTGTCCCACCCATGCTGGCGTTCGTGAAGGAGATCGACGAAACGCCGGAAGATCGCACCTCGCCCCCTGGGCAACTCACCCCCCGGGTCCGCGGCATACAGCTGACACAACATGGTGCTCATCAACGGAGTACGAGCCAGATCCAGCAGCCCGCTGCGGTCGAGGGCACCGATGAACCGCACGGCGTCCGAGTCCGGATCAGGCAGCTGCAGTGCTTCGAACCACCGGCACGCGAAGTCGGGCAGGTCCTTGGTGCCGAGTGCCTGCAGTTCGTAGTGAGGCACCTGGTCGCCGAGGTCATCGAGCTCCTCCGCCGGCAACGGGCGGGTGGTGACCAGAACCCGGTACAACTCTTCATCACCGTGCATTGCTTGGGAAAGGGTTTGCAGCAGCCTCCGCCGAGTCCTGGTGTCGGTGATCTCATCGAGGCCGTCGACCATGACAAGCCAGGCCATGCCTGGCTTGGGCTGCTTGCGGAAGAAGGCTGTGGGCAACCTGTCGGGCAATCCGTGCGGAGCGAGCATGGCTGTGGCACCTTCGGCGATCGCCTGGGTAAGCGGAAGACCTGTCAAGGCAGCGGCCGGCACCAGGACCGGTATCGAGGCCACCACCTGCATGGTGCGCAGGCGCCCAACCGCCGCAGCCAGATGGGTACGCAACAGGGTCGTCTTGCCACCGCCCGGCCCCGCGGACACGATGCCAGATTCTCCGCGCAGCAGGATCTGTTCCGCTGGCACCGCTCCCCCGTCGTACGGAAGTTCGGTCGCGCCCCGAGCGTGAGGGGCGCTGTGGCCGGTCAGCCGGGCTTGCTGCCTCAGATGTACGCCCGCCAGAGGAGGGATGACGCCGGGCAGGATACCGGCGTACGGATCTTCGAGGGCGGCACGCCCAGCAGCCGCAAGATAGCGATCGAACCTCCCGGCAGGTGCGGTCGCAGGAACTGGCCTGGGCGGATTCCGTGTCGCCCTGTCCCGCAGATCCGTCCATTCCGCCAGCTCATCCCCAGGAACCCCCAGAGCGAGGGCGAGCTGCTTCAGGGAATGCACCGACGGGGGTCCCTTCTCGGCGTTGAGCGCGTTACTGACCGCCGCCGCAGAAAGCTCCGCGTTTCTGGCGAGCAGGGACTGAGTCAGGCTCTGAGCGGTCATCGCCCGCCTCAGGCGCCCGCTCAGCTCTTCGTTCGCGTCGCGCCCCCACAGCTCGGCTCCACTCACCCGCAGCCCCCTGAAGATCTCGTTCATGCTTGTTCACATCAACCCGATGAACGCTTGTAGAGGCTATCCCTGGTACTCGACCGGCCGGCCGAGCCTGCCCGAATCGGCACCGACAACACCAAGGGGTAACGGACATGGAAACTGCGTCGACCAACGAAACCGAGCGCCTCCAACGAGAAGTGGACCGACTCCACGCCCGCGCCCGGGTACTGGCGATCATCGTCGGCGTCCTCTCGGGCTTCGCCGGGGGCCTGATCGCGGGCATGGTCTCCCGCCACTACGGGGCAACAGGACTCGAATGCGCGGTCTATGGAGGCGGCACCTTCGTAGGCTTCTCAACGTTCGTCCTCTTCGTCGAGGAGAAGCTCAAGCTGGTCTAGGAACTGCCGTTTCGCCTCCGCGACATGCACCGACAGGCAGCGGGACGACGGCCTGTCAGCTCTACCGCCCGGGGAACCCACACCCCGCGACTCCGCGTCCAGTCGGGGCCAAGCGGTAACGAGGGCCTCGTGGGCCAGGTCGACGGTGTCCCCGTCGAGAGCGATCAGCCTGGCCCGCGCGAGGATGTCGAGAACCGTCTGGTCTCCCGTACATCTCCAGTGGATGCGATCTCCCTGCGGCTGGTGGACCGGCGGGTGTCCGGGACTACGGCCCAGGGAGTGATCAGCCGTCCTGAGCACCTCGGAGCAAAGCGGCTCTCATGCGGGCCTTCAGATCCCCGGTTCATGCTCCACCTACGCCTCGACAGTGCCCACATCCAGTCGACGGCACTTGGCGACGTCGTAGCCCGGGTCCGCGGACACGCGCCGGGGGTGCGCCTAGAACTGCGTCTCGATCGCGCCCGGCTCGCGCCATGCATCGGCGTCCGCCAGAGCGATCATCGCCTTGCGGACAGCTCCCCCAGCGTGGCCATGGTCGTCTCAGTGATGATGCGAGTGCGCGCAGGGCCGACAGCGTTACGCTCATCACCTGCACGCTGCAGGAGGGCGGAACAGCCAGCGCAGGCTTGCCGGCCGCAGCACCGACGGTGACGTCCACGGGAGCCACGGCCAGCGCGGCAAGGAAAGTCTGCGGCAACCCACTCGCGGAGCGGACGCCCGGCGAACGCAGTCGGTCGCTGTGGGCACGGCTCACCTCCGCTCGAGGCTCTTTCGTACCCGGCCGTCCTGAAGGGAGGCGCAGACAGGACAGTGGCCCCGCGTACGTGCGAAGAAACGCCAAGCCACCTGGGTAACCTCACCCGTCCGTCGTGTCGGAGGTGTCACAGCGCAAGAGAGACTGGTCCACGCGCAAGACCATCGCCCTGTACGCAGCGGCTCTCGCGGCAGCAACGATCATCGGCGTCACCGGCACCGCCTGGGCACACAGCGCCACACCCACAGCCGCACCATGCCCGAGGGCAAATCCCTAATCTCTCCAGCAGCTACATCAAAGTCGGGGTCGCGGGGATGGGGGTGAGCATTTGCCCGGAGCCTACGCAAGGCTCCTTCCCGTGCGTGCCCCTGGATCTTCCCGAGCTCTGATCGGCTCGCGTATACGCTACCCACCCTGAGCGCCCGATCGCGGCGCACCGCTGGGCGTCCCCTTAGGGCACACAGAGGGGGGCGCAGATCCGCGCGTCTGCCGACCGGCCGGGGTTGTCCTGTGCCACCGAAGTTGGACCACTGCACGGTTCTGCCATCAAATCTCGACCGCCCTGGTCAGACTGCCCCGGGCATCGCAGCCTGCCCCACAGCGCCAGCAGGCTCAGGTGCATCCTGGTTGCTGGAGCTGAACTGCTCGCCGATGTTGTTCCACATGAAGGCGTCCCGCCAGCCCGGCTTCGCCGCAGCCCAGCCGAGCAGTGCCGTCAGGACCTTCTCCTGGGACACGGTCATGGTCTGAAAGTGCTGCTCGGCCAAGCCGTCCCGGTATTCGAGTTGGTAGGTGTTGTTCTCCCGCAGCAGGACCTGGATGTACCAGTCGCCGGGCCGTTCCCTGTCCACCCGCTCGACGACCATGTGGGCGTTGCCCTGCCGCAGGTTGGCCAGCATTGTCCCGATGGCGGGCTTGGTGGCGCGCTTCACCACGTGGCCACGCTCGTTGGTCGCAATCAGCATGACGGGATCATCCAGCATGGGGCTGACATCGCCCCGTGAGGGCCTGACCAGGGCGGTCAAGGTTCGATGGCACGAACCGTGCAGTGGTCCAACCTTGATGGCAATCGGTCAAGGATCGGTGGCACAGGACTGGGGTCCCCTCGTGTGACTGAGCGCTTCAGCTGGCCCCATCGGCCAGGTGGAGCGCTCAGCTAGCGTCCTGACGACGGCCCTCTAGGGGCCTGCTCCGCGCCGCCGACGCCGGCCTGGCACACGTCCAGACCGGCGGACGGGGACGGCGTCACGCAGGGACGCCGAGCGGCGGGTGCTCGAGCACGCGGGGCTTGTACTCGACCAGCTGGATGCGGCCGTCGAAGGTGCGGTGCTCGATCATCTCGAGGGCAACGTCCGGATAGCCGTCGTAGATGCGTTCCTCGCCCGTGGCCCCGGTGATCACCGGGAAGATCACGACCCGGAAGCGGTCAACGAGTCCGGCTCGTAGCAGGGAGCGGCACAGGCTGAGGCTGCCGATCGTGCTGAGGAGCCCCGATCCGCTCGACTTCATGGCACGGACCGCCTCGACAGCGTCGTCACGGACGAGCGTGGAGTTGGCCCACGTCAGTGGCCCTTCGAGCGAGGAGGAGAACACCACCTTGGACGCTTGCGTGAGCTCGTCGACGGACGCCTCTTCTTCGGGCCTGAACTCGTCCTGGCCATTCGGGACCTCACCTGCGGCGAAGCCCGACATCAGGCGGTAAGTGTTCGCTCCCATCAGATAGGTGGCCTCGGGCTGTTCGCCGAGCCATGCGAGGTATTCCGGGCCCTCAAGGCCCCAGAACCCGGGCCATCCCTGTCCCGATGCACAGCCGTCGAGGGAGGTGATGAAATCGACGAGAAGCTCTGACATGGCAGCGTCCTTTCCTGGCGTATCACCAGCTTGGACCGACCGAGAGCAACAAACTCATCGGCCGCGCTGTGGACAACGAGGAAATGGCCTGGGCCGACCATCACGCTCAGCCGGCCAAGCACACACGCTCAGGGGCAACTGAAACGCCCAGTCACGCCTCGGCAGGTCGGGCGGTGCGTCGCGACTTGCGAGCATATTCGAACATGTGAGCTACTGAAGGGTATGAGGCACCCTGCATTCCCTGACGATCTCGTGTCCGCCCAGCGATCCTGGGCCGCGACGTACGAGGTCCTCGCCCGGCCTGGCACGACGGCCACCACCCGGCTGCGCGGCCGCCTCCTGCGCCTGTCGACCGCCGTCTACTTCCACCCCTACTGGGCCCGGCCCAGGCCGGCGGCGGGCCGGGCGGAGTTGGTAGCCCTGGTGCGCGCCGAGCGCGAGCAGACCCGGAGCGCGGCATGAGCAGACCGTCGCCGTCACACACGCTGTGGCACGTCCGGTGCCGCCCGGACACCTCCCCCGAGAACCAGCGGCTCGTACTGGGCCTCCTCGCCGGGTTCACCCCGCTCGTCCAGCCGCTCCAACCCACCGCCGGACTCGCACAGGTCAAGGGCGCGCTGCGCGTGTTCGGCGTGATGCCGGCGAGCTCGCGCAGCAGTTCCGGGTGAGAGCGCTCCTGCAGACCGGCGTCGACACTCACATCGGCGTCGCCGACACCTGGGCGACGGCCGCGACCGCCTCCGCACGGGTGAGCCGCTCCGGGATGCTTCACCTGCCCGACCACCGCGCCGTCGACAGCTTCCTCGGCCCGCTCCCGGTCGATGCCCTGCACGGCATCGGCCCCGCCCAGGCCGCCCAGCTCCGCCCCCGGCGGGCAGGACCACCGCATTGCGTGGCCGCCTCACCTGCACGTCCAGGTGAGGAACCGTTCGGCAGCCAACGCGACCTCTACGAGGCCGGCAGTGAGTACCTCCCCCTCAATGGCACCGCACCCACTGCCCACCAACCCGCCACGGATCCGCGCGGGCGGCCCCGATTGCACCCAGCCGTACGACATGGCCCTGCTCAACCTCTCGGCGATGAGCTTCGACTCCCCTCAACGCGTCGGGGCCTCGGTCAGGCCCCGGCGGAGCTTCGTCGCAGCCCTCTCACCGACGCACCAGCAGATGGCAGCGTCTCTTGAACGGCTGCACGGGTCGCGTCCACGGCCGCCTACCCGTTGGCCACCACGTGCTGGCGATGCGGCGTGCGGTGAGCCAGCCGCAACAGCAGTACCAGCCTGACTGACACCTCCCATTTCGCATTCCTAGGATCTCTAGGTTTAACCTAGGACCCCTAGGATCGGGAGGATGCATGACGCGGGCGGGGCTGACGGCGGAGCGGGTGACGATCGCGGGCGCCGAGCTGGCGGACGAGGTCGGGCTCGACCGGGTGACCATGTCGCAGGTGGCACGTCGACTCGGCGTGAAGGATGCGAGCCTCTACACACATGTCCGCAGCCTGGAGGATCTGCGCGGACGGATCGCGCTGTTGGCGGCGGACGAGAAGACCATCCACATCGCGGAGGCGACCTCCGGGCGGGCGGGCAAGGAGGCGCTGGTCGCCTTTGCCGACGCATGGCGGGAGTACGCACACAAACATCCGGGCCGCTACATGGCAACACAGACCCCGATCCGGATCGACCCCGATCTGGCCGCAGAGGCGGCTGGGCCGCGGCGTGCGGTCGCGCTGACCTACGGCATGCTTCGCGGCTACGGACTGACCGAACCCGACCTGACTGACGCGGTCCGGTTGCTGCGCAGCACGTTCCACGGCTTCGTCGCCTTGGAGGCGGCGGGCGGGTTCGCGCATGCGCGTTCGCCGCAGCAGTCCTGGGTCCGTGCCCTCGACGCCCTCCACACCCTCCTGGAGCACTGGCCCGACCAAGAAGGAGATTCCGCATGACCGACCCGACTACCGGCACCCTTCGCGTGAACGGCGCGACTCTGCACTACGAAGTGCGAGGCCGGGGCCCGCTCCTGCTGCTGATCCCTGGAGGGACGGGTGGCGCCGCCTCCTTCGACGGCATTGCCGACGGCCTGGCCGCCGAGTACAGGGTCGCGACCTACGACCCGCGCGGCATGTCCCGAAGCACACTCGATGACCCCGAAGCCGAGCAGAGCGTGGCCGAACACGCCGACGACGCCTTGCGGATACTGGAACTGCTGTCGCCCGATGAGCCCGCCCGGGTGTTCGGGTCCAGCTCGGGCGCGATCGCCGCCTTGCACCTGCTCACCGCCCATCCCGAACGCATCGAACGCCTCGTGTCACACGAGCCTCCGGTAGTGGAGGTCCTGCCGGACGCCCCCGAACACCGTGCGTTCATCGCACGCGTACAGGCCGCGTTCCATGCCGAGGGGCTCATGCCGGCGATGGCCGTGTTCGCTGCGGGTCTCAAGAAGGACGGCGGCAGCTCCGAGCCGCAGGCCGAGAGGGAACTTCCACCGCAGGCAGCGGCGCGAGTCGAGCGTACGATGGCCAACCTGCCCTACTTCGTCGGACGCATCGTGCCGAGCTTCATGTCCTACGCCCCGGACATCCACCGGTTGGCGACACTGTCGAACCGGCTCGTACTCGCCTGCGGCCAGGACTCGCGCGGCGAACTGCCCTACCGGCCGACCGCATTCCTGGCCGAGCGTCTCGGCACGGAACTTCTGCACTTCCCCGGCGGGCACATCGGCCTGACTACGCACCCGGCCGAGTTCGGCGAGCTCCTTCGGAAGGCGTTCCGAGCCTAGAGCCGAATCAGACTCATCAGGGTCGGCTCCCACCGAAGATGGTCGCTGAAGGTCACATCTGCGACTGGCCGTACATGGGGATTCGAGTCTGGGCCGCTGTCGTGCTGATCCGCTGCCCCTTTGGGTAGCGGATCAGCATGGGGCTCGGGTCAGCTGACTGCAGCGTGATCGGCGCTTGCTCGTGCGCTGGCGAGGCGGGAGGAGTCGGTTCCGGTCTCGATGATGGGCCCATTGATGGAGCTCTTTGGATTTGGTTCCGTCCGCACTTCCGTGAACGGTCTCTCAGCGACCTCTCTACCGGCCGGTTGGTACATCGACAGGTGGTGGACGAACCCGTGATTGAGCTGTCCGACGCCGAGGAGCGCCGTATCTGGGACCGCTTCTACGAGGAGTTCGGCTTCCAGCCGCGCGAACAGCCAGTCATCAAGGAGCCCTTCGCATCTGTCACTTGGAGTCTGGCGACGCTTCCCGACTAGCCTGGCTACAAACGTCCGACCGCCTGGTTGAGGTGGTCGAGGGGCACTGACCGCGAGGGTCATCCTGTCTGCACTGATCGTGGTGAACTCGGATCAGGTGGAGCTGCGGGACGTGGAGCTGGCGGGCCTGGGGCTGGGGATCCTGGGTGCTTCCAGCGGTCAGAGCCGCGAGCGCCAGCAGTCGCCTAGGTGAGGGGGCTGCTGGCGGACGTGCCGCGCAAGAAGGGGTGGCAGGTGGCTGAGCAGGCCGGTGCCGCGACGCCTTGGTCGACACAGTGGCTGTTGGGGGCCGCCGCACCCTGGGATGCGGACCCGGGTCCGTGATGTGGTGCTGCCCTACCCGGTCGAGCGTCTGAGCGAGGCCGACGTGGCGCTGGTCCTGGACAAGACGGGCTTCATGAGGAAGGGCAACCGGTCGGCGATCGAGATCTGTCAGGAGCCGGACTTGCCGCTCCTGCTGCTCGCTGTCCGGTACACGCCGTAGAGGATCTCGATGCCGCCGATGGCCATCAGTACGACACCTAGTTTCGTGAGTGTGAAGACGGGGATCTCGATATCCTCGGTGAACAGGCGGAGTGCGAGTCCGATGCCGAACAGCACGGCGCCTTCCGCGAAATTCTTGGTGGGGGATGCCACGGTGCTCGGTCTCCTTGAGTCTCAGAGTGTGCCGCACAGGCCTTTTCACTACTCACTGGTCAGGCTAGGGCCGGTCCGGGACGGGCGACTCCGCCCGCGGGATGAGTTGCGTCCCCCTACTTCGTCGGACCGAGGGATGTGGCGTCTCCTCCTCACCGAGCAGGAGTGTTCGCAGATGCGCCCCATATGGCGGGGACTTGATGCGGGCCTTCCTCAGATCCCGCCCTGCAGTTCCCACCGCAGGTCGTCAATCGCCAAGGCGGTCCTCACACTGGAGCAGCGGCGCTGAAGAAACTCCTGCATCAACCACGAAATGCAATCGCTGTTCTCGTCCGCTCCTTGGAGGAGTTCTGATGATCAGAAGGACCAGCCTTGCGCTCTCAGCGGCATCACTCATGCTGCTCGTCGGCTGCAGCGGCTCGCAGGACACGGCCGAAACACCACCTACCAGTACGTCGGCCGGAGCAGCGCAGGCGCCCACTGGTGCAGACAGCAACGGAACCGCCAAATGTGCCGACCGGCCCGGACCGGCCGACGCGGACAGGCAGTATGGGGAAGGCATCCATCGCGTCCCCGAAGACATGTGCCCCGGTACCTATTCCACTCTCGGCGCCGTCAACGCATCTGCAGGCCGATGCAGCATCGCCAACGACTCAGCTCACCCGAACGCCAAGGTGAAGTCCCGCTACGTCCCGGCAGGTGAAATGGCGACGTTCGAAGTCGAACTCGTGGACGAACAGATCAAGATCTCCGGAAACTGCGAGCCCTGGCTCCGCGTCGAGTAGCCGACCCCCGGATTCGGGACTCTCGCGCCTGGATCACGGCCCGTACGGCTGTCATGGCGTCGGCCACCGACCGGGCCGACGTCGACGGCGCCGCTGGGCAGGGACGGACGATGATCCTCCTGTTCGAAGAGCTCGGCCACAAAACCGAGTCAGCCCCTGCAGCACGTGAGGGTGGTGTCCAGCGGCGCCGGCAGTGCCCGCACAACCCATAGGACGAATCGTCAGTTCTCCGAGCGTGAGGGGCACTTTCGGCGTGCCCAGAAGACATCGGGCGAACGTCGACAGGACCAGGAGGAGCCGGGGCTCAAGCTCGCGTGGGTCCGGAATCAGCGCAGCCGCAGCGCTGTCCCCCCGAGCGGATCGAGCGGCTGTCCGCGATCGGGATGTAGCGGGCTTAGCTCCGTACGGGCGTGCAGCAGGGTCGGGGTGTGAATGCGCGTGCTGACCGGGGACGGTTCTCTTGGCCTCCTTCACCGAGTGCCGGCCATGCCTCGTGTCACGGCCGATTTCTTGTGGAGTGAGGTGCGAGAGTCGAGACCGACGTACGGTCGGTCGGCCGATCCGCGGCCAGCGGTGGTCGATCCTCCTCGCCGCCATGGCCCGAACGGGAGCCCCGCCGATGCGCCTCTACGCTCAGACACCAGTACGCCGGAACCTTCAGGTGCTCGCAGACCTGATCGCCGTACTTCTGATCGCCGCTGCCGTATGGGCTGCTCTCACCGTCCGCGAAACGATCATGCTTCTGGCCGAGCCAGGGCGGAAAGTCGAAAGCTCGGGCAACAGCCTGGCCACTGAACTCGGCAACGCAGGCGACGCGGCGTCAGACGTGCCTTTTGTCGGCGGCCTCTTGCGGAAGCCGCTCCAGTCCGCGGCCGACGCCAGCACCGGGTTCGCCGAAGCCGGAGAATCGCTGCAGGAAACGGTCAGCCGCGTGGCCACCGTCACCGCGACGGCTCTGATCGTCATTCCCGTGGCCTTTGTCCTGCTGGTGTGGCTCCCGCCTCGTCTGCTCTGGATCCGGCGCAGCGCAACCATTCGACGGCTTCTCGACGCCCCCGGAGGCGCTGACCTGCTCGCCCTGCGTGCTCTCACCGGACCGCCGGGCGACCTCGCCGCGCTTCCCGCCCCTGCGGGTGGCCTCGCCGACGCGTGGCGCCAGGGGGACCGGGAGGTCATCACCGACCTCTGCGAGATCGCGCTCAGACGGGCCGGATTGCGGCTGTGACAGGCGGCTCCCGGGCGCCGCTTCTCGCCGACCATCGGAGCCGGCCCGCCCGAGATGGGCTCGGTGCCGGGCAGGGAGTGCGTTCCGCAACGGCGTGCAGGGTGTCAGGGCGTCAGCCGCGGCCCGAAGCGGTTACGGGCGCGCGTCGCCGTTCCGCTCCTCACGGCCGGCGGGGGCCCTGCCGGCTGCTTGCCGGCAGGGCCCCCGGGCCGTCCGCTCGGGCACTGCGGGCCCGGCTGACTGGGCTTGAGGTCGACGACCGACGTCACCGTCGTCCGTGTGGACGGTGAGAACCGTGGCCCAGGTTGTGGGGTCGCGCCAGGCTGCGAGTGCTTCGTAGGCGGCGTGTGCGGGCGTGTCGGTCCGGGTTCGATGGTCCAGGTGAGGCTGCGAGGCGGTGGCCTTTCGGCGGACTACGGCGCGTTGCGGTGAGTCACGCGGCTCACCGCGCTGGTGGGGAGGCGGGGCCGGTGGTGGCGTCCTTCGGCTGCGATACGTGGGCCACGAGACAGAGCAGTACGCCGCAGGTGGCGACCAGGATCCAGCCCGGGCGGGACGCGTGCGCGAGCTCCGTCGGGCCTGTGGCCGCGACCAGGACGCCGGCGAGAGCGATGCCGAGAGCGGAGCCGAGTTGCCGTGCGGTGGAGGTGATCGCCCCGGCCACAGCGGCACGGGTGGGTGGCAGTCCGTTGACCGCGGTGTTGGTGATCGGGGCGTTGGCGAAGCCGAACCCGATGCCGATGAGCGCGTACGCGGCCAGAAGCAGGAGCACGTTCGTGTGCGGGGTGAGCCGGACGAGGCAGAGCCCGCCGGCTGTGATGAAACCGCCGGCAAGCAGCAGTGGCAGCCGCGGCCCCGTGCGGGCGACCATGCGGCCGGACCAGGGGGCGCAGACGGTCGCTCCGACGGCCAAGGGCAAGGTCGCCACCCCGGCTGCCAGCGGCGTCCATCCCCGGGTGTGCTGCAGGTAGAGGGTGTTCAGCAGCAGGGTCATGTTCAGGGCGATGAAGAGCGCCACCGCGCCGACGACGGCGCCGCTGAAGACTGGGCGGCCGAAAAGCCGCAGGTCCATCAGCGGCTCAGGTCGGCGGGACTCGATCCATACGAATCCGGCTGTCGCCACGGCAGCCCATGCGTATCCCGTCAACGCCACGGGCGACGTCCAGCCGACCCGCGGCCCTTCGATCAGGACGCCGACCACGACTGCGAGGACCATGGTCAGCAGGGCCTGGCCGGGCAGGTCGAGCCTTCGAGCCCGCCGCGCCCGGGACTCCGGTACGAACACCACACTGAGCAACAGAGCGGCCGCGATGACGGGTGCGTTGATCCAGAACAGCGCCCGCCAGTCGAGCGCTGCGAGCAGCGCGCCGCCCGTGACGGGTCCGGCGGCCATGCTCAGTCCGAACACCGACGCCCAGATGCCGATCGCCCGCGCCCGTTCCTTCGGGTCCGGCATCACGTTCACCACGATCGCGAGCGCCACGGGGCTGAGCATCGAGGCACCGACGCCCTGCAGGGCGCGGGCCGCGATGAGGACGCCCGCCGACGGGGCGAGCGCGCAGAGCAGTGAGGCCGCGCCGAACACGGCCAGCCCGCACTGGAACACCCGGCGGCGTCCGAAGCGATCCGCCAGCGCGCCGGAGGAGATCAGGAGACTGGCCAGGACGAGGGTGTAGGCGTCCACGATCCATTCGAGACCGCGCGTGTCGACTTCCAGGCCGCGCCCGATGGCCGGCAGACCCACATTGACGATCGTGGTGTCCAGGCCCACCAGGAACATACTCAGACAGCAGACGGCCAGTACCGTCCAGCGTCTGCGCGCACTAAGCACGAGTTGAACAGGGTGTGTCGTCGCGGTCGCGGTCACGTTCTACCTCTGATGTCCGGGAACAATGCCCGGCAAGGCTCGTCCGAGGTGACCGCCGCAGACCATCGTTTTTGCGAACACTGCAAAACTGGATCCATGAACACAGGATCCAAGGACGCAGAGTTGGAGCAGGTTCTCGATGGCATCGGGCCCCGGCTGCGCCGACTTCGTCGGGAACGGGGACTCACGCTCGAAGCGCTCGCGGCCACGACCGGGATCTCGGTCAGCACGCTGTCGCGGGTGGAGTCGGGCAAGCGGCGCCCTACTCTGGACCTGCTCATCCCGCTGGCACGAGCGCACCACGTCGCACTCGACCAGCTGGTGGCTGCGCCGGCCAGCGGTGACCCACGGGTGCACCTGCGGCCCCTGCACAAGGAGCGCGGAAGCATCCTCGTGCCCCTGACGCAGTATCCGGGCCGGGTTCAGGTCTTCAAGCAGGTACTGGCACCCCGCCCGCCGGAGTTGGTCACCCATGAGGGCTACGAATGGCTCTATGTCCTGGCCGGTCGGCTACGGCTCATCCTCGGGGAAAGGGACTTCACCCTGCGGCCCGGTGAAGTGGCCGAGTTCGACACCACCGAACCTCATTGGTTCGGCCCTGCTGACACGAGCGCCGTGGAGATCCTGCACCTGTTCGGTCCACGAGGGGACCAAGCCGTCGTCCGCGCCGGAGCGTCCACAACCACCACCCCGCCGATGGCAACGAACCCACCGTCAGCGATGCCATGACCTGCAACGTCCAGGACGTGTCCGGCCGATCAGGGCTGTAGACAGTCGGGCATGACGCCCCGGGTGAAGGTCATCGTGGAGTTCTTCGTGGCGCCGGACGACACGTCGGCGGGCCATGGGGAGCGTTCTGGCTCCTTCCGGGTTCACGGGCTCGGCGCTCGTCCGCTGTCGCCTGTCGCGAGGGCCGGGCGCACGGGGCGTGACGGAAGGTTCTGCAATTCGACGATGAACTGGGCGCCGGTGAGCAGGGCGAGGTTGGACAGCCACAGCCAGATGAGGAAGACCACGGTTCCAGCAAGGGATCCGTAGAGCCTGCTGTACGTGCCGAGTGCGGAGCTGTAGAGCGTGAAGCCGCCGGAGACGGTCAGCCACAGCCCGGAGGCCAACGCTCCGCCCGCGAAGCTGTGACGGCGTCGGTGTGCCGGGGCGGGGCCGGTACGGAAGACGAGTACGACGAGTCCTGCGACGAGGCACAGGAGCAGCGGCCAGCGGGCGAGGCCCCAGATGAAGGCCGCGGTGGTGTCGAGGTGCAGCAGGCTGCCGACATGTCCTGCGAGTGGTCCGCTCAGCAGCAGGACGAGTGCGCTGACGACAAGGAGAGCGAGCAGCGCCAGGGCGGTGGCCACGATGCGGTGCGCTCTGCGCCAGGGCGAGCGGCGGTCGGGGAGGCCGTGGATACGATGCAGGGCGCGACGGAAGACGGCCAGATAGCTGCATGCGGACCACAGAGCGCTGATTGCGCCCGCGGCCATCAGTGTCCAGTTCGCGGAGTTCGGTGCGAACGCGCGCACGAGGAGGTCGTGGAGTTCGGCTCCGGACTGTCCGGGAGCGTATTGGGAGACGTGGACGATGAACGTCTCCGCGGTGTCCGGGCTGACAAGGCCGAAGGCCAGGACGATGACGAGCAGTGTGGGGAGAACCGTCAGGACGGCGTAGTAGGTCAGTGCGGCCGCGTCGTCCGTGAGGTCGTTGTTCCACATGGCCGCCGGAGTGCGGCGCAGAGCCGCCCACGAGAGGTGGCCGACCTGCCGGGGTCCGCTCAACGGTGACGTGCGATCGAGTTCGGCGGACATTCCCTATCCGGTCGGTGCAGTGGCTGGGCCTTGGGCGGGTGCGGACGGTACAGGGCCGCGGCGGCTGGGCTTGTGGGGTGAGGCCGGTAGGAATTTCACGTGCGGCCGTGGGTGTTGTGCCGGCCTGCAGCCATGCGATGGAGGAAGACCTGACGACCACAGGAGTGGATTCGGACGATACCTTCTCATGCGCGCACCTCTTCATTGTCGGGAGGTGCGCGGCATCGTGCACATACTCGTGTGCCGCGGGCCGTTGACCTGCGCGGTGGCAGGCTCACCGTTGACGCGGGCGACGGTATCGCCGGAGGGCCGACGGTCGGCGAGCCGGTGTCGAGCGTGTGACCAGGGGCGGCCGGAGAAGTGCCGTTGTGCCGGCACCGTCGGGGCGAGCTGCAGTTCCACCGTGGATGTCTCTCACGTTCCGACCGGGCCACCATGCGGGGTGTTGCCGGCGTAGTCGGCGGCGAACTGGATGTGGTGGTTCGTGGAATAGCTGCTCTGCCTGCGTAGGTCGCCATGTTGTCGAGCAGCCACGCGGTGGCGTCGTCACGTTGCTGCCGCCACCGGTCCGGTCCGCCCGAAGTCGGCGACGTATGGCCGGCGTCCGGTCAGGGTCGTCGCCTGCCGGAGTCGGCATGCGCTGCGACAGCGAGCGGGGAGAGATGATTTTTGCGTCAGCACTCGCTGAATGTGTCGCGGGCGGCGTGGACATCTCCCACCATCTTCTACGGGCTTCCCTGCGGCGACCCGGGCCCGGCTCGCCGCAGCCGCGGCACGGGCGGACGCAGGCAGGGAGATGACGTCGACGGCCACGTCGGATCGCCGCCCGCAAGGCCCGCCTGCCCAAGCACAGGACCCGTCCTCTCGCTCAGCTGCCTGGGGGGAACGCGAGTGCGATCCTCCCCTTCAAGGCGGACGCCGGCTGACAGGAATGGCCGACGTTGTGGCCAATCCGGCCTGAACCCGCATGGAGGCGGAGTGGGGGCAGCGTCCGGGCGCTGCCCCGTCAGGCATGTCCGACCAGCCCCGCTCAGCGCCTCGCTCGGCGCAGCCAGCCCAGTGCCCCGCGGGGCTCGGGCAGTTTCGCCGGGCTGTCGGCGTCCTGGCCGGTGCTGTGGGGCTGCACGTCCTTCAGGCGCGCGTCCCAGGGGCCGTCCGCCACGGACAGGTAGACCAGGAGCGGGCCCTCGGGCAGCGGCAAGGTCTCCTTGCGCGCGCCGATTTCATTGACGGCGGCTCTTCCGGGACTGGGAAGCGTGGTGGGGTCCGTGTGCCCCGCCAACCGGTAGAGGTAGACGATGAAATTGCTGGTGCCCTTGAAGCGGAAGGTGACGTCGGCGGTCCCTCGGGTGTGGAGCAGGACGTCGGGTCCCCAGCTCTCCAGCGGGTCCTTCGACAGGTGCCCGGCCTCCGCCAGTGGCAGGATCCGCACCTGCCAGGAATCGCTCGCCTCCAGCCGCAGGCGCAGCCGCCCGTGCTCGGGGACGGAGGCGATCACCCGGCCCCGGAAGTCCTTCTCCGTGGTGTTGACGAGTGGACGCCCCTTGGCGTTGGCATCGTCGAGGCGCCACAGCCCCGTGTAGCCGCCGCCCTTCACGGCCAGTTCGACCATGACGGGGCCGGGCGGGAGATCCTTCACGGTGATGACGTCGTTGTCCCGGCCGGTGACGGTGCGCGGCGTGAAGACGGGCCCGCACGTCCAGGCCGACGGGTCGGGCCGTGGCGCGGGCGGGGCCTGCGGCTGGGTCTGGGCCGGCGCCTGGGGCTGGGCGTGCACCTGGGCCCGGGCCTGGGTTTGGGCCTCGGCCAGGGCCCGGATCTGGTCCGGGGTCATGTCCAGGAGCTGGTCCCGGGTGAGGCGCAGGCCGGGAGCCGGGGCCTGGGCCGGAGCAGCGGGCTGGGCCTGAGCCGGGGCAGCTGGCGGGGCAGGCCTCGGGATCCGTTCCAGGGCCTCCCGCGACTCCTCGCCGACGTCCACCCCGTGGTCCACCGCGAGACCCGTCAGCCCGTCCACGTACCCCTGGCCGACCGCGCGGAACTTCCAGCCGCCGGATCGGCGGTACAGCTCCGCGAGGACCATCGCCGTCTCGCCGCCGACGTCGGTCACCTCGTACCCCACGACCGTCGCGCCGTCGGGCCCGAAGACCTCCACGGAGAGTCCGCTCACGTCCCGCAGCGCGCCCTCCTCCGTCGACGCGACGACGAGGACGCGGGTGATCTCCTCCTCAACCGAGGTGAGGCCCGTCTCCAGCCACGCCGTGCCGTCCTCGCCGGCGAACATCCTTACCGCGCCCGACGGGTGCGCCGGAGCGCCGTCGAACACGATGTCTGCGTCACCCCGGACCCGGCCCTGATCCGTCACGAGCAGCGCCGCGACGTCGACGCCGTTCCGGACGGCGACACGCAGTGCCGCCGTCGGGACGAAAGCGTTGTCTCCCTTGATCAATCCCCTGAGCATGAACGGATCTTGCGCGCCATGGGCGAACTTACGCAAGACCCCAGGTGCGGACGCGCGGCGCCCAGCGAAGGAGAACGAGATGAATACGACCGACGATCCGGCTGGGGTGAAATGCTGACCGTCTGAAACGCCGGCACGCTCCACTTCTCCAAGTGCACCGGAAACGGCGGCGCGCATCAGCTTGCGGCTGACCGGCCACTCCGCTCTCGCGGAGAGGACCGCGGGACGATCTGCTGGTGATCGCACTCCACCCCGGCTCCGCCGGCGGCCGGTGACCCGCAGCCGCACGTTCGTAGGGGTGTCCACCCTGATGGCCGCGGTTCCACCTGGCGCAAGGCGGGTCCGTCATTGTCACTACTGTTTCCGTCATGCGCATGAAGATGATCGCGGCTGCCGGATGCCTCGGGCTGCTGCTTACGGGCTGCGGAGCCGGCGCGGACGACGACTCAACGCCGAAGCCGGCCTATGCAGAGCTACCGCAGAAGGTCGTGAAGCCGGTACCCGAACCGACGGGGGAACTGCAGCCGTCGCCGCCGCCAGGTGCGGCCTTTCACGAGATCGTCGCCTTCGGCTTGCGCGAGAAGGTCCTCGACATGGTCAACACGGACGGGACGACAACGGCCCGATGCCCTGCGTCTCTGAAGCAGAGGGAAGGGGCGAAGGCGGTGTGCGAGAGCACATGGGAGGGCCTGAAGATCGAGTGGGACATCCTCGCGTACACCAAGCCGGACGCTCCGAACGACGTGAAGTGGGGCGCTGAACCGCGCATGGCGATCCTCACGCGGGACGGTGCCGCAAACGCCGTCTACGGCTACTTCCTGCCCGATCTCGTGCGCTGCAACAACATTCCCGAGGCCGTTCTCGTCCCCATCGAGCGGAAGATGCCGGAGTACACCTGCCAGACCGTGACGGGCGGCAGAGCAGGCAAGCCCATGCCCGTACGAGTCACCTTGAGCGGCCCATACTTCCACTGTCAGGTGAGAAGAGAGGTCCATGGATGCGGCTGAATCGGCAGCGGGGCCGACCTCGGCCTTCTTCGCAGAGAAGGAGGCCGGCCCCTCAGCGTGTCCATGTGAGCGGCAGGCAGGGGTGCGCATCCTCCGTCCCGCCCATCCGCGATTCCTGCCGCTACCCAGGCATGCCCCACCGCCAGCCGCCTCGCTGATGGAGGCGGCACCGCCGGGGAGCCTCCTCCGGATGATGCACCACAGGTGACAGTCTGTATCGGTGGCTGATCACCCGACGCACTACCCGGGCCGTAGCGCTGTGCACGAGGTGTCCATCCGAGCGGAAGCCGAACGGCCCGTGTCCCTGCCGCTCTCTTGGCCCTCGTCGCCGCCGGGTTCGCAGCAGGCGGGGGTCTCCTTCGCTGCGACCTGCGCTGTGGCGTCAACCTACCTAGCCGCCTTGCTTGGGCTCAGGTTGAAGCAGGGGCCCGCAAGCTCCTGGTGCAGCACTTGGAGTCTGATCAGGCGGCTGGTCTGAGAGTGCCGGGTGCTCGGTCTGCTGACGGCTCCTGACGAACCTCGTGCCTCAGCCGTCGCGGTCCAGGCTGAAGCCGCGGTCCTGAATCACCGGGAACGTCTTCTGCGCAGACGCAAGCCACGCATCGATCTCGTCGTGGGAGGACCGGATGGCGCTGATCAGTTCCACAACGGCGTCCAGCTTCTGCCTGCCCACGTTCAGGCGCAGTTCCTCAAGCGAGACTTCCTGGTACGGCATGGTCAGCTGCCACCAGAAACGCATCAGGTAGCGGCACTCCTGCTGCTCCCGGTCATCCGCGAGGCGACTGTGAACGACTGCTTGGACGCACTTCCGCTGGTCGTCATCGCGAAAGCCGTCCCTCAGGTCAGTCAAAGTCACAGTCGGACAGTACCAACCGCGCGCACCAACAGGGGCTTTGAGATCTTCCGTCAGGAGTCTTGGAGGCCCGCTGTCAGAGGGTGTTGGCAAGATCGTGCCATGGATCGCACACGTAGCACCCCGTCGCGGCCGGTCGACATCGCCGCGATCTTCCCCGCGCTGGCTCCCCTGGCCCGCCCAGCGGTCAGGCTGCACCCACGTCCCGGCTCTCCCACCGTGCACGACAGCTCGATCGGCGGGCCCCTGCTGTGGCCCACAAGGCAACCCTGGCCTGACTGCCGCATCGGGCACCACGGCCCGCATCCCCTGGTTCCCGTGGCCCAGTTGTACGCGCGGGACATACCCCTGCTGCGGCCGCCCGGGCGAACCGACCTGCTCCAGGTCCTGTGGTGCCCTTCGGAGCACGAACCGGACTCAAGCATTCCGATCGAACTGTCCTGGCGGACCGCCGCAGATGTCACCGACGTGCTGGCCACGCCGCCCGAGCCGTTCGACGCGGACGAGGACCTCTACGTGCCTGAGCCGTGCGTGCTCGCGCCGGAGGAGGTCACCGAGTTCCCCGACTCCCTCGAACTCCCCGAGCAGTTGAAGCAGCAGATCACGGCCTCCGCGCCCTGGCGGGCGGCGGGCATCGCTGTCGACGATGCCTACCCGCAGGAGCTCTACGACAACGCGCTGTCCCACGCCCCCGGCTGGAAGATCGGTGGCTAGTGCCTGGGCCAGCAACTGGCCCGTGTCGAGATGCGCGTGGCCCTGCCCGCGCTCCTCACCCGGTTCCCGACCCTGCGCCTGGCCGTCCCGGCCGATGACGTGCCCCTGCGCACGGACATGAACATCTACGGTGTGCACCGCCTCCCCGTGACCTGGGACGGGAAGTAGCGCCATGGAACTGAGCATCGTGCGCGGACGCTGCCAGGGTGCCGGGATGTGCGTCCTGACCGCACCCGAGGTGTTCGACCAGGACGAGGCCGACGGCCGCGTCGTCCTTCTCGAGGCCACCCCGCTCGCCGCGCGGCGAGCGGCCGCCCGAGAGGCCGCCGAGCTGTGCCCGGCGAGCGCCATCGCCGTCGCCGGGCCCCGAGGTCCCGCGGGCCGGGCTCTGATGTAGCGGACCGGTTCCGGTGCAGCGGACCGGCCCGGCCGTCGCCCCGGTTCCACCGACGCGCCCGGTTCCGCCGTCGCGCCCGGGCCGCCTGCCGACCCGGGCGCGACCCCGTCGGGGCCGCGCGCCCATCACTCGCCGGGATTCCTCTCGTACGGGTGCGAAACCTCATCTGGCCTGCGCGGATACCGAAGTGATCCCCCGCACACACCGCCCGGTAGGTGCCCTGCCGCGTGCTAGCGTCCGCGAGCGTGACAGCCGCCTTCGGCGGGCCCGGGCCCGCGTCCCCCACCGATCCGGCCGGAGCCTGCCCGTACGGTCGGACGACCGGCGCTTCGCTCCTCCCGCCGCACGAGGCGACCGGCGAGCTCGGGGCGCTCGACCTGTTCGGCACGGGTTTCGTCCGCGACCCCTACCCCTGGCTCGACACGCTGCGGGCCGAGGCCCCCGTCCACCACGACCCGGCGACCGGGCTGTGGCTCGTCAGCCGGTACGACGACATCCGCCGGGTCCTGCTGGACCCGGCGGTCTTCCGTCCCGACAACGCGCAGCACGCCATCACCCCGCTGGGTGTTCCGGCGCTCCGGCTGCTCGCCCGAGCGGGGTTCCGGGTCCGCCCCGCACTCGCCAACAACGGCAGCGAGACCCACGCCGGCCTGCGCCGCGTGGTCACCCGGTTCTTCAACGCCCAGCGGGTCGCCGCGGCCGTCCCCGTGATCGAACGGGTCGCCGACGAGCTGCTCGACACGGTGGGGACCGAGATCGACGCAGACGGCGGCAGCGACCTCTTCGGCGCGTTCGCCCACACCCTGCCCTGCCGGGTCATGATGGAGCTGCTCGGCATCGACGGACTCGACACCGCGACCCTGGTCCGCTGGAGCGACGCTTCGCTCGAACTGTTCTGGGGGCGTCCGACTCCCGAGCGCCAGCTCGAACTCTCCACTCTGGTCGCCGAGTTCCATCGGTGGCTCACCGCGGTCGTGAGCGACCGGACGGCACCCGAGGACAGTTTCGTCGGCGCGCTGGTCCGCCACAGGCTGCCCGACGGGAAGCTGCTCGACGTGCAGACGGCGGTCGGCGCGTGCTTCTTCGTGTTCGTGGCCGGGCAGTCGACGACCGGCCAGCTCATCGCCACCGTCCTGCGCGGCGCGCTCGAGGAGTCGGGCATCTGGCAACGCGCCGCACACGAGGAGGGGCTCGCGCGGGCGTGGGTCGAGGAGGTGCTGCGCCGTGAGCCTCCCGTCACCACCTGGCGCCGTGTCACCGAACGGTCGGTGGAGCTCGGCGGAGTACGGCTCCCCGCCGGCGCGGAACTCCTGCTGATGCTCATGGGCAGCGGCTCCGACCCCGCGGTCTTCGACGCCCCGGAGGAGATGCGGCCGTACCGCGCCAACGCCCGTCACCATCTGGCGTTCGGTGTGGGCCGTCACCGCTGCCCGGGCGCCTCTCTGGCCCGTACGGAGGCGGCCGTCGCCCTCCGCGCGGCGGCCCGCCGCTTCCCCGGCCTTCGCCTCACCCCCGACGCCCCTCCCCCACCGGTCCTCGACCTGCTGTCGTTCCGCGCCCCGCTCAGGGTCCCGGTCTCCCCGTGAGGCCGTGCGCCTCGGTGTGACACGCGCGTTCCTCGGCGTGGGCCGCCGTCCCGCCGCGCCGTCGGATCTTGCCCGGCGGCACAGGGCTCCATGACACTGGTGTCCCATAGGGACGGACCTGACATGACGGGTGGGAGAAACACGTGGGCGCTGCCAGGATCGCGATCGTGACGAGCCAGGAGTACGCGAACCTCGACGAGGAGCTTCCGCTGATCGTGGACGCGCTGCGGGCCGACGGCCTCGCCGCGGAGGCGGTGTCCTGGGAGGACGACACCGTGGACTGGGGCGGCTTCGACCTGGCCGTCATCCGGTCGACGTGGAACTACGCGGACCGGCTCGCCGACTTCGTGTCGTGGGCCGAGGCGACGGGCCGCGCGACCCGGCTGCACAACGCCGCGGGGGTCGTTCGCTGGAGCAGCGACAAGCGGTATCTGGCGGCGCTGGCGGAGCGCGGCGTGTCCGTGGTGCCCACGCGGTTCGTCGAACCCGGCGAGCAGGTGCCCTCCGCGTACGTCGATGCCCCCGAAGGGGTCGTGGTGAAGCCGACGGTCTCCTTGGGCGCCCGTGACACCGCGCGCTACGAGCCCGGGCGGGAGGCGGACGCCATCGCCCATGCCCGGATGCTGCTCGACCAGGGACGGGCCGTCATGGTCCAGCCGTACCTCCCGCTGGTGGCGGAGGGAGAGCGCGCCCTGGTCTTCTTCGCCGGTGCCTTCAGTCACGCCATCCGCAAGGGGCAGGTGCTGACCGAGCCCAACGTGATCGACAACGCCCGGACGCCGCATCCGGACGTCGTTCCGTACCAGCCCACCGATGCCGAACTCCGTACGGCGCTGGAAGCGTTGGCCGTGGTCCCGGGCGGAGAGACGCCGCTGGTCGCCCGCGTGGACCTGGCGCTCGACTCGTCGAGAGTTCCCGTGATCATGGAGTTGGAGCTCATCGAACCGTACCTGTTCCTGGGGACGAACCCGGAGGGCCTGAAGCGCTTCGTCGAGGCGGTGGTCACCGAGAGCCGCCGGTAGGGGATGGGGGCTGCCGGCAGGAGTGACCGGCTCGGGCGGATCTGCCAGCCACCGTACGGTCGTCGCTGGGGGATCTTGCATGATGGCCGGCATGAACACGGAAACCTGCGACCCGGTCGAGCTGGCCGCCCTGCGCCAGATCTGCGCGTCCCACCCCGAGGCCGCGCCGCCGGCCGGCTGGGAGGCGGTGCGGTCCTTCGAGGTGGAGCACGGCATCGTGCTTCCGGAGCCGTACCGCACGTTCGTGGCAGAGGTCTGCGACGGACTGCGCGCCGGGCCGCCCTACTACGGCCTCCTGCCTCTCGCGCAGACGCCGCCGGACTGGGGCTCCGATCGCCCTGACCGCCTGCTCGCCGAGCCCTTTCCGCTCACCGCGGCCTGGCTGTGGGAGGCGGACGACCACGAGGAGGCGCTGTCGGTGGAGGAGTTCGAGGCGCGGACGGACCCCGTGTTCGACCACGGCTCGTTGCTGCTGGGCACCGACGGCTGCGGCATGTATTGGCACTTGATCGTCACCGGCCCGCATCGTGGTCACGTCTGGCAGATCGCCGGCGAGGGCGCGATGCCTTTCGGCCCCGAAACGCCCGACGCCCTGATGCCCGGCATCCCCGGCTTCACGGGCTGGGTGACCCACTGGGCTCAGGGCCGCTCCTGGTTCGCGGACGAATGAGAGGTCATCTCATTCGGAGGCTACGTGTGGGGAATCTGCGACAAGTTGAGCCATCACGCTCAGGCGATGCCAGTATTCAGGGGCGTCCGCTTCGCCAAGGAGAGGTACGACCCGGTCTAGGCGGGCGATGCAGCGAAGCAGAGTGCTTCTCCCCCTTGCTTCGAGCTCGCCGCCGTTCTTGATCCACGTGAAAACACAGCCTGCGGTGTCCGAGTCCAGCATCACCAGGTCGAAGCCAGCCCGGTCCGCTCCAGCCAGTCCGGGAGGAAACGGCAACTCCATGAACTCTTGGTACAGGCGTGATACGGCCTCAACCGCAGTTTCTTCGCTCACGCGGACCATCATGGCGCAGCTTCCCAAACGCCCGGAGTCGTATGGAGCCTGCGGTAGCAGATGAGGGTGCAGGCGATGCCGGCAAGGGCGACACCAACCCTCTGGGAGCCCAGTACTGCCGTCGACTGCGCCAGCTCGCTGTGCTCGTGTCAAGGAATCCACCCAGCAGCAGCACATGAGACGACCCCTCAGGCGGGCAGCCGGGCGCATCGGCGGCATTGGCGGGCCGAGGGGGCCGTCAGGGCGTGCGATGCCGCTGCCAGTGCGCAGGCCAGCGCGATCAGGGGCCAGTTGGCGGCCAGGATCGCCGCCACGGCGAGCGTCAGGGTGGCCAGGGCCATCGCGATGCTCGCGGTGGTGCCGGTCCACGCGACGACGAGAGGCAGCCGGTGCGGCGTGGGGAGCCGTCGGGCCAGGGTGCCGGAGGCCGCCAGCATGGCCGCGGCGAGGAGTGCCGCGACGCCCGCGACGCCGGCCAGCGAGACCGCGAGGAGCTGGCCGGCTCCCGTTCCGCTGCTGAAGAGCGTGTACCAACAGGCGAGGAGGAAGGGCGCGGTGAGGACGACGGACCGGGCGGTGTGCCGGGCCTGGGCGATCGTCAGTTCGCGCTGGCACCCGGGCGCGAGCTCGTCCGGTGTGCCGAACTCCCGCACCGCCCGACGGACCGCCTCCTCATAGGGCGTTCCCTCACGGGTGTACGCCTCCGCCGTGTCGGCGAGCCCGTCGCGCAGTTCCTCGATCAGTCGCGCCTTGGCCCGGGCCGGGCCGTGCAGCGCGACCGCCAGATCGGCGGCGTACGCCTCGACGAGGTCGCCGGGGCGACCGGCGGCGCTCATGTGGCGGGCCGGGGAGAGGCGGCGGGGTTGAGGACGGAGCCGATCGCCGCCGTGAACTCGCGCCAGGCGGTCCGTTCGTCCGCGAGGGCGCCGCGGCCCGCGTCGGTGAGCGCGTAGCAGCGCCGTCGGCGTTCGCCGACCGAGTCCCAGCTGCTGCTCAGCAGCCCGATCCGCTCCAGCCGGTTGAGCGCCGGATAGATCGTGCCGGTCCGCAGATCGAGCGCGCCTCCGCTGCGCTGCTGGACCGCGGTGATGATCGCGTATCCGTGCAGTGGCCCCTGCTCCAGCACGGCCAGCAGGAGTCCGTCCAGGTGCCCTCGCACCGCATCCGCCCTCATAGGTAGGCAGCCTACACACTGGAAGAGTAGACGTGCTATCTATTGGCAGCCAACATATCGAGAACGGCCGGAGGGCCCCCATGACCAAGTTGCTGCTGTCCATACACGTCATCGCGGCGATTCTGGCGGTCGGACCGATCGCCGTGGCCGCCTCGATGTTCCCCCGGTTCGCGCGAGAGGCAGCGCCCAGCGGCACGGACGCCGGCACCGATGCCCCCGGCGAACGGACCCGCGCCTCGTCCGTCGCCGCGATCCTGCACCGGATCTGCCGCGGCTACGCCGTCGTGGGTGTCGCCGTTCCGGTCTTCGGGCTCGCGACCGCCCTTCAGCTCGGTGTGCTCACCGACGCCTGGCTGATCACGTCACTGGTACTGACGGCGCTCGCCGCGGCGATCCTCGCCCTCACCATCCTGCCCCGTCAGCAGCGCATGCTCGTGGGAGGGCCGGAGATGGCCGCCGACGGCGCGCCCCGGGCGCTCGCGGCGCGACTGGCCATGCTCACGGGGGTGTTCAACCTCCTGTGGGCGGTCGTCGTCGTCCTCATGATCGTCCGTCCCGGTTCGACCACGGGAGCGTGACGACCATGCGTACGCTGCGCATCGCCGCCGGGGTCGAGGCGTTCTCCCTCGTGGCCCTGCTGGTCAACCTCCTCACCGCGCACACGCCCGCCGTGTCGAGCCTCGTCGGCCCGCTGCACGGCACCGCGTATCTCGTGGTCATCGCGGCCGCCTGGCAGGTGTCCGACGCCGGTACGCCGGGCACCCGTCGGGCCGCCGTCGTCCCCGGAGTGGGCGGACTGCTCGCTCTGCGACGGCTGCGGACGGAGGGGAGGTAGGCGCACCGGATCCCCTCGGCGGCCTCGGGCGGCACCGGATGGTGTTGGCTGAGGAGGAACATCCGTCCCGGTCCGTACGAGGAGCCGCCATGCCCGCCGCCGAGCAGCCGCCCGCGCCCCACCGCAACACCCGCCCTCCGGCCGCGCAGGCTTCCCTGGGCGCGGGCGTCGTGGTGACCGACGAGCGCGGGCGGGTCCCCCTGGGGCTGCACCCCACGGGTTCGTGGGAGCTGCCGGGCGGCAAGGTGGACCCCGGGGAGTCCATCGAGGAGGCGGCGGTCCGTGAACTCGCCGAGGAGACCACGCTCATGGCCGCCGCCGCCGACGTCGAGGTCATCGGGTTCCTGCTCGACACGCTCACCTCGACGGAGCCGACCCGGATGACGGCGGTGGCCGTCGTACGGGCCTTCGAAGGGACCCCGGCCGTGGCGGAGCCGGACAAGATCCGTCGCTGGGAGTGGACCCCGACCGACCGTCTCCCCGCGGAGCTGTTCACCCCCTCCGCCCAGGCTCTGAGGATCTGGCGCCCCGAACTCCCCCTCACCGAGGCCCCGTTCCACCGCTACCGCGTGACACCGTCACGCTGACCCGCGGTCCGGGTACCTCACCCTCGGACCTCGGCGATCACGGCGTACCGCTCGTCGTCCACCCGCTTGCCCCACAGGTCGTCGTCCCCCTCGCCGTCCAGCCGCTCGACGCGCAGCCGGGAGACGAGGGGGCGGACCGTCTCGGCCAGCTCCTCGGCCCCGATCCCTCCACACCACGGAAGCGTCTCGGGCCCGGCGACGTACGCGCCGCCCTGCCCCGACTCCCGCCAGCGGCCCTCGACGAGGACCAGCCGACCCCGCGGCCGGAGCCGGCCGATCCACTCGCGCAGCGCGGCCACCGGATCAGGGAGGGTCCAGAGCAGGTGGCGGGACAGCGCGACGTCGAAGCGCCGCTCCCCGGTCGGCGGCGCCATGGCGTCGCCGGTCAGAAAGCCCGCCGGGAGACGGGCGGCAGCAAGTTTCGCTTGGGCCCGCTCCACCATCTTCGGCGCCAGGTCGACGCCGGTCACGCGATGCCCCGCCTCGGCCAGGAGCAGGGAGAGCGATCCCGTACCGCAGCCGATGTCGAGGACGTCGGCCGGGCCGGGCGGCATCCAGTCGCCCAGCCGCCGGGCCCAGGCGGCACGGGTGCCGGCGGCCCGCAGGCCGTGGTCCGGTTCGTCGTCGAAGGCCGCGGCGGCGGCGTCCCAGTAGGTGCTGATCGATGCGGGGCTGACAGTCATCTCACGATGCTGGCACCAGCCACTGACACGGCGTCCCGCTCGACGCCCCCCTCACGCTATATTCAACGAGTTGAATAACAAACGTGTTGCATTCGACGCGACCGCGTGGCGCGGCGGCGTCGGACGGGACACGCGGGTCACGGAGGAGCGAAGCGTCCATGTACAACGGTCCGTACACGCGTTACGTCGCGCTGGGCGACAGCCAGTCCGAGGGGCTCGGGGACGGCGACGACACCACCGGGCTGCGCGGCTGCGCCGACCGGCTCGCGGAGCTGATCGCCGAGACCAGCCCCGGACTGACCTACGCCAATCTGGCCGTGCGCGGGAAGCTGGCCGGGCAGGTGCGGGCCGAGCAGCTCGGACCGGCCCTGGCGCTGCGTCCGGACGTGGCCACCGTGGTGGCGGGGATGAACGACCTGCTCCGGCCCCGCTTCGACGTCGACGAGGTGGTCGGCCATCTGGAGGCGATGTTCGCCGAACTCACCGCCCAGGGCGCGAGGGTGGCCACGGTGACGTTCCCGGACACCGCGCGCATGATCCCGATGGCCCGGCCCCTGACCGCCCGCGTCACCGCGCTCAACGCCGGTATCCGGGAGGCGGCCGGGCGGCACGGCGTCGCGGTCGCCGAGACCTACCCACACCCCGTCGTCACGGACTCGCGCCTGTGGAGCCCGGACCGGCTCCACGCCAGCCCGCTGGGTCATGAACGCATCGCCGCCGCGGTCGCCGACGCGCTGGAGCTGCCCGGCAGCAGCGACGCGTGGACCCGCCCGCTCCCGGCGCGTCCCGGCCCGCCACGGTCCGGCGCGCGGGCGGCGGTCGACGAGTTGCGGTGGGTCGGGTCCTTCCTGGGCCCGTGGCTCGGCCGTCGGCTCCGGGGCCGCTCCTCCGGGGAGGGCCGCACGGCCAAGCGCCCCGAGCCGACGCCGGTGCACTCGGCGGCGTGACACCCCCGGGAACGAAGCGCCCCGAGCCGACGCCGGTGCACTCATCGGCGGCGTGACACCCCCGGGAACGAGACGTCCGGCCGGCGGTGTGGGGCGGGGGGCGCCCAGCGGCGGGGGGGGGGCGCACCGGCACCCGGGGAGGAGCCCCAACGGTGCGGCGAGGCGGCCGAACGGGGGA